>CALFOZ010000152.1 GCA_937919205.1 uncultured Planctomycetia bacterium
TTGTCTTTCATCTTTGTCTTTCATCTTTGTCTTTCATCTTTGTCTTTCATCTTTGTCTTTCATCTTTGACATTTTACGAATTCACTATTTTATTTTCACAACAAAAGGATTTCAGCCATGGCAATTCGAATTGGTATCAACGGTTTCGGTCGCATTGGTCGCTTGGTGTATCGCGCGGCTATTCAGCGCGGCGGATTTGAAATTGTTGGCGTGAATGATTTGGTGCCAGCGGACAACTTGGCGTATCTCCTGCAGTACGACACCAACCACGGCCGCTTTCAACATGAAGTGAAGGCCTCTGGCGAATCTTTTTCAGTGGCCGGCATGACCACGCGCACATTGAGCGAGCGCGAGCCCGCCAAACTTCCATGGAAGGATCTTGGTTGCACGTATGTGCTTGAAAGCACCGGTCGCTTCACCGAATTTGAAGCGGCCAAGGCCCACATTACCGCCGGCGCCAAGCGCGTTGTGATTTCCGCGCCCACCAAAAGTGAGCAAGAAGTTCCAACGCTTGTCTACAAGGTCAATCATCAGCAATACGATCCCGCGCGCCACACCGTGATCAGCAACGCAAGTTGCACCACGAATTGTTTAGCGCCCATTGTGAAAGTGATCATGGATGAGTTTGGTCTTGAGGAAGGCTTGATGACCACCGTGCATGCCGCCACCGCGACGCAACCCACGCAAGATGGTCCATCAAAGAAAGATTGGCGCGGCGGACGCAACGCGTACCAAAATATTATTCCCGCAAGCACTGGCGCCGCCAAAGCCGTTGCGTTGTGCTTGCCTGGTACCAAGGGCAAACTCACGGGCATGAGTTTCCGCGTGCCCGTGGCCAATGTAAGTTGCGTGGATTTAACGTTTCGCACGGTGAAATCCACCAGTTTGGACCGCATTCACGCCGCCATGAAAGCCGCTTCCGAAGGCGCCATGAAAGATGTTCTGGGTTACACGGAGGAGGAAGTTGTCTCGAGCGATTTCATGAGCGATCCACGAAGCAGTATTTACGACGCGCGCGCCTGCATTCAATTGAACGATCGTTTCTTCAAGGTGATCAGTTGGTACGACAATGAATGTGGCTACGCCAATCGTTGCGTGGACATGTTGCAAATGATGGCCGACAAGGACAAGGCGTGATGCAACCCGGAGGCGTCGCGACGAAGGTCGCTTCCGGAATTCGTCGTGTGCGGTTGAACTGGATGTTCCGCACAATGGCGGTGGTGGCGGCGCTTGGAATGCACTGTGGACTCGCGGCGCAAACAGATCCGGCGCAATCGCCGGTGTCAAAGCCACTGTACAAGGTCGCACCAACGGCGACCTTCGCGTTGAAGGATGAAAAGCGCTCGAAGACGCTGGAGATGACCGTCGTCTGGCCACAGGCTCCATTGGAGGCGAACGCGAAATCGCCCGCGCAATTTCCGTTGGTCGTCTTCTCGCACGGACTCGGCGGCTCGGACGAGGCGTTTCCGTTTCTCGCGGACTACTTAGCGGCGCGCGGATACGTCGTGATCCGTCCGACGCACGCCGACAGCGCCAAGTACATGAAGACTCCAGGGGAATTCATAAGAGATCCTCGGGCGTCGGCCAAGAAGCTGGATCTGCGAGACCGCGTGCAAGATCTGGTGTTCATTCTTGATTCCCTCGCGGCCATCGAGAAAGGACCGCTAGGCGGAGGCGGAGTTGGCGAAAATATATTGATCGATCGTGCTCGCATCGCGGCGGCGGGGCACTCGGCGGGAGCGCTGACCACGATGCTGGCGACCGGCACGCAGGCGCGAGCGTTGGACAAGACCGTCGCGTCGTATGCGGCAGGAATCAAGAGCATCGCGGAGCCGCGCTTCAAGGCCGGCGTGGTGATCTCCGGGGCGGGCCTGAAAAATAAGATGCTCTCGGAGGATTCTTGGAATAAGGTTTTAGTCCCACTGATTTTTTTCGATGGTTCCCTCGACACATCCAAGGCGAGCGACGAAACGCCAGAGAGCCGAAAGGATGGCTTCAAATATTCCCGCGGCACCGTGGGCGGCGGTCCGCCGGCATGGCTTGTGTTCATTCAGGGCGCAACGCACTCGAGCTACGGCGGCAAGACCAAGGCTCTGGCTCTTGACGCCGGCGCGATGGATCCGACCGATCCCCAACTCGTCTCGACTATCACCAACGAAACCACTTTTGAATTTTTGGAAGCTTCGCTCAATGGCACTCAGTCCGCCAAGGATTGGCTGGCGAACCCAAAGAATCTGCAGACGCTTGGCCAAGGCAAGGCCACGATCCAAACGAAGTAGCGAATTCGCTCAGTTGATTTGACTGGCGCGCCATGCGGGCACGGCATCGATGTGCATCTTTTCCGACTGCTGAGTGTCGGACTAGCGGAGAGTGTGTCGTATTCGATCACGTCGCAGACGTAAGGTCGAATGATTTGTTTTGTTAACTCACAAAGTGTCAATGCATAAGCGCGTAGACCAATGACGCCGTTTCTATTTTGGAAAGCGCGCCGCCGCTCCAATTGGCCGCCACCGCGGATTGGTTCACGCCTTCGTACATCTTGTCAGCGGTGCAGTTGAACAAGCATTTGGCCTTGTTCACGCCCTCCCATACTTTGGCGCCATCGATATTGAAAAGCACCTTGGCCTTGTTCACGCCCTCGTAGACATTGTTGCCCGAGATGTTGAACAAACACTTGGCCTTGTTGGCGCCTTCCCAGGCTTTGTCGCCATCGATGTTCAAAATATATTTCGATTTGTTCACGCCTTCATACAGAAAATTGCCGGCCAGATTGCACACTGCGTTGCCACGATTTGGTCCTTTGTAAAAAATACGCGTGCCCATGGTTGTTGCTCCAAAGAGCGTGGCCAACAGCACAATGAACGCGGTCCGCGAAAGAATTGTTGTTGGTCGACGCAAGGTTTGCATGATGTGATTCTCCAGAAGTGTGTTGAGCCGCCAATGGGTCTTCACAAGAACAAGTCTACCTTGCGAGTTTGCAATTTCATGCATGGCCAACATTGCGCGGCAGTTTGTACATAGAACCAAGACGCGATTGCATGAAGATGGTTGGCGATCGAATGTCAGTCATGGATCGAAACGTCACAACAAAACCAGGCCCCCGGAATTGGGACCTGGTTTCGCGGAGAATGTTCTTTGGCTTGGTTGCGACCCGCGTGTTAGTTGCGTTGAGCGCTGAAGAACAGCGGCTTGAACTCAACCAATTCCGGTGCCGTGTCTTCAAGATCAAATTCACGGGAGATGTAATCGGAGCTCCAGCCATTGACCCGCAGAGAAGCTGGCGTGGAGACATGATGCGTGGAAATTTCCGTGGCAATGTTGATCAAGTCGTAGGCCCGCATGGTGGCTGGAAGCACACGCAAACGTCGCTCTGTCAGCGCCGACAAATTGGCAAAGCCGTAGCGTGCCGAACAATCATCAATGAGAGATTGAAATCGATTGAGCACTGGAGCGGAACTTTCCGTCTTGGGCAACTTCATGATGAAGGCGTGCAAGCGTTGCACCTCGGCCAGCGAGGCCCACGAGCGTTGCGACGCCGCGAAGCGATCGCGTAGAACGCTGAAGCCTTCTTCGTTGTCGAAGGTTGAAAGTGCCCGTTCTAAAACATGTTGCGGTTCCTTGCCCATTCGCACGGCGCTGGTGAACGCGTTGGTCATGCCCACCATTCCGTTAAGGCAAATCAGCCGCAGTAAACCTAAATGCAATTTGGCGTCGCCCAATCCGTCAACGGGCACGGACATGGTGAATTGATTGCGGAACAAATCGGGGCCAATTGGCAAATTGGAACCGCCCGAACGCGGCTTGCTGGAGCACATCAACACGCCCTCGGAATAAAAAGTGCTTTCAACTTGGTATCGCTGTAGCAATTCGTAGGCGCTGTCAAAGTCAATCATGGGACGCGATTGTTGCGACAAAGAAAGCAACTTTGGCCCGCCGCGTGGCGCCCGCTCAATGGTGAGGCGGAACTTTGGATCGTTCTTCTTCTGCACAATGCGGCTGATGAGTTCGTTGGGCGTGAAGTACAGGAACATTTTTTCCTGCACATTCAGGAACAACGCCAGGCTGTGCCAAAATCGGCGGGTGGGCTTGAATGATTCGCCGCCAAGTTCAATGGTTCCCCGGAAGGCGTACTTGTTGTTCTTGTCGCCAACAAGATCTGGTTGCGTTTGCGGCACAAAGTTGAAATCGCTTAGGCCAATGTTGCGTGTTTCAAATGTTGGAAACATGCCACGTGATTCTTTTGAACGCAATGTCTTGACATCGCCAGGGCTGTTGACAAAGCCGGGGTACACCAAGTTTGTCACGACTTCGCCGTGAAGCGTGGACGCTGGTTGAACCACGCTTGTGCGGTCCCATGCCGAATGTGCCGGACTTGCCGGAGTGGGTGCAACAGGTTGCGAACGGGTGACGGGCTTTGGCGTGGGAGTTGGCGTGGTGGAGAAACTTGGATTGACGAAGTCGAACATTGGATGCCTTTAGAAAGTTGTGATTGAAAGAACTGAACTTGAAGCGTGAATGAAAAGATGCAAGAAAGAATCAGACGATTGAAACGCATGTGTCGCAAGCGTCTATAGATAGAACGGATGAATGTTGAAGCTGTGACAGGGTGAATGAAATGGCTGATGAATGTGTCAATGAATTGATCAATGAATGAGCCATAAAAACGACTTGCGCGGTGAGTTGAGGAGCGTGATTTTTCACTGGTATTTGCCTACTCTGGAATAACAATGGTGCCACGCGAACGCGTTCTGGAATTGCGTGAAATCCAGGATATGGACGGGCTTGGAGTCACAGGCTGGGCAATCTTCAACTCCATTTGTTTGGCGATGGCGTCTATGTTTGGATTGGCCGTGAGACTTTTCCACTGCCCATCTTGAAACGCGAACTTGTAGCGGGGCTCCGCGATGCGCGTGAACGGAAAGTTGGTGGCTCGGCATTGCACGATTTGCTTGACTGGAAATTCTGGAAACGGCCGTAGCACGCGTCCACAAATTTGCACAGCTGGTCCCTTTGAAGATGGCCTGCAGAAGACCGTCTTCATTTGCGGGCAATCAAAGCCTTCGGCAAGAACAAGCATGGAGCACAGCACATCCAATTTGCCAGCCATGTAGTCGGCGATTTGCTGTTCGCGGTCGCTGTCGCCATCCACAACGGCCACACGGGCGCCGCCTTGGGTCAACATGCGTGCGCATTCATCGGCTTCTGATTTAAAACGAAAGAACGCCGCGGCCTGGCCCCAACGTTGCGGATCACTGAGCCAACAGCGGGCCACCGATTGCGGCGAATATGTGTCCAAACAATAATGATCAAACTTGCTCAGCCAACCTTCGCGAATCAGTTCGCGAATGCTGACATCACGAATGACTTTCTCAAAGCACAACTTGATGCGGTCTTGGCGAAATGGCGTGGCGGTTAAACCCAGCACCAACTTTGGACGCATCATGGAATGCAGAGAGGCCATGCTCATGGCGCCGTCGTGATGCGCCTCATCCACAATAAGTAGATCAACCTCTGGCGGCGAACGGTCGAACATGGAAATAGTTTGCATGTCAACGTTGAAACCAAACGCAATATTTTCTTGCGAGGCCTGCGTGAGCAAATTGCGACGCATGGCGGTCCAACCAACTCGAAGGCCATAGGTGCGTTGCAGAATGCTGGCGGTGGCAAGCCCCATGAAAGTCTTGCCTGAACCAGTTGGACTAAGAACCAACGCCGAACGCTCGCTGGAGCGAACATCGGGGTTGGCAGATTGATCCGCGGTCGCATGGTGCTTGCCCGCAAACGGATCGCGTTGCGTGGATTGACCCAGCTCTGGACAAATCTCGGAGTTGCGAAGCAGGTACCCAAGCGTCTTACGAATGACCCGAGTTTGATAGACACGCGCCCTGTGCGACGCGGTTTCCAAATTGGCAATCAGCGTGCCGGGGTCGGAAAAATCCATGCCCGCGATGTGTGAGTTGTTTGTTGACATGGGTCAACCAATGAACGCCTGGCGAACACGTGTGTGACACTTGAAATCCGCATTTATAGATACGGAAATTTGGGTGCCAAAGTGGCGGGGTTCTGGCTTGCGCCGCCGCCGAATCTTTGCCAACAAATTGAAATGCGTGCTGTCACAGATGCAATTGTGAATCGTTTAAAGGGCATGAGCAATCAACCCAAAAACCCAAATGTCAATGCAAGTGTCCAGGAGGCTATGAAGCAACTTTTGAACCAGACCCAGACGCCGGTTGAGACCCCGGCCGTGGATGCCCGTGACGTGTCTATTCCCGCCCGAATTCTGGTGGCGATGCGTTTGATTGAGTTGATGAAGGGCTCGCAAAACAGCGCCGCGGAATTGATGGGTGAAATGGCCAGCCAGTTTGGGCCGGATGTGCTTCGAATGGCTCAGCGTGCTCAACGGGCTCAGCGAGCGGCGCCAAAGCGAAACACTCCAGAGCGTGTCACTTATGTGGCCGCCATGGAGGCGGTGCGAAATTATGTCAGCGGCGAGCATGGCTTCTTTGATTTCACAAGTGGCGCTCAGGCAGATACTTCCGATGCATATGCCAAGCAATTACACGATGTGTTGCAGGGCGGTCTTGTGGCGATGCCAGAGCCCCAGAGCAAGCCGTTGCCTAAGAAAAAATCCAAGGCCAAGAGTGGTGGGGATGTGGTTGGAAATGGGGTTGCGAGTCCAAGTCTTGTAAATCCAAGTCTTTCGAACACGCCCCACATTCCAAATGCCGCTGGTCCATCCACGCCGTTGCAAGGCGTGAACCCCGTTGAACAGCCTAAGCCGCCCAAGGAGCACCTGAATTAAGGTGACAGAAATTGTCACTTTCAAAGGTGCGCCGCCCCTCTATGGGGGCGATGTATGTGCGGCGAAGATGTTGGGGCGGAAATTATGAAAGTGTCAGAAATTGACACTTTCAAACACGGGGGCCGCTTTCTATAGAGAGGCTGTATTTCCGGCGAAGTGGTTCCGGGTGTCCAAAGTTGTATATCGGTTTGAAACTTTTGTAATTGGGGTAGTTCCAACTTGCCGTCAAGTTGGAAGAGGTGTCCGACGCATTTGACCTTTTAAAGAAAGAGATACATGAAACTTCAGCGTAATAAAAAGAAATTTAAGACAAAGAATCCGCTCTCGATCACCCGAAATCTGCGTGAAAATTTGCAGGCATGGGAACTTGACTGCCAGGCCAAGTTGGCGGTTGGCCAGCGTTTGGGCTACGAGGAGTTGGCTTTGTATATGTACTGGGTGGGCAACTTGTCCCAAGAGACCAACAGCGGTCTGGCGGCAAACCGTCTTGATGGCCACGAAGTTGTCATGAATAAGGCGATCAGTTGCCTGGCGGCGGCACTTGAGAATCCTGCGGAAAATGCCAGCTTTGACAGCATTGCTCAGTTGAAGTGTTACGCCAATTCAGCATTCAAGTCCGCCGCTATGGATGTCGGACGTCGGCAATATATGACTCTGCCGTGCGGCAAGGGCAAGCAGGCGCTGACCCGGGATGAAAAAAAGCAACTTCGCGTGAAGCGGATCATTGACAACCCCGCGATCGGTCCGCACTGTGTCGATGTGTTCATGGATTCACGGAGTGAGTTTGACCGTCTTGAACAGCAGGAATTGCAATCCAAGCTCAAGCAACTTGTGACCGATGTGTTGTCGCAGTGCAAGCAGGCGAAATACGTGCAAGTACTTCACTTGGACATGCAGGGAATGAAGGGGCCGCAAATCGCCGCCGCTCTTGGCACCAGTCATGCCAACGCTCGTCAATTGTTGTGTCGGGCGAAAGCGTATTTCGCTAAGACGATTTTAGCCAGGCCCGACGCCCACGAGTTGATGAAGGAACTCATGGGAAGCCACATATATCATCGATGTGAAATCATCACTCTTCATACCAGAGCCGCCAGAGAGCGCGTGGTGGATTTGCTCGACGAGCCTAATGATTCAGAATTTGCTTTGTGCATCGTTGCCTAAACGCAATCAGCTGACATGATTGACGGACGCGATCGCCGGACGCAATCGCCGGCCGGGATTCTCCGGACAAATTCAATTCCTCAATGTGAATGCGCCAGTGCCTTGGCCGCGGCGTTAATTTCGTGGCGCCAACTTTCGGGCTTCATCAACACAACTCGACCGCCATAGGCTAGAACCCTTCGAATGGTTTCAATTTTGCTGGATGTGCTGAAAGACACATACAGTTCGGTGGTGGCGGGGGTAAGTTCTGATCGAGTGCTCAAGGTGTGACTTGCTTTACTTTTAATCTTGCGAATGCGCTGGGTTTGCCGCTTGGTCCAAATTTCACCCAGCCCCATGTTCAGCGCGTAGTACGGCGTGTCTTGTGGCAAGTCCCGATACACCAACTCAACGTCGAATGCCTTATTATCATCGGGCATCCCGCCAACTGCGTGCTCCATGCGGGCGCGCAGATCGATTAATTTTGCCTGAACGGGTCGCTTATCGGTGGGGGGGTCAGATTCATGCGGCTTCGGAACGCGCGGATTGATTTCCAATCGATGCAGGGCGAACGATTTGATTTGCTCTGGATTTTTGCTTAATAGATCTTGGCACATTGCATAGACGCCGCCATGACGAATAAAAATATGTAGGGGCAACAACTCGCGCGTTTCATTGGATGTGGTCGTGCCCTTCACGCTGCGATATTTCACGGAGATCACGCGTTGGTCAATGGCCGCTTGCAACATCATCAACCATTTTTGTTGCAGCGAGTCAGAGGAGTAACTGTATTGTAAATTGTCAGCGTCGCCAGCAAACGCGGCGGGAAGTTCAAAGTCCGCAATGAACAACACCTTGGCCAAACGCTCAATGCGCGATTCCTTGTTCGCATTGGCGGATTTCGCGCGCGCGCGAAGTTCGTCCACTTGCTTTCCAAGAAGTTGATCAAGCTTTGCGTGCCACGGCGTACCCGCCAGTGATGCCGCCAACTTTCGCAGAACCACCAGCAAATCGTCGGGGATCAGCGGCGCCAACGCCGCGCCCGATGGGGGCGCCGTCATTTGGTATCCATGATCGCGCTTGTTGAGAATCTTGGCGCCGCCAGATTTCATGTCCGACAACATTCGCTTCACGGTGCGCGCGTCCCGATGGATGGCGTGCGTCAAGGCCTTGAGCGAAATCCATTTTCCGCAGTCGCCCGCGTCCATCAACAACTTTGTGATTATGGAAACAGCCTCGTGACGCGCAATTTTTGTATTTGCCATTGCGGCCTCATTCAAAGAGTTGTGGACGCGAAAAAAATTCAAGCCAATGCGTGCGCGTGCAAAGAATCGTGCGCTAGGTTCTGGACG
>CALFOZ010000153.1 GCA_937919205.1 uncultured Planctomycetia bacterium
ACGCCTGGATGATGGCACCGTACTGCGCGTGCGCATGAGCCGCGCGCACACTCCGCCGCGGCTTGTGATTGACTTCACTGGAACATCGGCGCAACACGCCAACAATCTCAACGCGCCACAAGCCGTCACGCGCGCCGCGGTCATGTATTGCATTCGTGTGTTGGTTGGGCAACTTCTTGGCGGCACTGCGCCCGCGTTTCCAATGAACGAAGGCCTGCTTGATCCAATTGAAATTATTTTGCCTAAGGGAACTATTTTGTCACCAAACTTTTCAGGCGCGCCGGACAAGTGTCCCGCGTGTGCGATTGGACAAACTGAAACCAGCCAGCGGCTTGTGGATTTGCTGTGGCGCGCCTTCAATCTTGGTGCGTGCAGCCAGGGCACCATCAACAATCTTTTGTTTGGCAACGCGCGGTTTGGCTTTTATGAAACCATCGCAGGCGGCGCGGGCGCGACGGCGAGCGGTAGCGGCGAAAGCGGCGTGCATACCAACATCAGCAACACGCGCATCACCGACGCCGAGGTGCTTGAGCGGCGCTATCCGGTGCGGCTTGAGCAATTTTGTATTCGCCGCAATTCCGGCGGCGCTGGAAAGTTTCACGGTGGCGATGGCCTTGTTCGACGCATTCGATTTTTGGAAGCGGTGGACTTGTCGTTTCTGTCGCAACACCGCATTGAGTCGCCGTATGGAATGAACGGCGGCGCGCCCGGTGCGCGTGGAGCGCAGAGAATAATTCGCGCTGACGGTCGACTGGAAGAACTGCCTGGAATTGTGGCGGCGCGCATGCAGGCGGGCGACGCGATTGAAATTGAAACTCCCGGCGGCGGCGGCTTTGGCAATGTCAGCGGCGCGCAGAACAAAGATCACACTTGAAGCCATGAAAGATGTACTGTGACATTCATGCCAGCCTCATCGCACGCACCACATTGCGCCACCAACACAATTCAAGTGGCGTCGCTGCATGTGTATCCGCTGAAAGGCGCGGCTGGATTTTCTCCGCACAGTTGGCCAGTGGATGAACGCGGCTTGCGCCAGGACCGTCGCTTTATGTTGGTGGACGAAACTGGAAATTTTATTTCACAACGAACATGCGTGAAGTTGGCGCTAGTGCGCGCGGATATTGCCCACAACATAATGCGCATTTCTTGCCCAACGTTGGCGGCGGACAATTCGCGGCCACGCACTGACGCGACGATTGTTCATACCGATTTTTGCTCGTATCAAATCGCGCTTGACAGGCTTACGTCGAACATGCCCAAGAATGAAAGCGCGTATGCGCGCGTGCAAATTTGGGATGACTTTGTTCAGGCTCTTGCCATCTGGCCAGACGCCGACGCCATGCTGAGTGAATTTCTTCATCAGCGCGCGCGGCTTGTGTACATGCCGGACAACACAACGCGATTGACCAACATGAATCGTGGCGAGCCGCGGCGCAATGTCAGCTTTGCGGATGCCGCCCCACTGCTGTTGACCAGCGAAACTTCGTTAGCGGATCTGAATACTCGTTTACAAATCGCCGGATCAGCGACAATTCCCATGGATCGCTTCCGCGCCAATGTTGTTGTGCGTGGCGCGGCGCTTGCGGAGGATGATCACTGGAGCGTGCTCACCATTCACCACGCGCAATTTCGCGCCAGCAATTCGTGCAAGCGCTGCAAAGTGATCACCATTGATCAAGCAACGGGCGAGTTCGGTTCGCGTGATCCCATTGTAATACTTGCCACCTATCGCGGCGATGGAAATCTTGTGACCTTTGGGCAACATCTTTTGGTGGAACGCGCCGGCATGATCAGTGTTGGTGACGCGATCACGATTGATGCCCGCTTGCGTTGACGGCAATTTCCGCAGGCAACTCATGGCTGTTGTATTGGCTGGCCATGGTGAATCCGTACGCGCCCGCGTCGGCGATTGCGACCAGATCGCCCTGCTTCAACGGCGAAAGTAAAACATCTTTGGCAAGAAAATCCGACGACTCACAAATGGGTCCGACAATGTCGTACACCATGGAGTCGCCCGTGCCCTGGCGCAGTGGCAAAATGCGGTGCTTTGACCCATACAGCGCGGGCCGCACCAAGTGATGCATGCCCGTGTCAAGAATGGCGAATGTTTTTTGAGCCGTGGCTTTGATGTATTGAACGCGACCAACAAGCACGCCCGCGCGCGCGACAAAAATACGACCTGGCTCGCACAGCAATTCAACATTCATTCCGCGTGTTACATCAATCGCCATGCGTCCGTACTGCGCGATCATTTCAAATTCACGCGCGGTGTCGGCGGTGTCGTAGGCAATGCCAAGACCGCCGCCAATATCAAGGCGATCAAGCGCGTGCCCCTCGGCTTTGAATGTGTCGTGCACCGCGATTGTTTTTTCAATGGCCTCGCGGATCACCGCAAGATCAAACAGCAGTGAGCCAATGTGCATGGTGAAGCCGCGCAAGCGCACCCACTTGCTTTCGCGCGCAAGAATGCCGCGCAGTTCCGGCATGAATGATTCATCCATGCCAAATTTGTTGTCGCGAAATCCCGTGGTGATATATGGATGCGTCTTGGGATTCACGTTTGGATTAAGGCGAAAAGCCACGTCGGCCACCACGCCAAGGTCCTGCGCAATGTCCGCGATGCGCTGTAACTCTTGCGGACTTTCAACATTGATCTGTTTAATGCGCGCTGTGAGGGCGCGCTGGATCTCTTGATGCGTCTTGGCCACGCCAGAAAAAATAATCCGATCAGCGGGCACGCCCGCCGCAAGCGCGCGCGCAATTTCCCCGCCCGACACGGTGTCCACGCCCGCGCCAAGCGCGCACACATGCCGCAAAATAGCGGCATTGCTGTTGGCTTTCATGGCGTAATGAATGGTGTGGCGCGCGCTGGCAAACGCGTTGTTCATGGCGTGAAAGCGCAACGCAATGTCATCCAAGTCGTAGACATACGCGGGTCGATCAAGCGCGCCAACAATGGAATCAACCGTCACGCTTGCGCGCGCGTCGCCAACATGCAGTGTTCCATCACTATAAAAAAATGCCACGCTTACGCCTTTCACATCATTGTTGTTGCGGCGAATGCCGCATACATTTCAACACACTTTCCGTACGATAGCGAAAGTGTCGGGCTTGTCATTGTGTTCACTACACCTTTAGGGGATTCAAGCATGAAGCCAAAGAAATTTCTTTTTGTCTCGTACGCCGCGCTCATCACTGACATTGCGTGGCAAGTTGTTAAAGAAGGACACGAGGTGAAATATTGCATTGACGCCGTGAAGGAACGCGATATTGGCGACGGCTTTGTGCCCAAGGTGAACGAGTGGCGCTCGCATGTTGATTGGGCCGACGTGATTGTGTTTGATGACACGCTTGGTCACGGAACACTTGCGCATGAGTTGCGCCAAAAAGGAAAGTTGGTTGTGGGTGGAACTCCATACACCGACCGCCTGGAGGACGACCGCGCATTTGGTCAGGAGGAATTGCACAAGGCCGGTATTCATATTTTGCCATACCGCCAATTTGACAACTTTGACGAGGCCATCAAGTTTGTGCAGGAACATCCAGATCGATATGTGATTAAGCCTTCGGGTGAATCCGGCAATGTGAAGCGACGCCTGTTTGTGGGCGACGAGGACGATGGCGACGACGTGATCCGCGTGTTGAAGTCCTACAAGCGATCACTGAGCGATGAGATCAAACTTTTTCAACTGCAACGGCGCGTGACTGGCGTTGAGGTTGCCGTGGGCGCGTTCTTTAATGGCAAGGAATTTATTTTTCCCATCAACATTAACTTTGAAAACAAGAAATTGTTTCCGGGCAATGTCGGGCCGTCCACTGGCGAAATGGGGACGGCCATGTTTTGGAGCAACGCCAATCACTTGTTCACAACCACGCTCTTGAAGATGGCGCCCATGCTGGCGCGTGAAAAATATGTGGGCTACATCGATCTCAATTGCATTGTGAATGGCCAGGGCATTTATCCGCTGGAGTTCACCGCGCGCTTTGGCTACCCCACCATCATGATTCAGCAAGAGGGAATGACCACGCCCATTGGTGAATTTTTCCACGACTTGGCCGCGGGCACGCTGACTAAGTTCAAAGTGAAAAGTGGTTTTCAAATTGGCGTGCGCATTGTGGTGTCGCCATTTCCATTTGATGATGTGGCCACATTTGAATCCGTCTCCAAGAACGCCGCGATTCTTTTTAAGAAGGGAATTCCCGAGGAAGTTCACATTGAGGACGTGAAGCAAGTCGATGGCCAGTGGTTGGTGGCGGGAACTTCCGGCGTTGTGCTGGTGGTGTGCGGACTTGGCGCCACCATGCGCCAGGCGCAAGCGCAGGCGTACGCGCGCATTAAAAACATCATGATTCCAGACATGTATTACCGCGACGACATTGGCGAGCGCTGGAATGACGACACGGACCGTTTGCACACGTGGGGATATTTGCGCTGAGTGTTGAGCGCTTGCGCTTGGAATGAAACTAGAAGAAAGCTTCGCAACTGCTTCGCTTGAGATTTTGAATCAGATTTGTCGCGCGACGGTACTAGGGTAATTTCCGCCGCCGCAATTTCGTAAATGCAACTGCTTTATGTTGCGCAAACTAGAACTTCCTACACTTGTGGCGTGAACAAATCTATAGTCATTGTTGGTGCAGGACTTGCGGGCTGCTTGCTAGCGGTGTATCTAGCGCGCGCGGGATGGACCGTTGACTTACGTGAACGTCGCGGTGATCCGCGGGCGCGCGGCCATGCCGCCGGCCGCTCCATCAATCTTGCAATCAGCGCGCGCGGCTTGAAAGCGCTTCGGCGCGCAGGCCTTGAGGAAACAATCTTGCGCAACGCCATTCGCATGCCTGGCCGAATGATTCATTCGCGCGCGGGCGCGCAGGAATTTCACCAGTACAGCCGCGATCCCAATCATGCCATTCAAAGTGTTTCGCGCAGTGCGCTTAATCTTGCGCTGTTGGAAGCGGCGGCGGCGGAAAAAAACGTTGGCATTACATTTCATCAGCGTTGCGTTGAAGTTGCGGCGGCGTCTGGCACCGTGATGTTCATTGACGACAACACGAAACAGACCAGCAATGTCGTGGCGGATTTAATTGTTGGCGCGGACGGCGCGTACAGCGCATTGCGCGGCATCATGCAAAAAAATGAGGGCTTTGATTATTCGCAAGAGTGGCTTGGTCACGGCTACAAAGAAATGCAAATTCAACCGGTGACAAGCGGCGCGCACGCGCCATTTGCCATGAATCCAAACGCCCTACACATTTGGCCGCGCGGCGCTTCCATGATGATCGCACTACCAAATCCAGATGGCTCGTTCACGTGCACGCTGTTTTGGCCGCACAGTGGAAGTGGAAGCTTTGCGGAAATTTCTGGCGCCGCAAATGGCCGCGCGCACTTTCAGCGCGACTACGCCGACGCACTGCCATTGATGCCTACGTTTGACGCGGACTTTGACGCGAATCCTGTTGGCAGTATGTTGACCGTTCGCTGTAATCCATGGTCGCAAGGCGGGCGCGTGGTGTTGCTTGGTGATGCGGCGCACGCCATTGTTCCATTCTTTGGTCAAGGCGCCAACGCCAGCTTTGAAGATTGCGAATCATTGACCGACGCGCTTGCCATACACGGCGACAATATTGCGGAGGCGATTTCCGCGTATGAGTTGGACCGCAAACGCAACGCCGACGCGATTGCGGAAATGGCGCTGACCAACTTTGTGGAGATGCGCGACAAGACCGCGTCGCGCGTCTTTAAGTGGAAAAAGAAACTGGAACACTTTCTACACGGTGTGGCTCCGAAGTTTTTTATCCCCCGCTACGACATGGTGAGCTTCAGCACTATTCCTTACGCTGATGCTCTGCAGAAATCGCACAAGCAAGACGGTATTCGCTCTCGCCTTGTAATTTTCTTACTGTGTTGCATCTCGGGAGGATTTTGGGCTGCCCTCAGCGATCACCGAAGTTCTATCTTTGTGTTCACATTTTTCTTTATAGGAATATTAATTTCATTTATGTGGAGCGCAACGAGAAATAAGTGATGCCGACATTTGATTTTGTACAACGCAACACAATGGCGCACCGCTTTCGGAGCGGCCATTGATACGCGCTCACAACTTTATTGACGGAACTTTTTGCGCGCCCCAAAGTGGCGCCATGATTGACGTGATCAATCCAGCAACCGGCGAAGTGATGGGGGCAATTCCTGACAGCGCCCCCGCCGACATTGATCGCGCGGTCGCCGCCGCGGCGAAAGCATTTCCAGTGTGGAGCGCGCTTGCCCCCGCGCAACGCGCCGCGCCACTGCACAAACTTGCGGACCTGATTCAGCGCGACGCCGAGGATTTTGCGCGCGTGGAAAGCGCGAACACTGGCAAGCCGCTGTCGCTTGCCCGGAGCGTGGATATTGCGCGCGCCATTTCAAACGTGCGCTTCTTCGCGGATGCGATTGCGCACAGCGACACGGAAACATTTGAGAATGAAACCAGCGTTTCTAAAATTCATCGCCGCGCGCTTGGCGTGGCCGCGTGCATTTCCCCCTGGAATTTGCCGCTGTATTTGTTCACTTGGAAAATTGCGCCAGCGCTGGCCGCAGGTTGCACCGTTGTGGCCAAGCCAAGTGAAATCACGCCGCTCACAACGCACATGCTTGCCGAACGAGTGGTTGAAGCTGGCTTTCCTGCTGGCGTGCTGAACATTCTTCACGGCCGTGGCCACACGGCGGGCGCCGCGCTTGTGTCGCACCCACAAGTTTCCTGCATCACTTTCACTGGTGGCACCGCCACGGGTCAATCTATTGCGCTTGCCGCCGCGCCAACATTTAAACGAGTGGCGCTTGAACTTGGCGGAAAGAATCCCGCGATCATTTTTGCGGATGCGGCAACTCCCGATCAACTCAACGCCACGCTTGACGGCGTGATCAAATCCACATTTACAAATCAAGGACAGGTGTGCCATTGCAGTTCGCGCATTCTGATTCAGCGCGCGGCGTGGAATACATTTGTTCCCGCGCTCGTCCAGCGCGCGCAAGCCTTGCGCGTGGGTGATCCACTTGATGCGACCACCGACATTGGATCACTTGTGTCGCAACAGCATTTAAACAAAGTCGCTGGTGCCGTTGAACTTGCCGTGAGCGAAGGCGGCCGAATTTTGTGCGGAGGTACACGCGTCAGCGCGTCGCAACTTCCAGAGCGCGTTCGCGCCGGCGCGTTCTTTGTGCCAACGCTTATAGAAAATCTTGCGCCCACGTGCCGCACTAATCAAGAGGAAATATTTGGCCCCGTGGCAACGCTGATTCCATTTAATGACGAAGCCGACGCGATTCAGATTGCAAACGGGACGCACTTTGGACTTTCCGCAAGCGTGTGGACCACGGACTCCGCGCGCGCCGGCCGCGTAGCCGCGCAACTTGATTGCGGCACGGTGTGGATTAATTCTTGGATGGTGCGCGACCTTCGCGTTCCGATTGGCGGAATGCGCGCCAGCGGTTTGGGTCGCGAAGGCGGCAATGAGGCCCTGCGATTTTTCGCCGAACCCGTTACTGTGGTGCGCGTCAAATAAACATGCGCACTTTTTATACGGAAATTCAAACCGATTTAGCAGAGAACGACACGCAACTGTAATGCTTAATAAATAATCACTCACGCATTTGCGCACGTACATTCCAACGGAGCTCATGATGCTTCGCAAGCATGCTTCTAGAAGGGATACACATATGAGTCACAATACAAATCAAGACATTCACTCAACTCGTGCGCCGGAACCGGTGGGACCATATCCACACGCCAAGCGCGCTGGTGATTTTGTCTACCTCAGCGGAGTTGGTCCGCGCCAACGCGGTAGCACAATAATTCCAGGCGTTGAACCGTTTGATTTTGAAATCCAATGCCGCGCCTGCTTTCAGAACACGCGCATGGTTGTGCAGGACGCCGGACTTCCATGGAGCAGCGTGCTTGATGTGACGGTTTTTCTCACCAACATGAAGCGCGACTTCGCCACGTACAACCGCATCTACGCGGAATTTTTCGCCGGCGAGGGAAATCCAAATCCGACTCGCACTACGCTGGAAATTGTGTCACTGCCCACGCCCATCGCGGTTGAAACAAAAGTTGTGTGCTGGACTGGCGCGCTTTAGTTTTTCGGCTCACTCAATCGCTCGCAGTGCCGCGCGCACTGGACTTCCATCAAAGCCCTCAAGCGCCAATGGCAGTGCGCACAATTCGTAGCGGCCGGGCGGCACATTGCGCAACACAAGCCCCTCAAGAATGGCCATGTCGCGCGCTAAAAATCTTTTGTGCGCGGGCAACTCTTTGGACTCCGCGCAATCCACGCTTGGCGTGTCCACGCCAACAAGTTTCACTCCATGATCAGCCAGCCAATCCACAAAGTCGGGTTGCATCGCCACAAAATCCGCGTTCCATGTGTTGTTGTCGGGATACGTTCCCGTTGCAAATAGCACGCGCGGCAATGTTGGAACCCACGCATCACTGACCGCAAGATCGCCACGGCCAAAACGATTTTCCGCACTAGGCATATTCAACGCCACGCCTGCAACCGCGCGCGGATTCACTTTGATCACCTCGCACTTGCCCCAATACAACTCAAGCGGTTGCTGTTCCATGGTGCGGCCATTCACCCCGTAATGACTGGGCGCATCAGCGTGCGAACCCAAATGAACCGTGGCGCGCATCGCGCTTAGCGTGACCACATCGCCGCGCTTCATGTCAAACGCAACCTCGCGCGTCACGGGCACGTCACCGGGCCACACCGCCAATTTGCTTGAAATACACGGTGAAATATCAATAATTTTCTGGTTCATGCGCGCTCAACTTTGCATAGCAAGACGGCCGCCATCAACCGGCAAATTAATTCCATTCACATAACTGGCCGCGGGCGACGCAAGAAATAAAACCACCGCCGCAATTTCACTGGCCTCGCCAAACCTGCCAGCTGGAATAGTTGCAAGCGCCTCGCGCTCCACGGCGTCAACCGTGGAAGAATTTTTTGCGGCGCGACCTTTGAACAAACTGTCCAGCCGCGCCGTGCGCGTAAAACCCGGCAACACGGTGTTGGCGGTAATTCCAAACGCGCCAAGTTCGCCCGCGATTGTGCGCGACCAATTGGCAACGGCCGCGCGAATGGTGTTAGATACGCCAAGCCAGCGAATGGGCGTGACCACCGATGTGCTGGTGATGTTGATCACGCGGCCAAACTTAGCCGCTTGCATTCCAGGCACGCACGCTTGAACAATGGCTTGACCCGTGAGCACATGCATTTCAAATGCGCGCGCAAAATCTTCTGGCGCCGCGTTCACAATTGG
>CALFOZ010000154.1 GCA_937919205.1 uncultured Planctomycetia bacterium
CAACAACGTGATGTTGGTGGAGCCAGTTGCAATATCTAGCGGATTTGCGCAGGTGTCATTTGCGGGAGCGGGAGCGCCGCAATCCTCGGCGGCCAAGATGGCGCAGTCCGCATCCCAGGCGGATTCGCAACACGACGCGATGAAGGCGCACACCATGGAGCAACATGATGGATCAACGCAACTCGGTGTTCCATGCACATCAAAGCAACCACCCGTGGCGTTCACGCAAGGCAGGGCGCATGTGGCCGCGGTTTCAACTTTCATCCAGTATTTGCCGTTGGCGCAATCTATTGTTTGGCTGGAAATAATTCCGTTGGCTCCTGGCGCGATCACAATCCAATATTGCGCTGGAGCCACGCAAGTCCAATCGCGTCCGGAGGAGCAAGCCGCGGCGTTGACAAGCACCAGACCGCCAGGCAAAGAAGTTTCGGTGGAGTTTGTTGGCACAAGGGCCGCGAACACGGGTTGCGCGGACGCAAGCGTGACGGAAACTTTCACCAATCCATCGCGATCGGTATCGGCGTTGCGTAGATCGATGGCATACACATCCACATCAACTTGAGAAGAACCGTTGTCGTTGGTGGTGAATATATTTCCGCATATGGTGGCTTGCGTCGGAATTGTTTGGGGAGTGTTGGGTCCAACGCTATCCGGGCGAATGCTTGGATCATTGGTGAGCGCCAAGCAACTTTCGCTTTCATTGCTTGCGCCGGCTGGACATGTCAAAGTGCAATTTGAGTTGCACAATTGCACCGCCACGAATGCGCAAAGATCATCCCAAATCACCTCACAGCAATTGGGTGATCCGGCGCACACCAATTGACAGCACGTCGCGTCGGCGCAACTGGAATTTCCGTGGGCTTGCAAGCAGTTGCCCGCGTTTGGATCGCCACAACTCATTGGAGGAGGAAGCACGCATGTTTCTTGAGCCGTGAAAGCGCAATTGGAGTCCCAACTGGATTCACAACAAAATGGATCGATCGCACAAACTATTTCGCAACACGCGGAATCCGCGCATGATGCCTTGATGTGGGGAATGAAGCAGGACCCCAAGCCAGGTATTCCACAAATTTGACAAGTTTGATTGGCGTAAAATAGACAGTCTGCATCCCAGTTGGTCTCACAGCAGATTGGCGCGATCCCGCAAACCCCGGTGCAACAATCGATATCAACGCATCCTGGACCAAGGTGCGTTTCGCCACAGAGCCCCAAGCCACAGCCAGATTGTTGCGCATGGGATGTTGTCACGCAACACCCAAGTATGCAGGTGAGGGCGACCAACAAAGACAATGATTTAAAATTTAACACGATGAATTTCCACGTGGCATGAGCAAGAGTGAAGGGTGTGCAACATGAAATTGCAACAACCCTGCAACGCCCACCCAATTGAAAAGATGTGTCTTGATAGGCATCAATGCACTATAAGTCCGAAGCTCATCAAATCCAAGTTCCACATAAGTTTAAACATGCGTTACGGAGGGCAGTTTCCAAATGAAAGTAAAATAATTCCAAGGTCTCCCGATGACACTTCGCCATCGCCATTCAGGTCCAAGGGACCGCCCATTTCCCCAAAATGCGCTAGGCAAAGGCCAACATCCGCGCTGTTTACTTCGCCCGAACTATCAAAGTCCGCGGGGCAATTGCAACTGCTTGTGGAGACCGGTTCAATTGAGAGAGTTATTGGTCCACCCACACCCCAACCGCCCACGCGAATGAAAGCCGTCTCTCCGCAGGCCATTTCAAATTCAGCCATCGCGCCATCGCCATCGCAGGCGTCATCGCTACAGGCAAGCAAGTCTCCACCGCAGTCGCTGTAGACCGCGATGCGCGAATCAAATGTAAGAACGTTGCACGTGTTCACTTGAAAGATGCCCCATGCATGCGCCGTGAATGTGAACCATGCATCGTGCGTGAACGCCAAGCCGGCGCCATCATCGCAACTTGTTGGCAACCATGTATTTTCACTGGTGGCGTTTGTTGTGTCGGCAAAAGTTTGGCCCACATTCACCGGCAACGCCATGTCACAGCGGTCATTGATCAGTCGCACAGGCGTGCAAGGCGTAACACTGGCTTGAATGGTGTAGTGCGAGCGTTCGTCTTGGCAAGAAATATTGTCAAACAATATGGATCGCACCACCACTCGAGTGCGCCCCGCAGGCACGCACGCGCGAGTGATTGAAGAGCAACCATCCACGCCCTCCGCCAGAGTTGTGGGGGGACACTGGTCATCCAGAATCGCCACGCCTATGGAGCCCGTGGTCCACATTTCAATGCTGAGCAATTGAGGCGTATCAAGCCAAATTTCGAACCAATCCACATCGCGATCGATGTCAGTTGACCAGGCTTGACCGCCAAATTTTAAACCGGGAATGAGCGCCCGCGCATCCATACTATTTTCACAATTCTGCGGGATGGCAATGCCACACGAATTCATCTCGTCTAGATCTGGAATTGGCACTTGGCACTCCGTGGTGGAGCGGCAAGCTTGGCATAGAACACCGGCCTCTAGCGCACAGCGTTCATCCCAAGCAATAGAACAGCAAAACGGATCCAGCAAGCACACCGTGTCGTTGCACTCTTGATTGAAGCAACCCATTCCAGCATGCGGGCCGCAACATGGATTGTTCTGGGCAATTGTTGGCGCACTAATCAGGCAACAAGCCAACATACATGACCAGACGAAGGCGCAAATCACTCGCGTGCTGTCAGGTAACGGCAACGCAATGCGGCGCGCCAATGCGGTTGCTCGCAAGGCACTCGTGTTGCGAAATAAAGTGAAGCGAGGCAATTTTCTGGACACATCAGAACTATTCAGTAGGCATGCGATGTGGCGGTTCATCGAAGGCTCCATTTCTCCGCTTTGAGCGGTATGTGAAATCATGCAACGCCAAGAGTGCGGATTTAAAAGTTCCTGCCTTTTTTCTTGATGATTGTCTAAATGCCCGTTGGGCTTCTATAAAGTTCACTTTCGGCTGATAAGGGATTATTTTTTGTGGACAGGTGGTGCAATAGTGGCCATCTTGCTACCGTTGTCACTTCAACGCCCGCCATTGCGGCGAGCTTTCCGCACCATTTGGAGTTTCAGCACATGCTTATTTCAGTTGGATCAAAGGCACACGCATTCGCGCTTCCAACCAAACCCGGTCAAGTTGTGGATTTGGCAACGGTCATTGGGCACGAACCAGTTGTATTGTTGTTTTTTCCTTTGTCATTCAGCCCCGTGTGCACTGCGGAAATGTGCCACTTTCGAGACGGGTGGAGCAAGTGGAGCCAAGCGGGCTGTAAAGTGTTTGGCGTGAGCGTGGATTCCCCGTTTGTCACTGCCAAGTTTAGTGAGCTTGAAAAAATTCCATTTCCATTGTTGAGCGATTTCAACAAAGATGTCTCGCGAAGTTACGGCGCGTTGCATGAGGATCTCATGGGACTCAAGGGCGTGTCCAAGCGAGCGGCGTTTGTGATCGACGCAAAAGGCATCGTGAAATACGCATGGATTAGCGAGGATCCAGGAGTGCAAGTGGAATTCTCGGCGATTGAAAAAGCCGTGCAGTCATGCTGAAACTTGGTTTGACCACCGCGGCCCTCATGGGCATGGGCTGGTCATTGTGCGCTTGTAGTGGAGGGGGGCCATCACCCATTATGGCTATTCGACGTCTGTCGTCAGTGAAATTGGATGCGGCAAATTCATCAATTGATCAAGGCGCAGTTTTAGATTTGGAAAATTCCCTGGACAAATCCATTAGCGTGGGTGAAGAATTTAAAGTGGCGTTGGAATCAAACGCTGGCACCGGATATGAGTGGCAATGCCAACTGAAGGACGATCCAACTATTCTGGTTGACAACCCGCCGGAAATCGCGCCCGTGGACACCGGAGTGGTGGGAGGTCGCGTGCGAACCATATTTGTGTTGCACGGAAAAAGCCAAGGCAATGTGAAAGTTCTCTTTGTGCTGGTGCGTTCATGGGAAAAAGATGTTGCGCCAGCCAAGTCATTAACGTTGACATTGACCGTGATGCCAGCGACCGCCGCAACCAAATAATGGACGGATTGCATGAAGCGATTTTCGACCAGTTCGACCGCGAGTGTGCCGAAGTCATCAAGTACATTTTTATTTTCATTCGCTCGTGCGTGTTTCTGCTTGGCATTGATTGCGCTCGCATCCGGGCTTTCTCAAACTCAAATTATTCAGACAAGCCCGCCGGCGCGCATAAAATTATTGACGCTGGATCTTGGTTGCGCCAGCCAGCGCAATGCGTTGACGACCGAGCAACGCGTGGAGCGCGCCAAGAATATTCTTGATGAATTTCCAGCGGATATTGTCTTTATTGCGCGCGGTGAATGCGCCGCGGTGGCTTTGGCCGCGGCCACGCACAGAACGTGGATACCAATGCCCGCGGCCGCAGAGGGCGCCGGATTGTTGACCACATGGACGCAATCTCCGGCCAAGGACGGTGAACTATGGAAAGGCTTGGGCGCGCGCTTGAAGGCAGGGGACGGACGCGAAGTGATCGCGTTTGCAATTCAATTTCCATTCGCCCCATATCAGCCGTATCAACTTTGCGGCGTGGCCCATGACGAGCAACCATTTATGAATTCGGCCGAGGCGGCCATTGCCGCCGCCAACACCACGCGCGGTTTACAGTCGGAACATTTGGCCGTGGCAGTGCGCGCCGCCAACACGGCTGTGGGGTTGCAGTCGCAACGTTTACCCGTGATCGCGGCGGGCATGGTGAACGAACCCAGTGGCGGCGATTGGTGTGATCAAGCGGTGCGCGTGGAATTGTGTCCCATGCGCGTGACGTGGCCCGCGGTTCTAAATTTGGAGCGCGCCGGTTTGCGCGACGCCTACCGCGCGTCGCACTCCAACGTTGTCGACGACCCAGGATCGACATGGCCAACAATCGCCATGAAGCGCGACCGATCAGATCGAATTGATTTTATTTTCACCAACGCGCTTCTAAAGTGCGTTGCGATTGAAATTCTTGGCGAGGCTGGTGTGGCCAACGCGCGCAATCCAAAGCCCACCAAAAATGGATTGCCTGGCGAACACCGCGCCTTGTACGGCGAGTTTGAATTGACGACAACAAAATAATTTCTCTGCTCGCTTGATCAAAGCTTGATGGGACCCGGTCGCAAGTACGCGCAACCAAATACGCAAGCGAAAGCGGGAGACGAGACTTGAACTCGCGACATGCAGCTTGGAAGGCTGCCGCTCTACCACTGAGCTACTCCCGCAGTAAGGATCAAAGTGTACGGTGTTGCGCCAATTATGACAGCCGATTTCGAACGCCCGCATTTGGCGCTTTCTTGCGGCTGGAATTATCCCAGCACGCTTGGCAGGTTGGGAAAGAGCCATCGAATAAATGCGTTGAGAAATTGCGCCAACACCAAGTTCAATATCACGATCGCCATGAAATTAGCCACAAAGCTGGCGGTTGCCGCTTGCCCCACGCCAGCCGCTCCAGGTCGGCAATGAAATCCCTTGTAGCACGACACCACTCCAATCGCCGCGCCAAAGAACACGCTCTTAAATAGACCGCCCGTGGGTTCCCTCCACGAAACAAATTGCGCCGTCCAGTACCAATAGTCCGTGCCGCTCACGCCAAACACTTTTACGGTTACAAGCCAGGCGCCCAGGCTTCCCAACATGTTGGAATACATGGTCAGGATTGGCGTCATGATGGTGCAGGCCAGCACCCGCGGCACAACAAGTTGTTGCATCGGGTCGGCACCCATGGCGCGCATCGCGTCCAACTGCTCGGTCACGCGCATGGTTCCCAACTCCGCCGCAAGTGCGCAACCCACTCTGCCCGCGACCATGACGGCCGCAAGCACGGGACCAATTTGTTTCACCACGCTGACATTGATGATTCCACCAAGGCGATCTTCTTGACCGAGTGCCGCGAATTGATTGAAGCCTTCCAGCGCCAAGATCATTCCAATGAACGCGCCCGTGATGGCCACAACTGGAATGCTGAGCACGCCCACCGCGTAAAGTTGCGGCCCAAGCAAGCGCCAGCGAAAACATTTGGCGGGATGCATCACGATACGCTGAATGGTGACAGTGGCGAAATCGGTGAAGCGACCAAATTCACAAATCGCCTGCACAATAAAAGCGCCAGATTGTGTGATTGCGTTGATGGTCACGGGTGAGCAAGAATAGCGCCAATATCCCAGGATCAAACCCACATAAAGTGTTGATCTTGTATGGCGTGGGAAACATATTTTGTGCAGTTATCCGATTCGCTCGACTGCATGTCACGCCAAAGAAAATCCCCCCGATCGTGAGACCGGGGGGATTGTTTAAACCTCAATAGCGCGGCTTTCAAAGCCGCCATACGCATCACTCTGTCGGGCAATCCCCGAATGATCCAAGCATGCTTCCCAAATCTGAACTGTCAATGGAACCGTCACCATTAAAGTCGCCTGGAGTTCCTGAGGCAACCTCGCCGAATGAACCAAGCAGTTGACCCAAATCCGCGCTGTCAGTACTTCCATCACCATTCAAATCCGTTGGGCACAGATTTACAACTCCACCTGGGCAATCCAAATTCTGCGCGCCTGGGGTGTCAGTTGTTAGAAGCGGATCGATAATTTCACGCGCGCCCGCCCACCACAGATTGGAAGGGGAGCAACGGTAAATGTGCATCGCAAGTCCAGCATTGTTCGGTGGAATGCGTGGCGCGTACCACCATTCTTCACTGGTGCTTACTGGAGCTGGACGAACGACCCTGACAATCGAAATGGCATCGTTGAGGCTGGTCCATGGAGTTGAATCCAACTCGCCAACATCAAGTGAGTCCAAGTCTGAGTAAAGCGTTCCGCTAAAGCCATTGACAAGCATCACGGTCACGTTGTCATCATTCTCCATGTTCAACGTTGCAACCTGAAGATCGCCTGGGAAACCCAAAGCGATACCGTCTTGAATGATTTCACCTGTAGTTGAGCTGACAGTCTTGAGCGTGATCACAAATTTACCGGATTCTGGGATCACTTGACCTGTCAACGGAATCAAGCACTCAATAGCGCCAGACTTAAGATTGGTGGTGACGCCACCAACAGTGGACGAATGATCACCAAGAATAATCACGGTTAGGGCATCCAAACTTGCGCCTGGAGTTCCAGCGATTTCAATGTATTCTTCGGCATCTGTAGTTGCGGCCGTAGTTTCGTCAAAGCGGGCTTCACTCAAGTACGCCTCTGGCAAACTTCCACCGCAGGCGGTGAGAGCGCCAGTGGCTGTTACGCAGGTTTCGTCCCAAATCACACTGCAGCAATTTGGTGCCACTGCGCACACAGCTTCACAGCAAGGCATGTTGTTGCAATGCCCGTTTGCATGCGGAGTAAAGCAGTCGCCCGCGCCAGAATCACCACAGCTGAAGATCTGCCCCAAGGAGCAGTCAGCGTTGGCGGCCCGTGGCGTGTCGTAGCCAGCGGTCACAGCGCTTGCGCCCATAGTCCATGTTCCAGCGCCTGCACAGCGATAGACATGTTCTGGCAGGCGATCGATACCGATGTTGTTGTGCGGACCAACAACAGTGGTGGAATACGCCGCACCCGACGTCAATGGATCAGGGTTGCCATCAGTTAAACTGATGGAGTCAATCTCTGAGATCCATGGAGTTTCGTCCAGAACTCCGTCATTGAGAACGTCAAGATCTGTGAACGAGGAACCATAGAAGTTCCAAGCCAATATCACCGTGATGGTTCCTGTTCTATCAAAGACCAGGCCGCCACCTGAATTGAAATTGGTGGTGACTGCAGGAATGTTGAAATTATTTTCGGTGATCAAGAACTTGCCCGATGAGTCAAGTTGCAGACCATCCAATTTCACAGATGAATCAACAAAGCCACGGTAATCGTATGGAATTCCACCCGCTCCAATAACGACCAAGGTCACGCCGTTCAGTGACGCGTTGGCAGGACCAGAAATTTCTAGGTACTGGTTCAGCGGCAAGTTGTCATTGCGTGTTGGCTCATCAAAGGTGCGAATTTCGCTCAGTTGAATGGCTGGTGGGTTGCCACCTTGCAAGCAATATCCAAACGCCGCGTCAGAGCAACCGCTGTCCCAAGCCGTGCTACAGCATGCGGGAAGCAATGAGCACACGGTTGCGCAACAACTTGCGTTGTTGCAACCAGGATCAAGTCGGGTTGTAAAGCAATTGCCAGCGCCTGAACCACAGCTGGAGCATTCAGGATTTACAGAGCCTGGAGAATCCAAGTTACCTGAACCAGCGGCAACGGGATCAAAGAAGCCCAATTTCCAACCGCCTTGTGGCGAGCAACGATAGTGGTGGGCTCCTACAAAAAGGGCGTCTGGCAGAGCTCGTGGAACAATTGCTCCAGATTCCATGACAGGTGTGTACCAGCGCTCGCTTGTCGTTGGCACTGGTGCGGTTGTGTTGCAGATAGCCAAGCCTTCAACAACGCTAGCCCATGGTGTGAAATCAAGTGTGCCGTCGTCGTTGGTGTCCAAGTCTTGCGCCAATGTTCCAGTGAAAGTGCGGACAATCAAGTGCGTGACGTTGTCGCCGTTTTCAAAATTCATTGTCGTAGATTGAAGATCGCCAGTCTTGCCAAAGGCAATACCGTCTTGGCCTGTGCCTTTGTTTGTAATCAAGAAAAGACCGTTGGCGGGCATGGTCTGTCCAACGAGTGGCATGACGCATTCAATCACGCCGGAACCGCCAGTTCCGTCACCAATCACGATGTAGGTGAGTGAACTTAGATCAGCGCCAGGCTGACCAGAAAGCTCCGCGAACTCATCGTTGTCGGTGCCTTGTTGATCAATACGAACTTCATTGAGCTGAACCACCACATTGCCTGAGGAGCAAGCAGGGTTCGCTACGCCAGGGGTATCGCTTGTAGAGGAAACATCGGCGAAACCAATGGTCCAAGCGCCACTGTCTTCACAGCGCTGAGCTTTGCTTGGAAAGAAACCGCCGTCTGGACCAACCGTGGTTGTGCTGTAGACATAGTCACTAAACAAACCGTCTTGTGTGGCGCTTGCCACAAACGCAACAGATGAACTAATGCTTGACCAGAACGTTGTGTCAATTGTTCCATCCGAATTTGCGTCGACAATGTCACCAACGGCGCCGGTGAAATCTTTCACCACCATGAATGTCTTGTTGTTGTCGGACTGAAAGTCCAAAAATGCCAATTGGTCTGCTGTGGAAAGCGAGTAGCCAGGTTCTGCGATTACGAAGTAGCCGGTAGCGGGAACAAGACCCGACAGTTGAACCGCGCTCTCGATGTATCCGTTCTGCAACGGCGGAGTTGCGAAGTCATCGTTGCCAACGACAAGCAGGGTGTAGGTGGAAAGATCGCTTCCAGCAACGCCTTTAATTTCGGCGTAAATCTGGGTGTCGATGCCGGTTTGTTGGACACGGATTTCATTGATTTCCTGCGCAAACGCCGCGGAAGATGTTGCTAACAGGAGTCCAGCGATGAGGTTGGTTCGCATAATTTTGGGGCCCTAGTAAATGCAATACACCGTCCGGTGCCTGAGAATCCTTCTCGGGCGATGAAACCGTCGGTGAACTACTTACAAGAACATACTCCGCTTTCCCCAATATCCAAATGGAAAGTTGCTAAATCATAAAAACCTTTTGCTTTGTGAACGGAATCTGAACTAGCCAAAGCGCAATGTTTGCAATTTCATGCAAGTTTATGCGTGATAGCGGAAGCCCGATAACAGAAGCGGCGACCCAATTTATTTGGATCGCCGCCTTGAATACATATTGAGTTTGCAGTGTGAACCGCAAGCCGTGGTTACTTCGTCGGATCGTCGTCGTTGCTCTTGGCGCGAACTGGAGCAGAATTCTTGGAAGAAGCCGCAGGAGGCATCTCAGTTGGATCGCCACCTGTAATGACTGGAATAGTCATTGGACTTAAGAAAATTTCCACACGGCGGTTGGCGGCGGCGCCATTGGCACCGTTGGCAACCACTGGTCGATATTCGCCGTAGCCCGCGACCTGCATGCGGTTGGCGGCAACGCCATCGGACACAAGCGCGTCACGCACGCTGATGGCGCGATGCGCCGACAGATACATGTTGGTTGGATGCTGTGCGGCGACGCGACGAATTGGAACGTTGTCGGTGTGACCAACAACTTTCACTTCGAATTGTTGCGCAATTGATTGATTCAAAATGCCGGCGAGTTTGTCAACCAAAGTTTTTGCCGCTGGCTTGATGGCTACGGAACCAGAATCAAATGTGAAGTCGCTTGAGAAGCGCAACATTCCTGTGCGCGCGTCAAAGGTCAACACATCTGGATATTGCGCGGCCAAATCGGCGAGCGCTTTATTCAACTCCGCTGGAAGCGGACCAACACCCATTTCGCCAACTTGTTTGAGAAGGCGTTCGTAATCGGCGAGCAATTTATCAATGTCGCCCTTGGCGCCGTTGCGCATTCCAGCGAGCGCCTCAAGGTCCGCCGCGGCCGCGGCCATCTGCGCGCGAAGGCGCTCCTCATTGGTGCGCGCTGTTTGCAAATCGCTTTGCGTGGCGAGCAATGTTTGCTCTTGACCGCGGTAGGCGGTCAACAAATCATCGTACTTTTGTTGAGGCACGCATGCCGCAAATAAGAGTGGAACAAGAACAAAGAATGTGATTCGCTTCCATGCCATCGAAGGTTCTCCAGTAAGTGGGTCGAATGCGATTTCTAGCGATCGCTTAAGGCGGGCAGTGTAGCGCAAGTGGATCAAACGCGACGAGGCGAAACCACATGAATTCATGAGGTGGGCGTTGGAGTGAATGACGCCACACATGGTCAACTGGCGATGGTGGTAGGAGTGTTGGTTTGCAATACATTTTCACGTATGGTTGACCTACGTGAAATCGAACCTAGGCTTCAGTGATTGAATATGTTGCTTGTTGCAACACA
>CALFOZ010000155.1 GCA_937919205.1 uncultured Planctomycetia bacterium
CAGGCATTGCATCAGGCGCAGGCATTGCATCAGGCGCAGACACGGCGTCAGGCGCAGGCATAGCGCCTAGCAGGCAACCAAAATCCGCGCCGTCAATGACACCATCGCAATTGAGATCGCCAACCATATTGTCCCCGCATTCCAATGCGTTTATAAACGCAACCATATCACCATCATCAACCACGCCACTTATATCAACGTCGCCTGCGTGACGTTGACATGCGTCAAGCACGCCATTTTTATCGTAATCAAGCGTGAGTTGCGAAATAAGATCCACCAACGCGCTTCTCGCCTGCTCTTGCATGGCGCTTGCATATTCCAAAGTTTGCGCATCTATCACATCACTCTTCTGCGCATCTATCACACTACTCGTCTGCGCATCATTCAACATTTCGTCATATGCGATTTGATCCACAATGATGCGATCCGTAATCTTGCGCGCCAAAGCATCGCAGATCATTTGCTCTGGTGCGTCAATTTCATCATCCGCCAACGCGGGATCCGTAACAGGATCAACCGCGTCCGATCCGTGCTCTGTGTTGGTCCGTGACGCAGAACCACCACCTTGCGAGTCTTTGGAGGAGGTCTGATCGCCCGTGCCATTGGCGGCAGATGGAGATCCATCAGAATCTTCACCAGACTGTGAATTTGAGTCGCCCTCACGAACGCCGGTGGCACTAGTGCTTGGACCAAGTCCAAGCGGCAGTACCGCGCGGACCGTATAGGTGTAAAAAATGCCGGCTACAGCGCTTGTATCAATCGCTTTCAACATAGCGCCACGAGCATCGACCTTGATGGATAATTGAACACCCCCACGATACATGCGATAGAGAACCACTCCAGGAATTTTATTCCATGTTAACTCCACGCGATCCAATAGATCACTGGTGGCTTGAAAACCTGTCGGCGCAGGTCCGCGCCATCCATAATTACCCGTACTTGCGGCGCTGATTTGCGTGGAGCTAAAGCGTGCCTTCACCGTGTAGAGGTAATTCACGTTGGGTGACACTGCAGAGCTGGTATCAGAATAGGTTGTCGTAGACACCGATCCAATCAGATCTCCATTTCTCATCACTTCGTATCCAATCGCGCCATCAATTGAACCCCATGTCATATCTATTTTAGATTCAAACGCACCGTCGCTTGCCGCAACTCCACTTGGCGCAGGCATGCCGCGATAGCCAGTGTCCGTCGGGCTTTCAATACTGGGTCCAGCCGCGGAAGTGGCGCGCACAGAATAGATGTACACAACATTGGGGCTAGCCGATGTGTCGCTTGCACTTATAATAGTTTCGCCCGCAACTGTGGCGACAATTGCAGGCGTATCTGCGCTGTTTGTGCGCCGCAACACTTGATACCCCGTGGCGTTCACCGCGGCTGTCCATGTGACCAGCACTTGCGTGGACAGAGTTCCCTCGCTGGCGCGCACGCCGGTTGGCGGCGCCATGCGGTAGCCAGTATTGACAACACTTGCATCGCTCACTCCAGCTGTGGATGCCGCTTCGACCGTGTAGTTATAAAGCGTTCCCATGACCGCGGTCACATCATCGCAAGTCACCACGGCATTTCCAGTCACGCTACCTGCCAATGATTTCACGCCGTTTGCAATCCTATAAACCGTATATCCAGTCGCGCCTTCGCTAATGGCCCATGTCACAGTGACTTTGTCAGCCAAACCATCGGTCGCATTTACTGCAAGCGGAGCAGACACTTTGCGGTATCCAGAATTAATCAAACTCGAAGCGCTTGCAATAACAGGACTCGCCGAAGCGCCAGCAGGGCTTACAGCCCTCACATAGTAATTATATTTTTTACCCGGCACGGCCAGCGCGTCACGATATGTAAGCTCACTTGTTGAAGCAATCGCCCCAGTAGTTCCGCTACGGAAAATCTGGTACTCCACGGCGTTCGCAACACTGCTCCAAGTTACATCCACATGTTGCGTGGAAGTTCCGTCAGTCGCCGCAACGTTTGTTGGCGCAAGAACATTGATGAATCCCGTGTTGGCGGCACTTGGCGCGCCAAGGCCAGCCGCGGTCGACGCCGTGACCGTGTAGGAGAAAGTCTGACCCACTGCCCCCACATCATTCAAGGTGGTCGTGGTTTGAACTTGCGCAGTGCGAATGATTGCACCATCGCGCTTGACCTCATAGCCAGTCGCACTAGGTACAGCGTTCCATGACACGGTGATCTTATCGGTGAAAGTTCCATCAGTGGCGTTTAATCCAGTCGGAGCTTCAGGCGCCCGCCAACCGATCGCGGGCGGAGTGCTGAGTTCGCTTGAACCTGTAACGGCGACCGACTTCACGGCATATGAAAAGTTCACGCCAATCGTGGCGGTCAGATCGTCATACTGCGTTGTGGGCGATGTGCCAATGGTTGTTCCATTGCGCAATATTTCATAACTTGTCGCGCCGACCGCCGCGTTCCATGTAATGCGCACAAATCCGGTCTGCGCAACTGCGCAAGCGACACTGGTTGGCGCGGAAAGTTTTCGAAATCCCGTATCGCCAGTGCTTGGCCCGCTTACGCCCGCGGTGAACTCGGCCTTCACTGTGTATGTGTATAAAGTGCCTGGGATCAGCGTGCCGGCGGCGTCGTTGTAAGAAGTTGTCGCACCGCTTGCAATGTCGGCGATCTTCTGCGCGTCGCGCCACACTTGGTACGCAATCGCGTTTGGGGTCGCGTTCCATGTCACGGCGATCTGCGATGTGGAAGTTCCGTCGCTCGCCGCAACTCCGGTTGGCTCAACAATGTCGATGTAACTGAACGCGCCAGTCGCAGTTCCACCCACCGTTGTCACAACAACATCACTCACACCGGCCGTGCCCGCAGGCGTGACCGCCGTGATGATTGTTTCACTCACAACAATCACGCTCGTCGCCGCGACTGCGCCAACCGTCACGGTACTTGCGCCCGTAAAATGATTTCCAGAAATCGTAATGGCCGTGCCACCCAAAGTTGTTCCAAAAGTTGGCGAGACACTTGTGATGGATGGCAAATCGCCAAATTGAACGCTGTCAAGGAAGTTGCCAGATGATCCACCACCCATGGATTCAAAACGAAATTGAATCATGTTTCCAAGCGCGGTGTTGGAGCCGGTGTATACAACCCACCCTGCCGTACCTGTACTCACTACTCGGTTTTCCAATTCCGTGTCGTTTCCGCCACCACGCGCATTGTCGGGCCCAAGATCAATCAAACGAAATCGCATTTCTTCCACTCCACTGCGACCACGATGGGCGAAGCTGTAGGCCACATTCTGCCCCGCGCCAATTCCTGAAATCTCTTGGAACAATTGCGAAACTTCATTGGCGTTCAATTCGGCAAACTGATTTCCAGAATGAGATGGCACTCCCTGAAAGCCGCTCTTCCATATTTCCATCTGATTATCTTCGGCAGTGGTTCTCCATCCATAGACAGCGGGAGCTGAACTAAACAACGCATTTCCGTTGATAAGGTCGTAGGATCCAGATATTGAATATGCCTCAAATCCGCCATTGATAAAAACAGTATTTTGCGCATACGCACCCTGCGCGAACAGAACAACAACAGCGCACGCCAAAAGAAGCGCGCGCTTACAAATACAAAGATGCCCACGGTGAGTCCTCATTGCTGTTTCTATCAAGTGCAATTCATAGGGTCATTATTTCGCGAAAACATTCATGTCATCTCATCACGCATTTGCAGTCATTTGTAACGCTATGCCGTGCGCCAGTATGACCGTTATTAACTATCCCATACAAACTAAAATATGAGAACAATTTTATCGTATATTTAGTCAAATAACCTTCATTGACCATCTGAAACAGTTATAGCTCTTTGTCAAAAAAACGCCCCGACTTTTAAGGGTCGGGGCGGCATGAAAACTTGATTACTCAACTTCACTTCGGGCACAAAGCCGGTCAGTGAAAGTTACTCGCCTTTGGCTTCAGACTTGGCCTCAGACTTATCTTGCGCCTTCGCGGCGTTCTTACCGTCGGCAATTTCCTTGCGCTTCTTCGCGGCAAACGCGGAGCGGCGGTTGGAAACTTTTCGACGGTGACCTTCGCGACCACTGACTTGGCTTCCACTTTCGGAACCAACCAGTTGAAGAATCACAAGCATGGTGGCATCGCCAATGCGGTGCTTGTCTTGCTTGATGATGCGCGTGTAACCACCCGCACGATCCTTGTAGCGTGGAGCCACGCGGGTGAGAATGTGCTCGATCAATCGAGGCGACTTGCGCACTTCACCAAAGCGGTTGAACTCGATTGAATCCACGGAAGGCAGTTCCCAAAATTCACTGGTCTTGCGACTCTCTGGAACGTTGGGGTCGGCGATCCATGCAAAGACTTTGCGATCGGGCAACTTGCTGAGCAACTGTCGACGCGTGGTCAAAGACTTGGTCTTGGCCGTGGTGATCAGCTTCTCAATAAATGGTTGCACCATCTTGGCCTTTGGCAAAGTGGTTTCAATCTGTCCGTGTTCAAACAAACCTGCGGCAAGATTTCGAATCATCGCTCGGCGATGATCTTCCTTCAGACACAGTTGTTTTCCAGCTACTTTATGGCGCATTGCAAATTCCTCAATTCAAAACGGGGCACAATCAGATCAAACAAATTAAGCGTGTGAATCACTTGTCGCCGGCTTGAAGCCTTCAGGCATAACCATGCCCAAGCCCAAACCTTCGTCTTCAAGCGACTTCTTCAACTCTCGCAGGCTGGTGCGGCCAAATGCCCGCAGACACAGCATGTCGTTTTCAGTTTTACGAACTAGTTCATGAACAAATTTAATCTTGGCGCTCTCAAGGCAATTGCTCACGCGAACCGTGAGGTCAAGCTCGGAGATTGGCATGTTGACCTTGCGGATCAACTCAAGTTCGGCGTCTGGCTCGTTGGCAATGCTGGCTGGAACAGTTTCTTCACCTTCATTGTCAAACATGACAAACGGATTCAAGTGCTTGCGCAGAATCTTGGACGCCTCGACCAACGCCATTTCTGGCGTGATGGTTCCGTTGGTCCAAATATCCAGGATCAAACGGTCATAGTTGGTGCGTTGACCAACTCGAGTGTCCTCCACTCGGTAGCGCACGCGCAACACTGGACTAAAGATGGCGTCCACTGGAATCAATCCAATTTCTTGCTCATCAATCTTGGCCCATTGCTCGCTGGCTGGCAAATAGCCACGCCCCTTCTCAACCGTGAATTCAGCGGCGAATTCCTTCTTTTCGGTCAAAGTGGCAAGCACAGTTTCTGGATTGTGAATTTGAATCGAAGCATCAGCCTCGATCAGATCCGGCGTCACTTCGCCTGGACCCTCGGCCAGAAGCCGCATGGTCTTGGCGGTGTCGCCTTCCATGCTGACGACCAACTTCTTGATGTTCAGAATAATGTCGGTGACATCTTCATTGACGCCGGGAAGACTTGTGAACGCGTGCGTTACGCCAGCGATTTTCACGCTGGTGATGGCCGCGCCTTCAAGGCTTGACAGCAGAATGCGACGAAGACTATTTCCAACCGTGGTTCCAAAGCCGCGCTCAAATGGCTCAGCTGTGAAGCGACCGAAAGTTGGTGTCAAACTCTTTTGATCTACAGTGACATGTGACGGTAGTTCTAATCCGCGCCATCGAACGTGCATGGTGAATCTCCAAAGTTACAGCAGAATCCTGAACAGGAAACTCTTGGACTCACGGCGAATGTTGAACTCTGCTGTAACAGTTCAACACGCCTTCTTGGCCAAGAGAAGTACGATTTGCAAACACCCAAACACAAACACAAAGAAGTGAGGCCCGCGACAACAAAACACGGTCGGGCAGTATAAGCGAAAAACCCTTCCAAATCAACGCTATTACACGCGTCGCTTCTTGGGGGCGCGGCATCCGTTATGCGGAATTGGCGTGTGATCTTCGATCGCGATCACCTTCAAGCCGTTGTGCGCCAAACCAGTCACGGCGCTTTCGCGGCCAGGACCTGGACCCTTCACGCGAACTTCCACTTCACGCATGCCCAAACGCTTGACCTTGCCCGCAACTTTTTCAGCGGCGCGGCTGGCGGCGAATGGAGTGCTCTTGCGAGCGCCCTTAAAACCAACGCTACCGGCTGAATCCCATGCAAGGGTCTCACCGTTCACATCTGTCACAGTGACAATTGTGTTGTTGAAGGACGCGTTCACAACCACGATGCCCTTGACGATATTTTTGCGAACTTTTTTCTTACTTGCCATATGAATAATTCCTGTTCTTTACATTGCGCGACGGGATCAACCCTTCACGCCCTTCTTGCCGGCGACTGTTCGCTTCTTGCCCTTACGAGTGCGGGCGTTTGTACGAGTGCGTTGACCACGACAAGGCAAACCCTTGCGATGACGTTCGCCGCGGTAGCAACGAATGTCCTTGAGGCGTTGAATGTCTTGTTGCATTTGACGACGCAGAGCGCCCTCCAGAATGTAATTCTGATCGAGCAACTGGCTGATATTGGCCAGTTCCTTGTCGTCAAGCGTGCTGGCTTTGCGGTCGCCATCAATGCCGGTCTTGACAAGAATGTCCTTGGCGAACTTGGGGCCAATGCCGTGGATGTATTGAAGAGCGAAAAGAATCTTCTTGCGCTCGGGAATGTCGATACCTGCTAGTCGTGGCATGGGGTGCTCCTTAAAATCTATTCTGAATCAGCCTTGTCGCTGCTTCAATCGGGGGTTCTTCTTGTTGATGACGAAACGCTTGCCTTTGCGGACAACGATTTGGCAATCGCGGGTTCTTCGTTTAATACTGCTGCGGACTTTCATAATTTCTCTTTCTTAGAAACGGTACACAATGCGTCCCTTGGTCATGTCGTAGGGACTCAGTTCGATAGTGACTTTGTCGCCGGGAAGAATGCGGATGAAAAACTTCCGCATCTTGCCACTGACGTAGGCGAGGATTTCTTTGTCGTTCTGCAAGCGCACCCTGAACATGGCGTCTGGCAGAGCTTCTGTAACTTCGGCGTCGAGCGTGATCTTGTCATCTTTGGCCATTTAGTTTGAGCCTTCCAAGATCGCGTTCACCGGAACGGCCGTGAGAACGCGGGCACCAGTGTTGGTGACCACAATCGTGTGTTCAAAATGCGCCGATACAAGACCGCTGGCGGTAACGACCGTCCAGTTGTCCGCAAGAATTCGTGTGGCCACGCCAAGCAAATGTCCATCGCGATCGGTGGCACAAACAGAACCATCGTTCATGGTCAACATTGGCTCAATGGCAATGGTCATTCCAGGAAGAAGCGTGAAGTCGCGGCGCTCCAGCAAAGAACGGCTAACGCTATTTGGCGCCTCGGGCCATTCATGCAGTGTGCGACCAATTCCGTGGCCCATGAGATCTGTGACGACACCAAATTTGGCTTCAATAGCCATGTTTTGCAAGCGTTCTGCGATTGTGCTCCAGCGCACGCCGGGCTGTACCAAATCAATCGCCTCTTGCAACATGGCTTGCGTGTGCGCAACCATGGCGCGAATTTCTGGAGAAACATTTCCCACGCACACCGTCACGGCGGCGTCGGCGCACCACTCGCGGTAGCGCACGCCGCAATCAATCTTCACAACATCGCCGTCGCGAATCACGCGACTGCTTGGAATGCCGTGCACCACTTCATCGTTCACGCTAATGCAAGAGGTTGCGGGAAACGCCTGGCGCGTGTCGGACTTTCCGTAACCAACAAACGCGGCTTCGGCGCGGTTGGCGGCAATGACGCCAGCAATGACGCAATCCAAACTTGCGGTGGAAGTTCCAGCCACGCATGCGATAGTGGCGGCATGCAATGCGATGGCCGCAATGCGACCCGCCTCCGCCATGTGTTGAATTTCTTGCGCGGTGCGCGTTTCACTTGTAGCGCGGCGAGTTGGTCGCAGATCGCGCGCGTCATCATTTGGGCGCACGGCAACTGTGCCAGCGACAAGCTTGGACCACCACGCTGGCTTGGTCGTTGTGAATTGCTCGAATGATTTGGTTGTGCTCATGATCGCGAACTCCTAATGCGCGGACCTTTGGAGTCGCTGCCCTTGGACAGGAACCCCGAGTAGTTGCGCATGACCAAGTTTGCCTCAATACGCTGTATCAAATCAAGCCCCACGCTGACCACAATTAATAATCCTGTACCGCCCAAGAATTGGCTCACATTGAATGGAATGCCCAATTGTTGGGTGACAAGCGTTGGAATAATGGCGATAACAGCCAAGAAACCCGCTCCAACATAGGTAATTCGCTCCATGGTGCGCTCTAGATATTCGCTGGTCCAAGGGCCAGGGCGAATGCCAGGAACCATTGAGCCGTGGTCGCGCAGTTGCTTGGACATTTCATCTGGGCTGAATTGCACCGTGGTCCAGAAGTAACTAAAGAAATAAATCAGGGCGATTTCAGTGACCACATATGGATACGCGCCGTGCTGGAAATTTTCCGACAGGAAATTTGAAATCCAAGAGAGAACTCCGGTTGAACCCTCAGCTTGCGAGCGGGTGGAAAGCCATCCGAAGATCGCGGAAGGAAACACCATCAAGCTGGATGCGAAGATAATTGGCATCACGCCCGCATGATTCAGACGCAGAGGCAAATATGTTTTCTGACCGCCGTACATTTGGCGACCAGTGGTGTGCTTGGCTTGTTGAATTGGAATGCGTCGCTGGGCGACCGTGATGATGATGGCGCCCGCGGTGACCAGAATAAATCCGCCAGCAAGCAAGAGCACGCCAACCAGACCCACTTTGCCTTCAGCGTCACTGCTTTGGCGCGGATCAAAATTCTCAACAACCCAACCTACGGCCGCTGGCATGCGCGCCAGAATTCCTGCCGTCAAAATAATGCTGACGCCGTTGCCGATTCCGTATTTGTCAATCTGCTCACCCAACCACATCAGGAACAAACTTCCAGCGGTGAGCGCAGAGAAACCCGCGACGTAGAACACGATCAGGTTCGCGCCCGAGTCAAAGTTTGGTTGCACGAGATTGGTTTGGCGCAAGTAACTCAGCCACATCCAGCCTTGGAACACGCACAAACCAACCGCGGCGTAACGCGTCCACTCGGCGATTTTTTGTTGGCCACTGCTGCCTTCTTTTTTCAAGTCAGCGAGCGTCGGCACCACGCTTTGTAGCAACTGAAAGATAATGCTGGCCGTGATGTACGGCATGATTCCTAAACCAAAGATGGTGCTTTGTTGCAAACTTCCGCCGGAAAAGATGCTGGCGAATTGCGCGATGCGGCCGAAACCCGTCGCACTTTCACTGGCTTTGGAGGCGGCTTCCGCCAGCTGGCTTTGATCAACACCCACAAGTGGAATCCAGAATCCAATGCGATAAATAACCAACATGCCCAATGTAAAGAGCACGCGGTTTCGCAATTCTGCGACACGAAAGATGTTGATGAAAGCTTGAATCACGAAATGAATTGGCGATTACGCGGCAGTTGCCGCGGTTCCGCCTGCTTTCTCAATTTTAGTTTTGGCCGTGGCGCTGAACTTGGCGGCGTTCACGGTCAACTTCTTGGTGATCTCGCCGTGACCAAGCACCTTCAATGGCAACTTGTCATCACGAATCAAACGCTTGGCGGCCAAAGCCGTGGCATCCACAGTGGCGCCGTTTTCAAAGTGCTTGTCCAAATCCTGCACGTTGATTTCACAGAACAACGAGCGGAAGCCCGTGTTGGAGAAACCGCGCTTTGGAAAGCGACGAGCGATTGGTGTTGAACCGCCGAGGTAACCGGGACGACTGGTCCAACCCGCGCGGCTCTTGGCTCCGTTATGTCCGCGACCGCTGGTGCCGCCCTTGCCGCTGCCTTCGCCGCGGCCAACGCGCATTCGCTTCTTGTGAGCGCCAACCTTTGCGGTGATGTCTTGAATCATCATGATGAAATTCCTTCTGTTCTTAAATTCAAATCCAAATTGCAATCAAAGTTCAATACACGAATAAACACTTGTCCAACGCAGCCATTACGCCTGCGCTGGTGGTGGATCACCAGCCAAAGGTGCGCCGGCATCCGGTGCACGACCGCCACCACTACCACCGCGACCACCGCCACTACCACCACGACCGCCGCCGCCGCTTCCGCCGCGACCGCCGCCACTACCACCACGGCCACCGCCACGACTATTGCGACGCTCGTCGCCAACAGTGTTGACTGGACCCTGCGCTTTTTGCGCGCCACGAGCCACTGGAATAGCGGCGCTACCACGAGTGATTGCGTCCTCTACTTCAGTGTTGCTCAGCGTGATTCCACGAAGCGCCTCGACCATTTCACGCGTGCGCAATTTGCCCAACGCAATCATGGTGGCCTTAACGATGTTCTTTGGATTGCTACTGCCGAAACATTTGGTCAGGCAATCTTGCACGCCGATCATGTCCAAGATGGATCGCACCGAGGCGCCGGCGATAACGCCAGTTCCTGGGGCGGCTGGAACAAGGCGAACCTTGCTTGCGCCGTAGCGACCTTCAACCATGTGGGGAATTGTGCGGCCCTGCATGTTGAACTTCTTTTGCTTGCGACGACTTTCCTTCTCCGCTTTTTCAACGGCAGATGGAACTTGCGTGCTCTTGGCGTAACCCACGCCCACGCCGCCTTGGCGATCACCGGAGACCACCATGGCCGCGAAAGAAAAGCGACGGCCACCGGCCACTGTTGTGCTGGTTCGATAGACACCCACGGTGGTTGTGTCAGCATCTCGAGAATCGTTGTTGAATCCGCTCATAATTAATTCCTATTGAAATCAGAACTGCAAGCCGCCCTCGCGGGCGCCTTCGGCAAGCGCCTTGACGCGGCCGTGAAAGAGGTATCCGTTGCGATCAAAGACCACCTTGGTCACGCCCGCTTTGGCGGCGCGTTCGGCCACGGTTTTTCCAATGTTTTTCGCTGAAGTCACTTTGCCCTTGGTGGCGGTTGGAGACTTTTCGCGATCGCTTGCGGCCACGAGCGTGCGGCCGGTTGAATCATCGATCACCTGCACATAGATGTGCTTGAGCGATCGGAACACGCTCATGCGTGGTCGCTCGGTGGTTCCAATGATTCGCTTGCGCAGGCCCATCTTTCGACGAGTGCGGCGCTTTAATTTCATGACTGCTGCGGATGGCATATTTATAATTCCTTTATTGATTAACTACCAAACGCCTTGCCCTGCTTGCGCTGGATCACTTCGTCGGTGTACTTGATGCCCTTGCCGTTATATGGCTCAGGCTTGCGGCAGGCGCGAACATCGCTGGCGAACGCGCCAACGGTTTGCTTGTTTGGACCAGAGACTTCGATCAGAGTTCCATTGATGGCCACGTTGAGATTTGCGGGAATGGCAACTTCGATCGCGTTTGCGAAACCAATCGCGAGCACAAGTTTCTTGCCTTGCACTTTGGCTCCCCAACCAACACCAACAATCTCCAACTTCTTCTCGTAGCCCTTCAGAACACCTTCAACCATTCCGTTGATCACGGAACGCGTGGTGCCCCAAAATGCGTTGTTGTTGCCAAGTGCAATTTGATCTTCAGGAACCTCGCACACAATCGACTTGTCGGCGTCGTTGTAGGTCACCTTCACTTCGGGGCGATGCGTCATTGAGAGCTTGCCCTTGGGACCTTGAAAATCAATGACGCGCGTTGACGCATTGATTTGCACCTTCACGCCGGCTGGCACAGATATTATTTTTCTTCCGATGCGACTCATGACGACTCCTTGAATTCTGAACTGAAGCAGTAAATATTTTTAGCAGACAACGGCGACCACTTCGCCACCAACTTTGCTTTCGCGACAGCGACGATCGCTCATCACGCCAGAACTTGTGCTGACAATGGCGATGCCCAAACCTTGTTGTGGCTTTGGCAACGCGTCCGTTCCTGAATACACGCGACGGCCGGTTTTGGAGACGCGATCGATTGCGTTGATCGCGCTCTCACCAGTTGGTGAATATTTCAGATCCACGCGAATCAGGCCGCCCCGGTTGTCCGGAATGCGCTCAAATCCGCGAATAAATCCTTCTTCTTGCAGCACCTTGGCGACGCCGCAATTGAGTTTGTTGTCCAAGACCATGACTTGCTTGGCATGAATCGAAACTGCGTTTCGAATGCGGGTGAGCATGTCAGCGGTGAGATCGTGTAATGGCATATTGATTCCTTAAATTGTTCTGGCTTACCAAGACGCCTTACGCATGCCAGGCACCATGCCTTGCAATGCCAGTTCGCGCAACATGTGACGACACACGCGGAACTTGCGATACACACTGCGCGCGCGGCCGGTGATTTCGCAACGGCTCATCTTGCGGGTGCTGAACTTCGGCTTCTTCTTCATTTTTACAAAGACTGCTTTACTTGCCATTGAATTTCCTTTGATCAGGCTTTCTTGTTGGACACTTCAGGGCGGGCGAACGGCATTCCAAGTTCGCTCAACATAAAGCGACTCATGGCAGGCGTGCTGTTTTCAAACACCAAATTAATGTGCATACCAATGTTGTGGTTGACATTGGCCATGTTGATTTCCGGCCACACGGCTTGCTCGGAAAGACCCATGGCCCAACTGCCGCCATCATCAAAACTTTTGTCGTTCACGCCGCGAAAATCCTTGATACGCGGAATGGCGAGGTTGATCAATCGATCCAGAAAACCCCACATGCGGTCGCGGCGGATGGTGACCATGAACGCGCTGGGCGAGCCTTCGCGAACCTTGAAGTTGGACACGGCCTTCTTGGCCTTGATCATGATGGGTTGCTGACCTGTGATCTTGCGATAGGTGTCGACCACGGTGTCGCGCAATTCAGGCTTGAGCTTTTGATTCTCAAGTCGCTTGCCCACGCCTGTGGAGACAATGATCTTGGTGAGCTTTGGAACCTGGTGCTTGTTCTTAAGTTTGAACTCTTGCATCACCTTGGGAACCACTTCTTCCTTGAAGATCTTATGTAGACGAATTGTTTTTTCTGCGGCCATTGTGTTCTCTTTTCTTACGAATTACTTCTTCTTGGAAGAAGTCTTAGATGGTGTCTTGATTGATGTCTTGGAAGCCGCGCGCAACGTGTGCAATTCTTTGCCACCCTTGACCGCGACGCGAGTCTTGCTGCCATCGGGTTTGGTTTCAAAGCGAACACGTGTCGGCTTGCCGTCCACAACTGGACTGACATTGGACATGTGAATTGGCGCCTCTTGCTTCAAAATTCCACCTTGAGGACGAGTCTGCGACTTCTTCAAGTGATGCGTGCGGATGTTGACACCCTTGACGATCACGCGATCTTCATCTGGAAGAACCGCAAGAATTTCAGCGACAGTTCCACGCTGATTTCCAGCGCGAACCATGACCATGTCACCTTTACGTACATGCTTTGGCATTACACCACCTCCGTTGCCAGCGAGACAATCTTCATGAAATTCTTCTCACGCAATTCACGAGCCACGGCGCCGAAAATGCGCGTGCCGCGTGGATTGCCTTCTTCATCAATCAGCACGCACGCGTTGGAATCAAAGCGCACATAGCTTCCGTCATCGCGACGGGTTGGATACTTGGTTCGAACAATCACCGCGATGGCCTTGTCGCCGCTCTTGACATCGCCAGTTGGAATGGCTTTCTTAATAGCCACCATGACTTTGTCGCCCACGCCCATTGCAACGCGCGTGAACTTGCCGCGCGCGGTGCTGACACCCATGATGCCGATGACCATGGCCAACTTGGCGCCGGAATTATCTGTGACTTCGATCTTGGATTCTTTTTGAATCATGTTGAATTGCGGCGCGCTTTAGCGGGCCGTCTCCTCCATTGCTAAAAGTTTCACTGGCGCCTTTTGCACAACGCGAACAAGAATCCAGTTTTTCGTGCGGCTGATTGGGCGGCACTCGGCCACTTCAACGCGATCACCAAGACCGCTTTCGTTTTTCTCATCGTGCACATGAAGAACGGTTCGCTTCTTCACATACTTTCCATACTTTGGATGCTTGGTCACAAAGTTCACAACCACGGTGCGGGTCTTGAGGCGCTTATCGCTTTCAACAACACCCACGCGGCGTGGACTTTTGAGCGGAATGGAAACAGCTGGTGTCTTATGACTCATGATTTCACCTCGGCCTTGCGGGAAGACTTCACTTTCGTTTTTGTTGGCGACTTCGTTTTGGTTGCTCCCGTGGTATTGGTTGCACTCAAGCGCGCTATATCAGATGCGGCTCTTTTGCTGCCAGTTCCTGTTCCAGCTTTTGCCTTGGTGTAGGCAGATGGATTGACAACCTTTGGTAGCAACTTCTCGCGGCCTTCTTTGGAAAGACCACGAATCATTTTATTGGCCAATGCTGGATTCGCGACACGAAAGCGCGCGCCTTGCTCGGTCAACAAACGCGCGATGGTGTGGCGCAATGTTGGAAACTGGCTCACATTGGCCACCTTCTCTGTTACGGCTTGCGCGCGAAGATCAAAGATCTTGCGACGAGCTGATGTGATCTCATCCTTGATTTGTTCCGACGTTAATTTTCTAATTTCATGAGCGTTCATTTTATATAACTCCAATCAGACGGCGATACGACGACCCACGAAGCGGCACTTCACGGGCATCTTGTGTGCGATACGAGCGAAGGCTTGCTTCGCCAACTCTTCAGGAACACCGGCGATCTCGTAGATCAACGTTCCGGGCTTGATGCATGCGGCCCAATAATCCACAGGAGCCTTACCAGTACCCATTCGAGTTTCCAGTGGCTTCTTTGAAATCGGTTTGTCAGGAAACACGCGGATGTACAACACGCCTTGACGACGCAAGAAGTGTTGCGCCGCGACGCGGCCAGCTTCGATCTGCCTGGCACTGAGCCAATGTGTCTGCAAACTTTGCAAACCATAATCGCCATAGGCGACATAGTTGCCACGCGTGGCTTGGCCCTTCATTTTGCCGCGCTGTTGCTTGCGGAACTTGACTCGTTTTGGCATGAAACTCATGTGACTGATCTCCTAAATGCGTAAGTATTAATTTTCAATAACGACCGCGGGCACGCGCGCGGCCACCCGCCGCGTTTGACACCACTTCGTCTGGTTGTGATTCGTTGTACATACCCTTGAACACCCACACCTTCACACCCAGCGCGCCGCTGGTGGTGAACACGTGCGTCATTGCGTAATCCACATTGGCTTGCAATGTGCTGAGCGGAATTGTTCCCAAACGCGTGTTGAGAATGCGGCTCATTTCCGCGCCACCAATACGGCCGGACACTTGAATGCGCACACCCAGCGCGCCGTTTTGCATGGCGGCTTCGCAACGTTGCTTGAGCACCTTGCGGAAGTTGGCGCGCTTCTTCACTTGTTCGGCGAGTGAATCAGCGATCAACTTCGCGTCGATTTCTGGATTCTTAATTTCAATAATCCGAATGACAACTTTGCGGCCGGTTAGAATTTGCAAATCGGCGGTGAGTTTTTCAACTTCAGCGCCCTTGAGTCCAACCACTTGTCCTGGTCGCGCGGTCTTCACGATCACGGCCAATTCTTCGCGAGTGCGTTCAATGTGCACATCGGAAACCGCCGCGTAGGGCGGCGTCTTGTTCAGGCGCTTGTCAATGAATTGGCGGATCTTGTAATCCTCGATCAGCAATTCACCGAAGAGCGCTTTTGGTGCGAACCAGCGGCTTTTGTGCGCTTCTGTGACTCCGACGCGGAAGCCGAATGGATGTGTTTTTTGTCCCATGGTGTTTATTCCTTAGCGATCAGCGGGCGTCCACTGACACATGAAGGTGGCAGGTGCGTTTATGAATTGGATGAGAACGACCGCGATCTTTTTCTTGAAAGCGCTTGAGAGTTGGACCTTCGTCCACGCGACTCTCGCTTACAAAGAGACGACCCGGATCAACGCTGGCTTGCTCCGCTTGCGCGATAGCCGAACGAAGAACGTAGCGAATGAAACACGCGCCACGCTTGGTGCTGAAGTCGAGCGCGGTGAGCGCTTGATCAACGGGCTTGCCGCGGATCATGTCGGCCACAAGGCGCGCCTTGCGGGGAGCGATTCGAGCGAAACGATGACAAGATTGATAGGCCATTTTATTTTTCCTTAATTTCTATTCAAGTCACTTCTTCTTTGAGTCGCCGCCCTTACCACCACCAGCGCCCGCGCCCATACCAGGACCGGCATCAAGGCCTTCCTTCTTATTGGTGTGGCCGCGGAACACGCGAGTTGGCGAGAACTCGCCAAGCTTGTGGCCCACCATGTCTTCGGTGACAAAGCAATCCAAGAACGATTTGCCGTTGTGGATTTGAAAGGTAAGGCCCACAAATTCAGGCACAATTGTGCATGAACGCTTGTAGGTCTTCAGCGGCGTGCGGCGCTCTGAAGCCTGCATCTTCTCCGCCTTGCGGTAAAGCTTCTCATCAACGAACGGTCCTTTTTTAGTCGATCTACTCATAGTTCATCTCCACAAATCAAAGTTTCAATTGGCCATAACGGCGACTGAAGCGCCGACGAATAATCAGATCATCACTGGCAAGACCGAACCGACGAGTTCGACCGCCCTTGCTTCCGGTGCCGCTGGCATTTGATGGCTCTTGACCACCCTTGCTTCGACCTTCACCACCACCGTGTGGATGTTGATGATGGCTCATGGCCACGCCGCGGGTTCGCGGACGACGACCAAGCCACCGAGCGCGACCGGCCTTGCCAAGAACAACATTGGCGTGATCGGCGTTGCCAACCGCGCCAATGGTGGCGCGGCATTCAAGCAACACTTGACGAATTTCACCGGACGGCAACACCAATGTCGCCATGCGTCCTTCTTTATTTGTCAGACGCGCGCTCATTCCAGCGGAGCGCACCATGGTGCCGCCCTTCATTGGAATCATTTCCACGCAGTGCACATCAAGACCTGCTGGAATGTTTTTCAGCGGCATGCAATTGCCAACATTTGGATCGATTGGGTTTGCGCTGGACAAAAGTTTCTGTCCAACAGTGATGCCCTTTGGAGCCAAAATGTAGCGCTTATCGCCGTCCGCATAGGTGAGCAAAGCGATATGGCATGAGCGATTTGGATCGTACTCAATGGTTGTCACGGTGGCGACAACATCATCTTTTCGACGCTTGAAGTCGATCAGACGATAGCGACGCTTGTGGCCGCCGCCTTGTTGAATGACGGTCAACTTGCCTTGGCAATTTCGGCCGCCAGTTTTTGACAAGGGACGACACAGACTTTTTTCTGGTGTGGAACGCGTGACTTCAACGTGCATGTTCACGCTTGCGTTGCGGCGACCAGCTGATGTTCTTTTATAAACTCGAATAGCCATTGGAATTCCTTTGCTCAGAAGAGCTCGATCTTGTCCTCAGCGTGAATCTTCACCATCGCGCGCTTGGTCAACTTGCCGGTGACCAAACCAAACTTCATGGCGCGATCACGTGCCTTACGAATGGAAGTGTTGACGCTGAGAACGCGAACGTTGTACAGCTTCTTCACGGCCTTCTTGATGTCCTCTTTGGTGGCTTTGCCATCCACTTCAAAGGTGTATTGATTGATTTTGCTCGTGGCAAACGAGGCTTTTTCCGTGACGATTGGACGACGGATGACGACTGTTGATTCCATTACGCGGCCTCCTTGGAGTCATTGGCGGTGAACGCCGTGCCATCAATGAATGATTGCAGGGACGCCTTGTCAACCACCAAGAAGCGGTGGTTCAAAAGATCAAACGCGGTGAGTTGCTCGATGCGAACCACGCTGACGCCTTCAATGTTGCGCGCGCTGATGATGGTGTTTTGATTGTCACCATGCACAGCGACCAAGCATGTTCGATCAACGCCGCAGGCCTTAAGCATGGCGGCGAAATCTTGGGTCTTTGGATTCTTGAAGGACAATTCCTTCATGCACTTCACTTCGCTGTCGACCAACTTGGCCAGCAACGCGTTGCGATTGGCAAGTTGACGCATCTTGCGCGTCATTTGCGTGCGGAAATCTTCACGGGTTCGTGTCTTGGAGAAAGCAACACCACCGCCCTTGCGATGAGGAACGCGCGAGGCGCCGACGCGGGCGTTACCCGTGCCTTTTTGCTTGTACAACTTTCGGGTGGAACCCGCGACGCTTCCGCGACTCTTGGTTCGCGCGGAACCTTGTCGCTGATTGCCGTGGGTGATGACGTAAGCTTGTTTCAGAAGAGCGTGTCGTACTTCACCGCCAAGAAGACCTTCGTCGATCTTGAGAGTGTCAACTTTCTTGCCGCTACTATCTAGAATTGGTAGTTCAATCATGGTTCTTACCTTTGGTCGGTTGATCCGACCGTCTCGCCTACCCTCCGCACCCGTTACATCAGGGTTTGGTAGGGATCGACTCGGTTTATTTCTGCAAACTGTCGCGACTAGGTGGTTCCGTTACGGCCTTCCTAATCTTTCAGACGGTTACTTTGCCGCCTGAAGTACTGCCTTTGTCTTATATAGACGTTTTGGGGTGCGAATTAACAAATATCCATTGCTCGCCCCAGGCACCGCGCCTTTGACGACCAGTAAATTCTTTTCTACATCAACTGAGATCAGATCAAGACTGCGAATTGTTGTTCGCTCGCCACCCATGCGGCCGGACATTTTCTTGCCCTTCTTAATCTTGGCGCCGTGACCGCGATCGGTTCCGTGGCTACCGATGCTTCCAGGTGAACGATGCTTGCGTTCAGTTCCGTGGCTTGCGCAAATACCTTTGAAGTTCCAACGAACCATTGTTCCTTGGAAACCTTTGCCCTTGGAGACGCCAGTCACATCAACAAACTTCATGCCGGTGAATGTGTCAACTGAAAGAATTTGTCCAAGCTCGTAAGCACTCGCCTCTTCATCTTTTTCAAGACGAAGTTCTTGATGCACGCGCTTTGGAACTGAACCAGCCTTGGCATCATGGCCAATGAGTTGTTGAGTTGTGGCGCGTGGCTTTGAATCATCGAACGCCATTTGAATAGCGGCATATCCGTCAGATTTGCCGGTTTTCACTTGGGTCACAACGCATGGGCCAGCTTGAATCACAGTCACGGGAATATTGCGCCCGTCTTCCATGAACCAGCGAGTCATTCCAATTTTTTTACCGAGGATTGCGATTGGCATGGTGTGGTCCGTTTCTTACGCCTTGATTTTTACGAACACGCCAGCGGGAACAACCAAACGGTTAAGCGCGTCGACCGTGCGTGGATTGACATCTGTGATGTCGATGATGCGCTTGTGCGTGCGAATTTCAAATTGCTCGCGGCTTTTCTTGTCGATGAAGGGTGAGCGATTCACCGTGTAAATTTCACGGCGTGTCGGAAGCGGAACAGGACCAGCTACTCGCGCACCAGTGCGCTTGGCGTGATCAACAATTTCACGAGCCGAAGCATCGAGAGCTTGGTGATCGTACGCTTCCATTCGGATGCGGATTGTGCCAGCGGTCATTGCCATTGCGATACAAGCCCTTCATTCAGAAACACAGCCCATTTCCGCGCGCGACTCGATGCCGTGCGAAGGCGGAAAAGGGGAATCGACAAATGTATGGGATTGTTGGTTTCTGTCAAGCGCTTGCGGGATATTGGTGGCAATTTTACAAATTAAAGCGAATTCAGGTAGGCTTGCCCGCGT
>CALFOZ010000156.1 GCA_937919205.1 uncultured Planctomycetia bacterium
GCTTGTTTTAAAATTTGTTTCTCACGCCTACAATTATTTTTTAACACTTCAATTTTCTAGAAAGGCTTCAGACATGCAATGCAACATCAATCAACAAGGTCGAACCGCGCGCATCATCATGGGGGCTTCCATTGAATCGCTAGGAATTGCCGCAGGCATATGGTGGTTCATGGGCGGACCGGCGTGGCTGATTTGGCCCGCGATTGGGTGCGTTGCCGGAGGTTGGTTTGCAATTATGGAAGGCATTCTTGGCTGGTGCGCCATGCGCGCAATGGGTTTCCGCACACCGCTTTAATTGCTAGACTTGTTCCCTCACTGATTTGTTGGCGGGGCATAGCTCAGCTTGGTAGAGCGTCTGGTTTGGGACCAGAAGGTCGTCGGTTCGAGTCCGGCTGCCCCGATTGTTTGTGCAAGATTGGAAGAAGTTTGACCGATCAATGAAGCGGCGTTGTTGAACGAATGGTTTCAGGAATTCATGGATGCAATGATTACGGAACTTGCGATGACCGAACCAGCACCAACCGATTTCATGTTGAGCTCGTATGCGCCAATTTTAATTGTCTTTGTAATGGCGGCGGGATTTGCGGCATTCAATCAAATTGCTAGTTCGTTCCTTGGGCCAAAAAATGTTGGCGCCACAAAGGGCACGCCTGTGGAAAGCGGAATGGATGCCATTGGCACCACACGCAAGCGTTTTAATATTCGCTTCTATGTGTTGGCCATGACCTTCTTGGTGTTCGATGTGGAAATTATTTTCCTGTACCCATGGGCCGTTACCTTCACTCAACTTGAACCAAAGAGCCCGGAGGCGTTGCTGTTCTTGGCGCGCATTCTGTTCTTTATAGGAACAAGCGTGGTCGCATACATCTACGCGTGGCGCAAGGGCGTCTTCCGCTGGGATTAAAATTTAGAAACGTTCCGCCGCAGTCTTGGGTGAGCCGTCCCATACATCGGACTTTTGTCCATTGACTGTCGTTCCATTTTGAATGGCGGTTGGTATGGTTTCAAAAAACTTCCAGGGAAACGGCAGCTCAAACTTGGTCAGTTCGTCCAACGTGGCGCGCTCTTCTGCTGTTAATTTCACCGCAAACGCACCTAAATTGTCGGCAAGTTGCGCGCTGTGACGGGCGCCAATAATCACGCTTGTCACGCCGCGTTGATCAAGCACCCAGCGCAACGCAACTTGCGCAACCGTGGCTTGATGCGCCGCGGCAATCTCCTTCAGGCAATCAAGCAAGACGAAAGTTTTTTCAACCATCCAGGGCGAAGTAGATTTCACGCGCGTTGTGCCGTCGTCTTTGGGTAAATGATTTCGATCAAACTTGCCGCTGAGCACGCCGCCACGTAATGACCCCCACGGCGTAACACCAAGATTGAGGTCGCGCGCCATGGTCATGAGTTCGCTTTCCACGGTGCGCTGTAAAAGTGAATATTCAATTTGCAACGCGCACAATGGTTCCCAGCCGCGCATCAACGCCGTGTATTGACATTTCACGCACACCCACGCTGGATGATCGGACAAACCAATGTGCAACACCTTTCCAGCTTTCACCAACTGATCCATTTGTGACATCATTTCTTCAACGGGCGTGTGTTGATCCCAAAAGTGCGCCCACAACAAATCAATGTGATCGGTTTGCAGGCGGCGCAGTGAATCTTCCACCGCGTGTCGAATGGCTTTTCTACCGGCGCCTCCACCATTGGGATCGCCGGGCCACATGTTGCCCATGAACTTTGTGGCAATCACAACCCGATCGCGCGTGCCCTTGCCGGCGCCAGCGGAAAAATAATCGCCAAGAATCTTTTCGCTGTGGCCCTTGTTGTACATGTTGGCGCAATCAATAAAGTTGCCGCCGGCCTGCAAGTACTGCGTCAGCATGGAGCAACTTTCGTCAATGTCGGTTCCAATTTTCCATTCATCGCCAAAGGTCATGGAGCCAAAGCACATTGGGCTAACGCGCAAACCGGATCGACCAAGCGTGACGTAATCCTTCAATGAGTTGTGGTTCATGCCGCAACGATACGCATTACTATCAAATTACGTATTGTAGTTTTTAGGCTTTATTTCCTATTCATTGTCCATAATCCGGCGTTCTTTCAATTGGCGGTCGGAACCAAAGATTTCCGCCACGGGCAATGCGTGCTGTATGAAATGGATTTGAAAAGCTGGATGAAGTAAAGAAAATTATTTCGATGCTTTCAACGTCACCTTGACATCTTGTTCGGCGCCGTCACGCTTGATATGCAACGTGATCACGTCGCCAGGATTCTTCTCACGTAAATGAGTCGCGAGTTCACCCATGTCGTTCAAGGGCTGATCATCCCACTTCAAAATCACATCGCCCTTTTGTAAGCCCGCATCCGCGGCGCTTGTGCCCTCGCTAATTCCTTCGATTTCCAAACCAGGCTCCTTGCGCTTGTTCGTGGCTGGTTGAATTCCAAGTCGAACTTTTGCATAACCGCGACTTGCGCCTCCAGTGCTATCCGTGCTTTTAAATACGGGCTTAGTTGGAGTTGTAACAAGGGTTTTTATCAAGCCTTCAGCCAACCCAATCACCTTGCTGGCGCCATATGGATTCACGGTGAATCCTTGATCTTGTGGAGTGTGATATTCATCGTGCGTTCGCGTGAACAGAAATAGCACGGGAATTCCAACTCCGTAAAAACTGGCGTGATCACTTGGACCGCGCCCGCCGGAATCCGCATCAACCGTTAAACCGCTCGCAACAACCGCTGGACGAATGAGATCCGTAAAACCCTCGGCCGTTCCTGTGCCGCTCATGGCTAGACGATCACCACTGAGGCGGCCAACCATATCCATGTTCACCATTGCCGCGATTTTGTCGGCTGGAATTGTCGGATGCTTCACATACTCGCGGCTTCCATCAAGTCCCATTTCCTCGGCGGTGAACGCCATGAGTAAAATGCTGCGACAATTTTCTGGCGCTTCCTTGGAGCCCATGTAGTCCTTTAATTTTTTTGTAAGGCACAACATGGCGGAAGTTCCGCTTGCATTGTCATCCGCGCCCGGATGCAACTTGCCGCGATTATTTGGTTGCGCACCAAAGTAGCCCATGCCAACGTGGTCATAGTGCGCTCCAAGAATCACCCACTCGCTTGCCAGCTCGCCCTTGCCCGCAATAATGCCGCCAACATTTTGCGCCGCTAATCCTTTTTCAGAAATGGCGACATTGATGCTTGCCTTGACATCAGGTTTCAGCGTGAGAGTTTTTATTTTTCCATCGTCGGCCAGGCGGCGCAAGTCCATCAATGACCGACCGCTTTCGTCAGCGGACTTCACCAACACGTCCGCTTGCTCCTGCGTAATTTGCACAATTGGAAAGTCATAGCTTGAACCAAACACACTGCTGTCGGTGTTCTCCAATCCCTTGGCGCCACTCTTACATTCCGGCGGATTCACCATGATCAAGGCGGCGGGCTTTCGATCTGCAAGTGCGTCCAGTTTGGGACGCATACCCGCATATCCACTAAAGCGACGATCGCTCCACAAACTTCGTCCACTTTCATCCAGCGGTTCGTATCGCAAAAATATAACTATTTTGCCTGTAAAATCATCTTTTTCATTGAAGCTGGTGTAACCATCTTGACCCGCCTCAATGGCGTAACCCGCAAATACAAGTGGCGCGGTCACATCGCCATTGCCGGAACTTCCTAAGACTTCAAATTCATCCGCGCGCTTAAGTGTTTTTCCATTCATGCTCACAACTGCGGTTTCAACTTTGGGTGAGCCACCTTCAAGCTCAAATGGTTGGCGGTAACTTTTAGTTTTTGCATCTGCAACACCAGGAAATGCTGGCTCAAGTCCCGCTTGCTTCATGAAAAACTCTACGTAATCCGCGGCCAAATCATTGCCGCGACTTCCTGGAACGCGGCCCTCAAAGAATGGATTAGAAAGTGTCTGCACATGTTGATACCACTCAATAGCCATCGGTCCCATGGCCGTCAGCGCCGCGCGTAAATCTGTTTCAGCTGGATTGTTTGGATCCGCTGGAATTTCATCTGGTGAATAGGTGTAAGGATTGACGGCCTTGCCCTCGACCAATTCGCCAACCTGCGGCGGCTTGGATTTTTTTGCAGGCGCGTCTTTTTCCATGTCCGATGTTGTGTTGGTTATTTCCGCCGTGTCAGTTTGTGTATTAGTTGGCACGGAGTCGGCGGACTTCGTTGGTGGCACGTCCGTGGTTGGCGCAGTGGGCGCAGTGGGCGCAGATGTTGGTGGCGGCGCAAATGCAAGGACGGCCGACGAACAAGTCACAGAAAGGATGGCGAGAAATTTAAATGGCGTATACATGCGTGGCTCCGTGGTTAAGGACACACATAGTAAGAGTGTTTTTCACTAAACGCTTGCGTAAAATAGTGGACATTCATTCCTTGTTTGTGTACTGAATACTGAATGCTGTATCGAAGAAACCTCGCTTTAAAATAATTTCTTATAGACTGCGTGCGTGGGTCGCGTCCTTGTGAGATCGTGTTGACCGTTTCGCACATTCCAAAGAAGAAAGATTGCATGTTTCAAAAATTCACTCCGCGCCTTGGATTATTGTTTACAACACTGACCCTGTTGAATTGCTCAACTGTTCCAGAAACTAAAGCGGACCGTGAAGCGCTTGCCGCTTCGGTCACCGCGACCATCGCCAGAGCCAAGGCGAAGGACGCATCGCTAGAAAAATTCTTTGCTGACAATTATGGCTACGCAATTTTTCCTGAAGTTGGAAATGGCGGAGCTGGACTTGCATTTAGTTACGGACGCGGTGAGGTCTATCAAAATGGTAAAGCAACCGGCTATTGCGACCTGAGCAAGGGAACTATTGGCGTGACTTTGGGCGGGCAAACATTTTCTGAGCTGATCTTCTTCAAGGACAAGGAACGCTACGAAAACTTTATAGGTGGCAAATTTGCCTTCGCGGCAAACGCCTCGGCGGTGGCCGTGGCCGCGGGAGCGGGCGCGAGCGCCTCATACAAAGAGGGCGTGGCGATCTTTATTACAAATTCATCTGGGCTTATGTTTGATGCTTCGATTGGTGGACAGCAATTCAACTTTAAGCCGTCCAACACCGACAAGTAAACGACGTGGCTGGCGCGTCAACACAACCGCCACGAATTTGATTTAAACTTCACATATCCGCCGCCTCGTGGTGGATTTTTTTGCTTGGGTGTACCGATTGAGTGGCAACTTTAAATTTGCATGATTGCCATAATTCAAATCAAAAAGACAAGGATTTGAAGGATATCCCTCTCTATACTCGGCACATGTCCATGCTTGAAAAAGTTGCGTCCTCCACCAGTAGCACCCATCAGTCGCTTGAGCCGCTTGATACGTTTGCGCGCCGACATATTGGCCCAAGCGACGCCGATATTGCGGAAATGCTCACCTTTCTGGGCTATGAAAGTTTGGACGCTCTCACGCGCGCGGCTATTCCTGAATCCATCCGCTCAACTCGTCCACTTATCATTAGCGATCCAACCAATCGCAGTGCCTTCAAGGCGCGCGGAGAGGCCGAGTGTGTTGCGGCGCTTTCAGTGTTGGCTGGAAAGAATCAAGTGTTCCGCTCATATATAGGAATGGGATACAACGATTGCATTACTCCCGCGGTGATTTTGCGCAACGTTCTAGAGAATCCAGGTTGGTACACGCCGTACACGCCGTATCAACCGGAAGTGTCACAGGGGCGTCTTGAAAGTTTGTTGAATTTTCAAACCATTGTCACGGAACTCACGGGTTTGGAAATCGCTGGCGCAAGTTTGCTGGATGAAGCGACCGCGGCCGCCGAGGCCATGAACATGGCCTTTGGAATGGCCAAGGATGGATGCGCGAAGTTTTTTATTGACGTTGCCACGCACCCGCAAACCATCGCCGTTGTTCAAACGCGCGCGCATGGACTTGGCGTAACCATTGTGGTTGGTGAGGCCGACACAATTGATTTCAGCAAAAATGATTTCTGTGGAGCCCTGCTTTCCTATCCATCAACCGATGGCCGCATTCGCGATTGGCGCGGCGTGATTTCTAAAATAAAATCAGGCGGCGCGTTGGTGATTATGGCGGCCGATCCATTGGCGCTCACATTGCTTACTTCGCCCGGTGAATTGGGCGCGGATGTTGCGGTTGGTTCCATGCAACGCTTTGGCGTGCCCATGGGATACGGCGGTCCGCACGCCGCGTACTTTGCAACCAAGACCGAGCACGTTCGCAAAATGCCAGGGCGATTGATTGGTGTCAGCCGCGATTCCACTGGTCGGCCGGCGCTTCGACTTTCCATTCAAACGCGCGAGCAACATATTCGCCGCGACAAGGCCACCAGCAATATTTGCACCGCGCAAGCGCTGTTGGCAAATATTGCCGCGTTCTATGGCGTGTATCACGGACCCGATGGTTTAAAGCGAATCGCCGAACGCGTTCACCGCGCCACCACCACTGTGGTCGCGGGTTTAAAAATGCTTGGACACGTGCCTGGTCCAGAGCACTTCTTTGACACGGTGCGCGTGCAACTGTGCGGCACCACCGCGGACAACGTGAACGCCGCCGCCAAGAAGCACAAAATAAATTTTAGAAACTACGCCGACGGCACGATTGGATTTGCGTTGGACGAAACCGTTCTGCCGCACGACTTGCAAGACATACTTGAATGTTTCGCCGCGGGCACGGGCAAACCAACGCCCAAGATTTCTTCTTTGCACGCTAGTGATGCGTTGCCCGCTTCCCTGAAACGCGCAAATAGTTTCATGACGCAAGATGTGTTCAACAGCTACCACTGTGAAACCGAGTTACTGCGCTACATCTTTCAATTGCAAGGACGCGATCTCAGTCTTGCGCACAGCATGATTGCGCTTGGTTCATGCACCATGAAACTCAACGGCACTTCGGAAATGATTCCCGTGACGTGGCCAACATTTGGAAAGTTGCATCCATTCGCGCCACTTGATCAATGCGCTGGCTACGCGGAATTATTCCGCACCTTGGAGAGTTGGTTGTGCGATATCACCGGCTTCGCGGGAATGTGCTTGCAACCAAACTCTGGAAGCAACGGTGAATATGCGGGATTAATGGTCATTCACGCGTATCACGAGCAACGCGGCCAGGGTCATCGCAATGTTTGCTTGATTCCAGAAAGCGCGCACGGAACAAATCCCGCCAGCGCGGTGGTGGCGGGCATGCAAGTTGTTGCGGTTCAATGCGACAGCGAGGGCAATGTTGATCTGGCGGATCTTCGCGCCAAGGCCGCGCTTCATAAAAATGATTTGTCATGTTGCATGATGACCTATCCAAGCACGCACGGAGTTTTTGAGGATCGCATTAAGGAGTTGTGCGACATTATTCACGAACATGGTGGTCAGGTCTACATGGATGGCGCCAACATGAACGCGCAAGTTGGCTTGACGCGTCCCGGTGAAATTGGCGCGGATGTGTGCCATTTGAATTTGCATAAAACATTTTGCATTCCACATGGTGGCGGTGGTCCGGGCGTTGGCCCGATTGGTGTGGCGAAACATCTTTGTGATTTTCTGCCAAGCCATCCGGTCATCAATCCAGTCAACGCTGGCAAGCACTCAATTGGTCCGGTGTCGGCGGCTCCATATGGCAGTGCCAGCATTCTTCCAATTTCATGGATGTACATTTCACTCATGGGCGCGGACGGTTTGCGCAAGGCGACTCAGGTCGCCATTCTTTCCGCCAACTACATGGCCAAGCGCATGCACAATGATTACAAAGTTATGTTTGTGAACAAGAATGGTTGTTGCGCGCATGAGTTCATCATTGACTGCCGCATGTTTGATCAGTCGGCGGAAATTAAAATTGACGACATTGCAAAGCGCTTGATGGACTTTGGATTTCACGCGCCCACCATGAGTTGGCCCGTGCCTGGCACGTTGATGATTGAGCCCACGGAGAGCGAATCCAAGGAGGAGCTGGATCGATTCTGCGAGGCGATGATTGCCATTCGCGCTGAAATTGCGCAGATTGAGCAGGGAAAAAGCGATCGCAAAGATAATCCGCTCAAGGGCGCGCCGCATACCGCGGAGGCTATTTGCGCCGACACATGGAATCACACCTACACGCGCGCGCACGCCGCGTATCCATTGCCGTGGGTTCGCAATCGCAAATTCTGGCCGGCGGTTGGTCGTGTTGACAATCCATATGGTGATCGCAACCTTGTGTGTTCATGTGAGCCGCTCAGCGCGTATCACTAAACATCATCATGGATCTCATGCATCGTCGCCAAATTCTTGCGGCAGGTTTATTGGCGGCGGCTGTTCGTGGCGTGCATGCGGGTGATCCTTCTGTGGCCAACACCGCCACGCAGTTTGGAAGTCGCGCGACAAAAGATGATGGGCGCCTGCTTCGACAAAGCGTCTCGCGTTGGTGTTTGGGTTCCATGAACATTGAGCAAGTGATCGACTTGGCGAAGTCCGTGCGCCTTGATGGGATTGATCTTCTTGATCCGCCAGACATTCAAAAAGTTCGCGCCGCAAAATTGGCGTGCCCAGTTGCCAATGGTCCCACCACTATTGCGGATGGTTTGAATCGCATTGAACACCACGATGACATTATTCAGCGCGCGGAAGTTCTCTTTCCACAAATTTCTTCGGCTGGCGCGCCGCTGGTAATTGTGTTTGCTGGTGATCGCCGCGGTCTTGATAACGCCAAGGGTTTGGAAAATTGCGTGGCTGGTCTGAAGCGACTTCTGCCCATCGCGCAAAAATCAAATCTTGGAGTGGTGATGGAGTTGCTCAACTCGCGCGTTGACCACAAGGATCACATGGGCGATCACACGCCCTGGGGGCTTCAACTTTGCGAGGCGATTGCGGACCGTCGATTTGGTTTGCTGTTTGATATTTATCACATGCAAATTATGGAGGGCGACGTGATTCGGTCCATCCAGAAGGCCGCGCCGTGGATTCTTCACTATCACACGGCCGGCGTGCCGGGTCGTGGGCCGCTTGATACGAAACAAGAGTTGTATTACCCGGCGATCATGCGGGCGATTGTTGCCACCGGGTATCGCGGCTTCGTTGGGCACGAGTTCATGCCTTCCAAGGATGCTAAGGCGGAGCTAAAGGCGGCCATTGCGGCGTGTGCGGGCGACTAAATTCAGGTTTAGGGTTCGTCCTTCGTGGCAATTGGGGGCTTGGGGGTCTTTGTGGCGCTTTTGGGTTGCTCCAACGCCACTTTCGGCATGTTGAGTTGTATTTGTACCCAGCCAAAGTTGGTTTGACCATGTTACTGCGTTATTTCAAATGATGGCTATGCTCAGATTCAGTGTCTGAACGAGCAACGATCACATTATTAGGTGCGGCGGGAGAAGTAACGGGGTCTTGCACATTGTTGGACACGCCGCGCGGTCGCGTGGTGATTGACTTTGGACTTTTCCAAGGTTCGCCGGAACAAGAGCATAGAAATCTGCAGGTTCCAGAAATCGATTGGCCGCATGTGGATGGCGTAATTGTGACGCACGCCCATGTTGACCATTGCGGTCGGCTTGGAATGTTGCCCCGCCTTCGTTGCGCCGCGCCAATATTTGCCACACCGCCAACGGCGGATTTATTGCCGCGCGTGTTGCGATCAAGCGCGTCGTTGCAGGTTCTTCGCCATGAGGAGTGGCGAAATGGAACAACACCTATCGCGCGGGTTATTGATCCGCCGCCAGAGCCTGGAACAAAAAGTAAAACCTCAAGTTCCGAGCCACCAATTTTATACGACGCGCACGACGCAATGCTTGCGGCGGAAACTATTTGCCCGATTGAATATAATGTGTGGCGCGAGATTAAACCAGGGTTGCGATTTCGATTTCACGACGCGTCGCACATTATAGGTTCCGCCAGCGTTGAAGTTGCATTTATACTAAATGGAATTGAGAGAAAAGTGCTGTTTTCTGGCGATTTAGGACCCGCTCGCAGTCCCCTGCTTCGCGCCCGTGAATTACTACCCGATGTGGATGTTGTGCTGATGGAAAGCACAAATGGCGCGCGAAATTTTACCGCCAGTTCTTCCTCAGCCGATGCGCTTGCTGATGTTGTGCAACGCGTAGCGGCTCGCGGTGGAAAAATACTGGCGCCAACATTTGCCCTTGGTCGCGCGCAAACATTATTGTTGCGCTTGGCGGAATTATCGCGTTTAAACAAACTGAATGGAATGAATGTGTATTTAGATTCACCTATGGCAATTCGCGCCTCTGAATTATGTGGCCGCTATCCGGCCTTGCTTGAGCCAGCCTTGCGCGCCGCGGCCGAAGCTGGAAATGATCCACTTCACTTCGCGGGCTTACAGCATTTATTTAATCGCAGACAAAGTTTGAAACTGACCAAGAGCGCGCAACTTGGGATTATTCTGGCGGGTAGTGGATTTTGTGACGCGGGCCCGGTGCTACATCATCTTGCGGCGCTTGTTGCGGATTCGCGCAACGCGCTTTTATTTGCGGGCCATCAAATTGTTGGCTTGCTTGGACATTCGCTTTTGCATCACGCGAAGTTGATTGAATTAAAAGAAGGCATGTTTGAGGTGAAAGCCGAGCGCGTTCATCTTGAGGGATTAAGTGGCCATGCGGATCAAGGTGATTTGGTGGCTTGGATTGGCGCGCGTGAGGGTGGAACGCCGCGGGTGATTTTAAATCACGGCGAGCAAGCTTCTAGAGTTGCGCTGGCTGGGGCAATTCGGTCTGGGCTGGGTTTAGAAACTGAGTTGCCAGACTTTATGAAGAGTATTGAGGTCTTATAACTTAATATTTTAGCATGGGTGCTTTGTCAAATATTGCATTATTTGGCTGAAATAGTGTGTTTTTAAAATTTTTGCATAAATCGATGTGTTAAAAATACACCCCGTGGGCAGGCGAATTTATGGCTTTAGACGCCCTGCTAAAATTCTAAATTTAATTTTCGAAACGAATTTGGTCGGTACGAAGTCCAAGCTTTGCCAGCATTCCTTCAAACTGATCGAGCGAAAAGAATTCCATTGAAACTTTGCCGGTGTTTGGCTTACGACCAAGCTGAATTGTGACTCGAGTACCAAGAAGGGTACTTAATCGTGTTTCTAAATCCTTTACATTGGCCTGACGTCTTGCGGGTACTGTTCCACGTGGAACTCTTCCCTTTGCTTCCGAAGAGAGTCTTTGTACTTCGCGCTCAAGAGTTCTAACAGACCATTCGCCGCGTACTGTTGATTCTGCAAGCGTTGCTCTAGCCTTAATATCTAAAATGCCAAGAAGAGCTTTAGCATGGCCTTGTGAAAGCAAGCCCTGGCGAACCAACCCCGCAGACAATGGGTCTAGTTCTGCTAAGCGCAGAAGATTTGTTACGGTAGTACGGTCTAAAGCTAGTTTTTCGGCGAGTTTTTCATGGGTAAGCGAGAATTCTTCAGCCAATTTAAGTATTGCCAGAGCTCTGTCCATTGGATTAAGATCTGTTCTGTGTACATTCTCAATTAGGGCACAAATACCCGAATACTCGTCCGAAGCCTGAACTACGATCGCAGAAATAGAATTCCTGCCAAGCATCTTAAAGGCTCGCCAACGTCGTTCTCCGGCTACTATTTCAAATTGGCCAGTAGTGCCATCAAGCGGTCGAACAATTATTGGTTGTAGCAATCCATTGGACTTTATTGACGCCGCTAAATCAGACAGTTCGGAAGTCTTAAAATCGGTCCTTGGCTGTCTTGGATTGGGTCTAATTTTTGAAATCTCAATCAAAGCAACCCCGTCGCCAAATACAACTGAAGATTTGTTTGACTCTGAATTTTTATGTAGCGATGCCGAAATAATGGGTTTGGTTGTTGATAGATCGGGTGTAGTTTCTGGTTGGGCAACAACAACAGTGGGTACAACAATCGAAACTCCAGAATGTGCTGGATCTTTTTGTGGGCTATTAATCGGAATAAGTCGGCCAAGTCCGCGTCCAAGTTTTGTAATTGGAACTGCTTGAGACGGTTTTTTCGTGATATTTTCCCCTGTATTTGAATCAATTGATTTACCTGAAATTACAGGAGATTCTTTTTTGGAATTGTTATTTGGATTAGTCATGTGCCTCCTTTTAAAGCAAGACAGAATGTAACACTTAAATTATCCATTTGCGTTCCACGTGGAACAATTTCTGTATTTTAAGTTATAAGACTCATTATATGGACTTAAAGAGGCGTGCATTTGGCTTCACACAATACAAAATGGGTTCTTGTGATGTAAGACTTTCGGCGTCTACAAATTTAAATACACAAAAGCGATCCCGCATTCTGGCGAGTGTCGCGCAATGTGATCGTGAGAAATGTATCGCTTGTCTATAGTGAACCAAACTCGCAACAAACAAATCAACAAAGGAATAACAATGCATTTGTCTTCGAAGTCATTCACCGCAATCACCTCACTCTTTGTAATCACGATCAGCGCAGTGGCCCTGCAAGGCCCGGTTGAAAAAGTTGCCCCAACACCAACAGCGACCAATTCAACAACTTCTATTCAAGGACAAACCAGCGAGACAACTTGGAAAGTTGATGACACGCATTCCATGGGATTATTCCGAGTCCAACATTCAGGCGCGGGAATGTTTTGGGGAAGATTTGATGACGTCTCAGGAACAGTCACGACCAATGGCTCCGGCGCGCAAGCCCTAGCTATGAATATCGCCATTGACACCAACTCGGTTTCAAGCGCGAACAAAGATTTAGATGGACACCTTCGAAGCCCAGATTTTTTTAGTGTGAAAGAATTTCCAACAATGACATTTATAAGCACCTCATCTAAAAAACTCGATGGCAATATGTGGGAGGTTTCTGGCAACCTCACCGTGCATGGAGTGACGAAACCATTGACGGCGAATGTGGAGATGACCGGACAAAGCGAGTCAGTCCGCGGGAAAAAAATTGGATTTGAAGCCGTGTTCACAATGGATCGCGGCGAATTTGGAATGACCTACGGAATTGAAAAGAACGCGATTGGAAAAAATGTGCGAATTATAGTGGCTCTTGAAGCTGGGGCCTCCTGACATAAGCCACTCGATCAATTCCATATTCAAACTGAGATAGTTTCAATCCACTTTTTCGCAATCAAAAATTATTGTTGCTCTTGAGCGCCTCAACATGGAAATGGAAATTCTGTTGTATGCAATTGCGTTGCCATCATTTGTTGGCGTGATGTTTAGTTATTGTGGAAACTTAGCAAGAAAAATTTCGGTGTTGACTGGATTCAATGGATGCGCCTTGGCCGCCACATTACTCCTAAGCTCAATGTCGCAAGAATCCCTGATTCAATTCGCATCGCAAAATAGGTGGCTGTGGTTTCCATTAACCACATTTATGATCGCCGTGCTTACCGACGCGTGCGGCTTATTCAAAAAAATTATGCCACTGCGAATCTATATTGCTTGCGCAGTCATTATTTTAGGCGCCGCTTTGTTGCTTATTCCGTCATGGGATAATCTGTCGCGCCGACTGTTTCTTGGCGTTGCGGTGGGGGGTTGCGCCACGGTTCTTGTGCTTGTGGTTGAAAAACGAAAATGTTTTTCCACGTCACTGGCCCTTAGTTTTTCATTGATCGCGCCGTCGGTGCTTGCCATGCTTTCGGGATTTGCAAAACTAGCGATACCACTGGGAGCCGTCGCGTTTTGCCTGGGCATTATTTCACTCATTGAACTTGTCCGCCAAATGCGCGGGCGCAAATGCCTCGGACTGGGCGTGGGTGGGGGAGTTGTGGTTGCAAGCATTGCTGGTCTTGGTAGCGCCACCGGTTTTGGTTATGACACGACCAATATCCCGATTTGGATTTGGGTGCTTTCTGCCGCCGCACCACTGGGACTTTGCCTGGGCGAATTCCCAGGGATTTGTTCAAGACAAATTCCGTCCGCGTGCGCCAGAATTTGTGGATGCGTCATTCTTGCTGTTGTGGCTATCTTGATGTGCGTGCTGTTTCAGAATTCAAGTGCCAGCTCGCTTTATAAATAACATTTTGCCTTTGAATGGCAATTGATTTCCCTTCAAGCGTTCACGGAACTACCATCAATCACCCCGCATTATTCGCTAAGAACATACATAAAGTATTCCAAACTTGAATCGCACTATGTATATTAATTTCACTCGCGTTGTTGCTGTGCTCTATTCATTATTTGTGGTTGGTGGAATATTCATGCAATCCGGTTGCTTTCCGCGCCCGCTTGATTTGCAACTGACAGACGCCTCGGACAACAAGCCCGTGGAAGGAGTCACAATCCATCGACACAGCGTGACGTTGCTTTCACTTCTTGCCACGGACTCCAACGCGGTTCAAAGCGGACCTGGTGGGCAGGCCAGAATTTGGGTACCCCCATTCAACACTAAGTTGACTTTACTGCAGTCGGGATTTGAGCCCGCAACAATCGACGTGTTTAACTCCAAAACCACCGACAACATGCTGGTGTCGTCAAATTCCGCGCATCAAACATTTCGCTTTCAAGACCTGGATGAGAAAACGACGCACAACATGAAGCTTGCGCCAGTGAAATTTGTGCCCATTCAAGTGCGCGTGGTTGAAAAATCAAATGGCGATCCAATTGATGACGCCGAAATCTCCGCCACAACTTTTTTATATTTGCCCATGCCTGGAATTGAAAATCGCTGGGGGTTTCCTGATTTACAAACCATGCGCAGTGATGGCGACGGACACACCCAGGTAAGCCACGCGTCGGGATTTCGCAATGTGCTCACTGTGCGAAAACCTGGTTATCAAGAAGTTCGACAGGATCTAGATGACAGCAATTCTGAATCTGAATTGATTATCCGGCTTCGCCAACTGCAAAAGAAGACCGTTCAATTTAAAGTTTTGAATTCAGAGAGCAACCAACCCATTCCCAATGTTGTGGTGCGCTTAAATGAACAGCGAAATGGGCTTGCGTCTGGCCCCAATGAATTTGCCGTTGTGAGCAACGAAGATGGATTTACGCCACTAGTTCCCATTCAAAATATGATGCCACTTGTGATAGAGACGGAATGCGCCGGTTACCACAGATTTTCCCTTGGTCTTGATTGGCGCGCATTAAAAGATGGCGAAGTAATCAAGGTCAATGTCCGAAAAAAAGGATGGTTTGAATAGGCATGAATTTGAACTTGTTGAAAGTTCGGCTAAGACCTTGATTTGGACTTGGTAAGAACGTCCGGCTCGCATATCGTGCCATCATTATGGCAACACCTTCAGTTCGAACATGCAAGGGCAGTGAATGCGTGACACATGGAATACGTATTACGGTTGATCCGCATTACCTTCCTTCACATTCCGATCCGGAAAATAGCCGCTACCTATTCAACTACAAGGTGGCCATGCATAACGAGGGAACAAGTTGCGCCAGGCTTCGCAGTCGCAAGTGGGTCATTGTTGACTCTAGTGGTGAGCGGCATGAGGTTCAGGGACTTGGTGTGGTTGGACATCATCCAGATTTATCGCCGGGGGAAAAATTTGAATACTCAAGTTTTTGTCCTTTGCAAACAGCATGGGGAACAATGCAGGGCACGTACACCATGGAGCGTAATGATGGATCTTTGTTCGAGGTGGAGATTGCGCGCTTCTTTCTCATTGGGCCGCACCAGTGAGTGGGGGAAACGCGGATGCGTCTACATCCGTATCCGCGGCAACAAAATCACATGCGGGGAAAAAAGTGTTTTGCGTAAGCGTGATTGGTGCAACCGGGGCGGTTGGCCGTGAGGTAATTCAACTACTTGAAAAACGAAACTTTCCCGTGTCGCAGTTGCGTTTGTTCTGTAGCGAACGATCCGCCGGAAAAACATTTCAATTTCGCGGACAAACATTGGTGGCACACACCGTTGATCGCGAAGCTTTGGTGGGAAGTGACTACGCCATTTTGTGCGCGGACGCCACAACGGCGCGCTCCATGGCGCCCATGCTTGCCGAATTGAATATTGTTGCGGTGGATAATTCCAGCGCATTTCGCGAGGATCCCGCCGTTCCACTTGTTGTGCCCGAGATCAATGGTGAATTATTAAATAGCAAACCAATCTTGGTGGCCAATCCAAATTGCACCACGATTGTTTCTTTAATGGTCGCGGCGCCACTACACCGCGTGGCGCAACTGGAACGAATGACCGCGTGTTCCTATCAGGCGGTTTCGGGCGCTGGCCTTGCGGGCATGCATGAGTTGGAATCACAAGCCCGCGCGTGGGCATCCGGTGACAAAGTTGCGGGGCAATTATTTCCAAGACCAATTTTATTCAATGTGTTTCCGCACAACTCGCCGCGCCAATCAGATGGATCAAATGAGGAAGAACACAAACTTGCTCGCGAAAGCCGCCGGATTTTGGCTTACGACCGTTTGCGTGTAAGCGCGACCTGTGTTCGCGTGCCCACACTGCGGGCGCACGCCGTTGCATTGCACTTAGAATTTACCAACGCGATTTCTTCAGCCCAAGCCGTGGACATTCTTTCGCGAGCGCCGGGCGTTCGTGTGGTGGATGAATCAAACGGCGATCAACCGGCGGATCCGCAAATGGCTTCTGGCCTTAATGAAGTTTTGGTTTCAAGAATTCGCGTTGACCACGGCGGCACGCCCGGAAAATCATTGGCGTTGTGGGTGGTTGGTGATCAATTGCTCAAGGGGGCCGCGTTGAACGCGGTTCAAATTATTGAACAGTTGATCGCGGGTTGATCGCTCGTTGATCGCAGTCAGGCGATTGCGTTGCTGGATTGATCGCGTGGCGTGTATGCCAGTGCGTAACTTTGAGGAGCGCTTGGCAAAAAACAGAAATGAAAGCTACGCGGTGGCCGGTGCGCGCAATTCGCGAAGCGCCTGGCCGGGATCGGGTTGGCGAAGCAAATGCTCACCCACAAGAACAATTCCAACGTCATGCATTTGTAGGCGATGAATATCGTGCGCCGTGCGAATGCCGCTTTCGCTCACCACCACGCGGCGATCTTCTATTAAATCAACCATGCGAAAGGTATGCGCCAAATCCGTTGTCATGGTTTTTAAATTTCTGTTGTTTATGCCCAGAAGTGAATAGCCAATATGCGGAAAGCCAACATGATTTTGCACGCGGTATAAATTTTCCACGTCATGCACCTCCAGCAAGATGGTCATGCCAAGTTCAACCGCAAGAATTTGAAAGTCAACAATATCCTGCTCAGTCAAGCATTCGGCGATCAATAAAATGGCGTCGGCGCCAGCGGCACGGCTTTCCCAAATTTGCCAACTGTCGACAATGAAATCTTTTCGCAGAACCGGTAGGGGCACCGCGGCGCGAATAAGTTCTATGAAATCCAGTTGACCTCCAAAGTCCACTTGGTCGGTTAAGCAACTAATAGCCGCGGCCCCAGCTTGGTGATAGCGTTGTGCGATGTCCACCGGATCAAAGTCATTGCGAATAAGACCGGCGGACGGGCTTTTCTTTTTAATTTCCGCGATAACACGCGTTGGCTCCGCGTTGTCGAGCACAACGGCGCGGAAAAAATTGCGCGGGCGCGGCATGGAGCGAATCTTTTCCTGCAGAAGTTCCAGCGGCGAGTGTTGCTTGCGCTCCTGCACTTCCACAAATTTTCTTTCAATAATTTTTTGGAGCGCGTTGGGCATAATTTCCGCAAGTCTATGCAGTGGCGCGGACATTGCCACGCAAGACGCGGCCACAAATCCTGAATTTGTGCCCGCGTCAATCATGTGGGCGTGGGCGGGAATTTCCATGGCTTTGCTTTACAAAGTGAAATGGTTGCGCCTTGCAAATGCCGCGCCGCATTTATGGCGGCTTAACATAAATCAAAACGCACTGCTGGCGCTGTGTGGAATTTTGCTTTCTGGAATTGTTGGCGCGCTCATTTTGCGCGCCGCGGGCGTGAGTACGCAGAACCCCTTGCCTCCAAGCGCGTTACTAACGGCATTGGTCGCTGGATCACTGACCACAATCACAGTGTTTACGGCCTTGCGACATTTTTCGAGCGCATCAGTGTTCGATAGCAAACCAGAACCCCTTGCAACACACAAAGCGATGGGTACTGCAACAGGCATCATCACGGGAGTGATTGCTTTCTTCATTGTATGGCCCTTGATTCAAATGACATCCGCGCTAGGTGGCGTGATTCAATTTCAATTCACGGATATCCGCGCGCCAATCGTGGGGCACCAATTTCTTGAAACCATTCGTGAGCAGGGAAATAATCCCGTGACCTGGGGATTGGTGTTCACCATTGTGATACTTGGTCCGCTGGCCGAAGAAATAATTTGGCGCGGCGCTATTCAACAAGGTCTGAAACAAATTGGAGTGCCGCGCGCCGGCGCGATTTTGATCACGGCCGCCACGTTCGCGCTGTTTCACTGGGGCGCGGTGCCAAAATATGGCCACGCCGCCGCCATTCCAGCGTTGGCGGTATTTGGTGTGGCGCTTGGATTTCTTATGGAGCGCACCGGCCGCCTGTGGAGTTCATTCACGGCGCACGCGCTGTTTAATTGTGCAAATATTTTCCTGTTCTCTATGCTTCCTCAATGAACGCCGCCGATTCTCACGCACGCGCCGCAAGCAAGTCCCGCATTCTGACGGGCGACACGCCGACAGGTCGATTGCATTTGGGTCATTGGGTTGGCAGTGCCAAGCGCCGCGTGCAATTGCAACACACGCATGATTGCTATTTCATTGTGGCCAACTATCACGCGTTCACCACGCGCGCCGACAAGCCGAAAGAGATCCGTGGCGATTCGCTGGAAATTGTGCGCGATTTAATCGCCATGGGAATTGATCCAGATCTTTCAACTATTTTTCTGCAAAGCGAAGTTCCAACAATTCATGAGTTGACTTTCTTGTTCGCCATGTTGTTGCCATTCAACCGCGTTCTGCGCAATCCAACGTTGAAAGATGAAATCAAGGTGAAGGATTTGGGCGAGACGTATTCGTTTGGATTTCCGTTGTACGCCGTTGGCCAATGCGCGGACATTCTGTCATTTCGTCCCGAGGGTGTTCCGGTGGGTGAGGACCAGGTGCCGCATTTAGAAATGACGCGTGAGGTGGCGCGCCGCTTCAATCACATGTATTGCGGCGTGAATGAGAAGGCCGAGGACCATGAGCACGTGCAACTTGGCGGGGTATTTCCGGTGCCGCGCGCTGAGGTTGGCGAAGTGGGCCGCTTGATGGGCGTCGATGGGAAAAATAAAATGAGCAAGAGTTTGGGCAACGCCATCTTTATTTCGGATCCACCCAAAGAAGTTGAAAAGAAAGTCATGCGCATTTTCACTGGCCGCCAAAGCGCCACTGAACCAGGCGATGTGAAGAATGCGCTGTTTCAATATGTGGAGGCTTTCATTCCCGACGCCGCGCGCGTTGAGGAATTGAAGGATCTCTACACGCGCGGCGACAATATTGGGGACGGCCATATAAAGAAGGAGGTGGCGCAAGCCATCAACACACTGCTTGCGCCCATGCAGAAACGCCGCGCCGCGCTTGAAGGTCGCGACGATTTGGTGATGGATATTTTGCGCTCGGGTTGCCGCAAGGCAAACGTGACCGCGGAAATCACGTTAGAGGCCGCGCGTAAGGCCGCGGGATTGCATTTCTTTGCACGAACCTTGGCGTATTCCGCTGATTCAAAGATTTGAATCCGCCGTCAATTTCGTTATCTTTACAGTTCTACACTCATTTCATCCGATTTGTTTGTCACCACTGCCATGAATCAATCTTCCAACCAAAACGCCGACCGGTTCTGCCCGCACATGGATGCGGGAGATTTGCGATGCAACCACCGCTTCACAATGGCGACAGTTGCCAGCGCGTTTTCGGTGTGTTGCAACGCCTTTCACGGTTGCGCAACATTTCACCGAATCAATATGGAAGAGTCGCATGGCACGCTGGAAAAACCCGTTGTTATTCGGCGGCTCACAAGAGTTGCTGGCGACGGAACCCCTCCAGTACAGGTGACCGCGCATGGAAAAGATATCTCCATTCGATCACGCGGCGCGTGAATTTCTAAATTGGGCGCGCATTGAAACCGGGCTCAGCACTTCAACGCTTGAGGCTTACGGACGCGACTTGCGATACATGAAGGAATATTTAGTTGGGGCCGGAGTAAAATCGCCTGATGCTGTTCGCATGGAACATTTGGCGCAACATCTTCAGCAACTCAAACGCGAGCGCGGATTGGACTCAAGCACTGTTACGCGCCATCTTGCATCCATGCGGGTTTTTTTCAGGTGGATGCAGGCGGAAAGAAAAATTACGCGCGACCCAGCACGCTTGCTTGATCGACCGCATCGATGGAGAAGATTGCCGGGAACGCTGACGCCTGGTCAAATGCGGAAATTAGTTGAGGCGCCAAACGCGGAGACGGGTGATTTGTGGCGTCGAGACCGCGCCATACTTGAAGTGATGTACGCCTCGGGCTTGCGTGCCAGTGAAGTTGGTTCTCTGAAGATGAATGATTTCAACGCGACGCTTGGTTGTGTTGTTGTGATTGGAAAGGGAAATAAGCAACGTATGGTTCCAGTTGGCGAGCCGGCGATTGTGGCGATTGATGAATATCTAAAGGAGACGCGTCCATCGTTGGCGCGCTTTCGCGACGGCCGCGACCACTTTCGACTGTTTCTATCTTTCAGCGGTAAACCGATTGAACGCGTGGCCGTCTGGCAAATTGTGCGCAAGTACTCGGACTTGTCGGGACTACACGGCGTGCATCCACATAAATTGCGCCATTCATTTGCCACGCATTTGTTAAGTGGCGGCGCAGACCTTCGTGTGGTGCAGGAACTTCTTGGACACGCCGACATTGCCACAACGGAAATTTATACGCATGTGGATCAGCGGCGCTTGCGCGAGGTGTTGCGAAAGTTTCATCCGCGCGAGGCAAGTTGATATAAAATTCTGGGGGTGAAGCGTGCCGCGCTTGAGGGTGTTTGCCACCATAATTAATTTGAAATACAAAGTGTCGCGCCAACATTTATAAATTGACAAGAAGCGTTAGGCTATGAACATGCGAATAGCCGACCCATGTGTTCTAATTATTCTTGGCGCCAGCGGTGACTTGACCAGCCGCAAACTAATTCCAGCCATGTATGAAATGGCGGAGGCTGGTTTTTTAAATCCCGCCACATGCATTCTTGGCATGAGCCGCACTGTAAAGACGGACGCCGCGTGGCGCGACGAATTGAAACCGTGGTTGCTAAAACAAGTCAAGGGTTTCCGCGAGGAAGTGTGGGCGGAATTTGCCAAGAGAATTTTTTACATGGCTGGCGACGCCGCCACCAACGAGCCTTATCCACGGCTTGCCGCGCGCGTGGCGGAACTTGATACGCAACACAAGTGCGCGCAAAATGTTTTGTTTTTCATGAGCGTGGCGCCGGAGTTGTACGAGCCCATCGTGGCGCAAATTGACGCGGCCGGAATGGTGACCGAGGGCCGACGTTGGTGCAGTATTTCACCCAACAACAAATCGTGGCAACGCATTATTGTTGAAAAGCCTTTTGGCTTTGACGACGAAAGCGCGGCGAGTTTGAACCGCGCGCTTGGACGCGTGTTTGAAGAGGACGCCATTTACAGAATTGATCACTACCTTGGCAAGGAAGTTGTGCAAAATCTTTTGGTGTTTCGTTTCGCCAACTCGCTGTTTGAGCCGGTGTGGAATCATCGCTACATCGATCACGTGCAAATTACCGCCGCGGAAACCGTTGGCGTTGGCCAGCGCACCGCGTTCTATGACAAGACGGGCGCCATTCGTGACATGATTCAAAGCCACTTGCTACAAGTGATGGCGTTTGTGGCCATGGAGCCGCCCACAAGTTTTTCCGCCGACCACATTCGCTCCGAGAAAATTAAAGTAGTCGACGCATTGCAAACTCCGCCGCTTGACAATGTGGCGCAGTGGGGATCGCTTGGTCAATATGCGGGCGATGGCAACGAGGGCGCGTATCACGATCTTAAAGGCGTGGAACCAAATTCCAAAACTGAAACATTCGCCGCCTTAAAGATGCACTTTGATAATTGGCGTTGGTCCAAGGTTCCGTTTTATCTGCGCACCGGCAAGCGCCTGGCGCGCAAGAGCACGCAGGTTGTTATTCATTTCAAGCCGCCCGCGGCCAATCTGTTCAAGAAAATTGTCAATGCCCCGCTCGTTGGAAACAGAATGACCATTGATATTGCGCCCAACGAGCAATTAAAAATTCAATTTAACGCCAAGGTTCCAGGGCCAATGAATATTCAGCCCGTTGAAATGGAAATGGATTACGCGGATTCATTCAGCGCGACGGTGGTAGAGGCGTATGGGCCACTGATGATTGACGCCATGCGTGGCGACCAGAGTTTGTTTAAGCACCGGCTTGAAGTGGAGAGCGCCTGGAACGCAATCATGCCGTTTCTGAACGATGCGAGCGCCCCACTGCGAAAAAATATTCAAGGCAATTACGCGCCCGGTTCGTGGGGGCCGCAATCAGCAACGGATCTTTTGGCGCGCGACGGAAGAACCTGGGCGGTGTGATTTCTATTTGTAATTTGAAATGTGTTCAACAAAAAATATGTGTTGATTGAACAAACCATCAACGGCTACTATTCACGCATGAGCGATCTTCTTCCAACCGATTTACGCGACACGCCCATCAAGGCGCCGCCGCTTCCTGGAAAAATTGTTTCACGCGAGGATCCCGAAGGGGTCTTTGACGCGCTTAGCGCGGACTTGCTTTTGCATTCGTTGAATTGCGTGAACGCGTTTGGTGAATTTCATATCGCGCTTTCTGGTGGCACAACGCCGATGCCGTTGTACAGCCAACTGATGTATGACCCGCGATACCGCGCGATTCCTTGGGAAAAGACGCACCTTTGGATTGTGGATGAGCGCCACGTTCCGTTTGACAATGAGTTGAGCAATTTTCGACAGATCAAGGAAATTATTGTTGATCACACTGACATTCCGGCTGACCATGTTCATCCAATGCAAACTTCATTGGCTGACCCCGCGGCTGATTATGAAAAAACATATTTAAATGTTCTTTCAAGCCGACCCAAGGGGCAGAATCGCCTTGACTTTGTGTTGCTTGGCATGGGCGACAATGGACATACCGCCAGTTTGTTTCCACACACTTCGGTGTTGGAGGAGCGCGTGAAATTTGTCGATGTGTGCGACGGACCAACCGTGACGCCGCCGCCGAGAATCACCATGACCTATCCTGCCATCAATGCCGCCCGCTTTGTGGCCGTATTGGTGGTGGGTGAAAAAAAGACCGCCATGTTGCACCAAGTGGCGACTGGCCAAGACACATATCAGGCGTTGCCAATTAAGGGCGTTCATCCAATCAGCGGTGAATTTGTTTGGTATGTCGATCGCGCGGCGTGCGAAGGCAAGCCGGCGGCGTAATTTTTTTCGCGGGTGTGAATGTAGTCAATCAAGTTTCCGAAGCGAAACATTCATGTGTTGAATGACAATTTATTCACTTGCCCATATTGCGTTGCGTTGATCAACAAGTTGGTCAGCCGTGCAATTCTTTTTTAAGACTCGCTTGGTGAATCGCCGGTTTGTAAATCAGGTTGTGCGCGGGCGCGCAAAAAATCCTCAAGAATGGCCGCGGCCGCCAAAGAATCACGCAGGGCCTTTTTTTCCGCGTGCGTGCGGCCTGACTGCGCCATGCGTGAATCGGCCTCAAAGGTTGTCAGGCGTTCGTCGTGTAAATGAATTGGCTTGTTCGTAATTTGCATAATTTGTAAGGCAAACTCGCGCACTGCCTTGCTGGCCGCGCCCTCGCTGTCATCCATGTTCAGCGGAAGACCAATCACAATTTCATCTGGCGCATTTTCTTCAATAACTTTTTTCAGCGCCTCAAGAAGCGCTGGCCCCTTGATCACATTGATGGTTCCAATGGGCGACACAATATTGGTGAGAGAGTCGCCAAGCGCCAAGCCTGTTCTTCGATCACCAAGATCAAGCGCAAGAAATCGGACGATCTTTTTTTTCATTGTGCGATTTATGTTCCCTGCTTCAAGACCTGCTTCAAAACGCGAAATAATTTACTGCAACTTTGGCGGCACAGTGGTTGCAATTTCCTTCACGCGCTCCGCCATATCGGCGCGGCACACCAATGTCGCGTCCTTGGTTCGCACCACAATCACGTTCTCCAAACCAATCACGCTTACGGTGTGATGCGCGTCGTCGCTGGCCACGGAAATATTTTTGCAATCCAAGTGCGCCGTCTCGCAATTGGCGCGGTTGCCCGCGGAGTCGGTGCTTAATGTTTCCGCCCACGACGGCCAACTTCCAACATCTTTCCACTGCACGGCCATTGGAACAACCGCAATTGAGCGGCGCGCATCCTTACTGGCTGGCTCCATAAGCGCATAATCAAGACTTATTTTTGGAAGCGTTGGATAGACCGCGTCAACAACCTGCTTCTGTTGCGCGGTGCCCCACGCGTTGGCAATCTTTTCAAGCCCCACAAAACTTTCAGGCTTGTACCACGAGATCGCCTCCAAACATTTCGCGGCGTGAAATACAAACATGCCGCTGTTCCAACTGAATGTCTTTGCCTCCAAATACATCTGCGCAATTTCTTTAGCGGGCTTCTCCACAAATCGTTTGGCGGCGAAACATTGGTCAAAGCCGGGAATTGGCTCGCCGCGCTCCACATAACCGTAACCTGTTGCGGCAAATGTTGGCGTAATTCCAAATGTCACAAAGCGTGTTGGATCTTTTTCGGCAAGTTGAAAGCCGGCGTCAACGCGCCGCGCAAATTCCTCTTGCGGCTCAATCAAATGGTCGCTGGTCACAACAATAAAGACCGCGTTTGGATCGCGCTTTGCAAGAACCGCCGCCGCAAAACCAACCGCGTTCAGTGTGTCGCGACCCATGGGCTCGCCCAACCAATTTTCATTGGTCAGCGAAGGCACGGCGCGCATGACTTGCTCTTGATACGAATCCGACGCGCACACCAACCTGCGCTCCGCTGGAACAATTCCCTCCAGGCGCGCGCCCGCAATTTGCAAAAGACTTTTGCCATCAATAAATGGAAGAAGTTGTTTGGGTTGCGCCTTGCGACTCATGGGCCACAATCGCGTGCCACTGCCACCAGCCATGATCATTGCGTAGCGCATGTGTGAATGCTAGCCAAACGCACGAATGATTTGTGCGTGTCCATGTAAAACCCGCCTCATCATTTGTTGTGAATAAAAATGACTCGGCGCGGCCATGTCGCCAATTCTATTTACGCTTGGCCCTTCAGTTGCAACGCCGCCGCGACAATGGCCTCCGCCGCCGCTGATTTGCCCACAACAAGCGCGGCGCGCTCCACCAATCGCTCGGCCACGGCGCGTGGTTCGCCAAGTTGCATCAGCACCACAAGCGCGTCCGCCACGGCGCCTGACATTTTCACCGCGCCACCAACGCGCGCCGAATTGGTCGCGCCCGCGGTGAATCGCGAAACCTTGTCCTTCAGTTCCACAACAATTGTTTCCGCGGTCTTGCGGCCAATCTCTGGCAGTGATTGCAACGCGGCGAAATCTTTCTGCTCAATCATGGCGGCAATGTCCGCAAATGATCTCTGCAACGCGCGCAACGCCTTGCGATTACCAATTCCCTTCACGCTGGTCAACAGCTCAAAGAAGTCGCGGTCGCTGACGGATTGAAACCCAATCAAGCGCGGCCAAAAACTGGATCCCTGACCTTGGCTCTCTAAATAATGCAGAGTGATAAAATTCACGGTGGAGCCAATCACGCCCGCCAACGCCAGCGCGTCCGCGGCCGGAATCAACACCTCGTAGGTCATCGCGCCCGAGCGAATCAACGCCGATTGTCCGCCCACAGAAATAAGTTCACCTTCGATTGCCGCGATCACACACGCCATGCTAGCGGAGGCTTTATTTTGCAGTTGCCCACGCGCCGTAGCGCTGGGCAATTCCATCCACACATCGGCGCGCAAATGCGCCGCGATCAATTTCACATTTATTCATTTGCCTGGCAGAAATTGGCTCAAAGTTTCGCCCTTCTCGTTAGACTTGTTCTGTTTGTGAAAGCCATTCATAGCGGCGCGTGCGCCACGCTTTCACGGACAAAAAATCCCATGCCTCGACGCCAAGACATTCACACAATCCTGATCATCAGCAGTGGACCAATTGTGATTGGTCAAGGTTGTGAGTTTGATTATTCCGGAACGCAAGCGTGTAAGGCGTTGCGTGAAGAGGGCTACCGCGTTGTGTTGATCAACTCTAATCCCGCAACCATTATGACGGATCCGGCGTTTAGCGACCGTACCTACATCGAGCCCATCACGCCAGAGGCCGTGCGAAAAGTCCTACAGAAGGAGCGCGATCTTGGAACACCGATTGACGCACTGCTTCCAACGCTTGGTGGACAGACCGCGCTGAATTGCGCGTGCGCCCTGCATGACGACGGCACTCTGGCGCGCATGAATGTTGAAATGATCGGCGCTGATCGCAAAGCCATTCACCGCGCCGAAGACCGCGAAGCCTTCCGCGCCATTGTTGAAAAACTTGGACTGAAGCAACCCAAGTCGCGCACCGTGACAACGGTTGAGGACGCGAAAACATTCGTGCACGAAATTGGTTTTCCCGCCATCATTCGCCCCGCGTTCACGCTTGGTGGTTCCGGCGGCGGCATTGCGTGGAACATGGATGAGCTTGAGGAAATCACGCGCCGTGGAATTTCCGCCAGCATGATTGGCCAGGTGTTGATCGATCAAAGCGCGCTGGGTTGGAAGGAATATGAGCTTGAAGTGGTGCGCGATCGCAAGGACAACTGCATCATTGTGTGCGGAATAGAAAATCTGGACGCCATGGGCGTGCACACTGGCGACAGCATCACCATTGCGCCAATCATGACGCTGAGCGACAAGGAATATCAGCGCATGCGCGACGCGGCCTTCAGCATTATGCGCGCGGTGGGCGTTGAAACCGGTGGAAGTAATGTGCAGTTCGCGGTCAACCCCGCCAATGGCGACATGGTTGTTGTTGAAATGAATCCGCGCGTGAGTCGCTCTAGCGCGTTAGCCAGCAAGGCGACTGGTTTTCCAATCGCAAAGATTGCCGCCAAACTTGCCGTTGGTTACACGCTTGATGAATTGCGCAACGATGTGGTGGGAAACACCAGTGCGTGCTTTGAACCAACGCTTGACTATGTCGTGGTGAAGATGCCGCGTTGGACATTTGAAAAATTCCCGGAGGCCGACGAACGCCTCACCACGCAAATGAAAAGTGTTGGCGAGGCCATGAGTATTGGCCGCACCTTTAAAGAGGCGCTGCAAAAAGTGATTCGCTCCATGGAGGTCAAGCGCCACGGATTTGGTCTTGATCGAAACGACAAGTGGCTTGCCGCGCAACGCGACACCATCAGCGAGTTGGCCGATGGCAGCGATGTGGCGTGGCCGATCGCCGAAGAAACACTTGTGCGCAAACTCACCGTGGCCAGTCAGGGGCGCTTGTATTACGTGCGTTACGCCCTGAAAAGCGGCTGGACCGTGGAGCGCGTCAGTGAACTCACCGGCTACGACCCGTGGTATGTCTCGCAACTTGCGGAGTTGGTGGCCTTTGAAGACGTGTTGTGCAACTATAAATCGCTAGACCAGTTGCCCAACGAGATTTTATTTCAAGCCAAGGCCCACGGCTACTCCGACGCGCAACTGGCTAATTTATATTTAGGCGCCATCACCACCGACACAATTTTGAAAGTGCGCGCGCACCGCAAGAAAGCCGGCATTGATCCCGTGTACAAATTGGTGGACACATGCGCCGCGGAATTTGACGCCGCCACTCCATATTTTTATTCCACATATGAGCGCGCCTTCACGCACAACGGCAAGCGCGTGCTGGATGACGAAATTAGAATCACCAACAAGCCCAAGGTCATCATTCTTGGTGGCGGTCCAAATCGCATTGGTCAAGGAATTGAATTTGATTATTGCTGTTGTCAGGCTTCTTTCGCGTGCGCGGAAATGGGTCTTGAAAGCGTGATGATCAACTCCAATCCAGAAACCGTGAGCACGGATTTTGACACCAGCGATTTACTTTTCTTCGAGCCACTCACGCTTGAGGACACGCTGAATTGCATTGAACGCCTTAACGGTGGCGGCATTGACCAAGGCGCGCGCAGTGGAGGAGTGGTTGGCGTGATTGTGCAATTTGGCGGGCAAACTCCTCTGAATTTGGCGCATGGACTTGCCAAGGCTGGCGTACCACTGATTGGCACTGGCCTGCAAAGCATTGACGACGCCGAGGACCGCGATCGATTTAAAAATGTCATTGATGAACTTGGCCTTGCGCAACCGCCCTCTGGAATTGCGCGCGGCCTTGAGCAGGCCGTGGAAATTGCGAATCGCATTGGCTATCCGGTTTTAGTGCGCCCAAGTTATGTGCTTGGCGGTCGCGGCATGGAAACTTGCTTTGATGAAACAAGTCTGCGCCGCTACATGAGCAAGGCCGTCGAAGTAAGCGACCTTGCGGAAACACCAATCTTGGTGGACCACTTTCTAGCCGACGCGATTGAAGTTGATGTTGATGTGATCGCCGATTTCTCGCCAGACGAAAGTTCTCAAACAAAACTTGTTCCACAAACAAGCCCCAACCCGCGCGCTGTTGTGTGCGGCGTCATGGAGCACATTGAAGAGGCTGGCATTCATTCGGGCGACAGCACCTGCACCGTGCCGCCGTACTCGCTTTCACCAGTGATCGTGCGCCGCATTCGCGAACAGTCCATGGCGCTGGCCAAAAAACTTCGCGTGCGCGGACTTATGAATGTGCAAATGGCCGTGAAGGATGATGTGATCTATGTGCTTGAAGTGAATCCGCGCGCCAGCCGCACCACTCCATTTATTAGCAAGGCCAAGGGCGTTGCGTATGCGCGCCTTGCCGCGCGAGTGATGATGGGCGCCTCGCTTGATGAACTGAACGTGCATGAAACCGCCGACACGGGTTTCTTTGCCGTGAAAGAAAGCGTTTTTCCATTCGCCAAATTTCCGGGCGTGGATGTAATTCTGGGTCCAGAGATGCGCTCCACTGGCGAAGTCATGGGCGCCGACCGCAGTCTGCCCGTTGCGTTTGCCAAGGCGCAAATTGCGGCGGGCGTGATGTTGCCTATTCAAGGAAATGTTTTTGTATCCGTGCGCGACAGCGACAAGAAGCATGTGTGTGAACTGGGTCGCTCGCTCACGCGCATGGGATTTAAATTATTCGCCTCACACGGAACGCACGTGGAACTTTCCAAACAAAATATTCCTGCCATCGCACTGCGCAAAATTTCCGAAGGCGCTCGCCCCAATGTGCTTGACCTTATTCGTAGCGGCGAAATACATTTAATTCTGAACACCGCCACGCGCAAAGGCGGCGAAACCGATGAAGGAAAAATCCGCGCGCAAGCCGTGCGCAGTGGCGTGCCAATTGTCACCACCATTTCTGGCGCACGCGCCGCGGTGCAAGCCATTGCCGGCATGCAGGCCGAGCCATGGAACGTGTTCGCCATTCAAGATTATTTTCCACACCTGGCACGCCCGGCTTTCAAGCCCGCGACAGCAACGCCCGCGCCCGAACACAACCGCGCCAATGACAACGCAAATAATAAAGACACTCACCCATCACCCGTTCATAATTAATGTGCGCCGCGTGCCCCAACCGTGCCCGCGCTCAATCAAAGACCCCGCAATGACCGACCCATTCGCTTTCAAACCAGCGAAACACAACCAACACGCCGCCACGCGCGCCGCCCGCAACCCCCACTTGCATTTTTTAGCATCTGCCTAGAATGTCAACCCACATGTCGCTCAACCTGAATCAATATCTGCCCTCGTGGCTTCCGGCGCTTCCGCAAACCATGCAAATCATTGTTGGTCTCATCGTGATCCTGATCATGTTGCATGTCATCTTGATTGGCTGTGCGTACTCAATCATGTTGGAGCGCAAACTAAGTTCATGGATGCAAGACCGCGTGGGACCAAATCGCACCGGCCCATTCGGCTTGTTGCAACCCATCGCCGACGGTTTGAAATTTCTCATGAAGGAAGAATTTGTTCCCGCGGGCGCCGACAAAATTTTGTTCATGATTGCGCCCGCGCTACTGATGGTTCCAGCCATGATCACATTCGCCATTGTTCCGTGGGCCGGCACGCTGAACTTTGACACGCTTCCGTTTGGTCTTGCAGAAACACTTGGTCTGCAAGGCATCAGCGTGAAAATGTGCGGCGCCGTAGTGAGCATTGGCATGATTTATTTGCTGGCCATTGCAAGTCTGGGCGTGTACGGCGTGGCGCTTGGTGGTTGGGCCAGCAACAGCAAGTTCAGTTTCCTGGGCGGCCTTCGCGCCAGCGCGCAAATGATTTCATATGAAATTCCCATGGGTTTATCGCTGCTTTGCATCATTCTTACGGCTGGCAATCTTGACCCATACGGAATTGTTGTGGCACAAACTGGCGGTGGCATGTGGAACATTGTCCAGCAACCCGTCGCCGCCATAATCTTCTATACATGCTTGCTTGCCGAAGCCAACCGCGCGCCATTTGATTTAGCCGAAGCGGAAAGCGAACTGGTTGGTGGCTACCACACCGAATATTCCAGCATGCGCTTCGCCATGTTTTTCCTGGGCGAATATTTCCATCTCATCACCGGCGCCGCGTTCTTTAGTTTGCTGTTCCTTGGCGGCTGGAGCATTAGTCCATTTGGTTTGTGGTTCGACTTGCCAGCCGAGGGCAGTCTGCTTCTCATCGGCGCGCAATTTGCCGTGATGATGGCCAAAGTCATCTTCATGGTTGCATTCGCCATGGCCATTCGCTGGACGCTTCCGCGCTTTCGCTTTGATCAACTCATGCGCCTGGCCTGGGAAGGCCTCATTCCAACTTCGCTCATGGTGTTGCTTATGACGGCGGCGTTCGTGTTCATGGGTTGGAATTCATACATTTGGATTGGCTCACTTGGTTGCATCGCGGTGCTGTATTTAATTTCGCCGCTTATGCCGCGCCAGGCTTCGCCAAATCACAGAATTCCAATGATTGGAAGTCGTTTCAGCCCCATGGTCGATGGCACCGGCTCCGTTAGCCGCCACCCAATTGCCATGAGTGACGCGGCCATTCCTGATCCGCGCCAAGGCCCGCTCAGCATTCACTAGTTCAGCAACGCGGCCTTGGGCTTGCGGCTTCAACCACTTGGCTTCAACCACGTGAATTCAACCACTCGACAGCGCACATACTCCACGCGCCCAAAGCCTGCCACGTATTCGCCAATTCAGTTTCAAACGCAACGCTCGCCACGGCAAACGCAAGGCTGTGCACAAATTAATTCACGCACAAACCGTTTTATAAAAACAACTTGCGCCAACACCGCGCATGTTGTGCACACTCATCCACAAACATATTTGCTATTCATTGCCCGCGCGAAGCAAGCCGGCGCATTCGTCCAACCCACGCGCCATAGTCAAGCACCGCCCGCAAGCGTGCCGCGCGCGATGGCATGCGGCCAACATCCGTTCCGAAAGCCGTGTCAGCGCGCCACTTCCAATACGCGCCACGCAATTTAAACTTTGACAACACCGCAAGTCGCGCCAATTGCCACAACGCGTCAATTGTATGTTTCATTGATTCTCCAACGCGTCACCCATGTGTTGGTTTGAAAGCATGTGCGCCATCATCGTAATCAATCACGTGATTGTGTCGCGCCCACTTGTGGCGCGCGCAATAATTTTGAAAATAATTCCAACATTCACTGTTACAAATAGCAAACACGCACTATATTGTTCACAACAAGAGCGCTTGCGCACTTGCCAACGTTGGTGACGCGATGGCGCATCACCACAGCACACCTCATGCTCGTCACTATGCGACGCCGATCGAAACTCCGACTCGATTGGTGTCGCTGTCTGTATTTACAAATACAAAGTAATAAATATCGCTGTATTTGCGCCTATTTTCACCAACCCGTGCGCGCCCGCCGTAGAATCATCGCGTGGCCAAAGAGCGCGTGTCTTATCTATGCGGCGCTTGTGGCGCCAACCATCCAAAGTGGTTGGGCAAGTGCCCAGATTGCGGAACATGGGATTCGCTACAGCGATTTGTTGAGGCCAAGCCAACGCCCGGCATGTTGCCCGTTAGCGTTCACATGGACACCGAGCTCTCCAGCGAGGCGCAACCGCTTGGTGAAATTCAAGCCTCGCTTATTCCCCGTATTGCAAGTGGTGTTGCAGAGTTTGACCGCGTGCTTGGCGGCGGATTTGTTCCAGGCAGTGTGGTGTTGCTTGGTGGCGACCCCGGAATTGGAAAGAGCACACTTCTTTTGCAAGCACTTGCGGCACTAGCCGATGGTGGCAGTACCGTGCTGTACGCAAGCAGTGAAGAAAGCGCGCATCAGTTGCGCCTGCGCGCCGAGCGTCTTGAGACCGCCACCACAATTTCTTTAGGTCACACACAAAGTGCCGCAACTTCTTCGTTTGAAAATTCTCTTTCGCAAAATTCAGAAACCGATTCAACAAGCGCGCAAGAAAATCCCACTACAACCAAACGCGCTCAAAACATTTCACGCGAGAAAAATTTATGGATTCACGCGCAGAGCAATCTTGCGCGCATTATTGAGCAAGCGCGCAAACTGAATCCAACCGTGCTGGTTGTTGATTCAATTCAGCTTGTGCATCGCGTAGACATTGACGCCGTTCCCGGCAGTGTTTCTCAACTGCGCCGCTGTGCGCTTGATTTGGTTGCGCTTGCAAAAACAACGGGAATTATCGTTGTAATTGTGGGTCACGTCACCAAAGACGGATTGCTTGCGGGCCCGCGCTTGTTGGAACACTTAGTAGATGTGGTACTCAGTTTCGAAGGCGACCGTCATTACGCGCACCGCGTTGTGCGCGCCGCAAAAAATCGTTTTGGTAGCACGCTTGAAGTTGGTCTGTTTGAAATGACATCGCTTGGTCTGCGCCAAGTTGATGAAAGCGCGCTCGCCGCTGATCCATCGCTTGCACCGCGACCTGGCTCGGTGTGTGTTCCAACAATGGCCGGTACACGCTGTTTGCTTGCGGAAGTTCAAGCGCTTACTGCAACTGGTTTAGTTGGCGCCGCAAAAAGAAAAGCCTCGGGCGTTGATGCAAGCCGCCTTGCAATGTTGATTGCGGTGCTAGAACAACACGGCGGTCTGCGATTAGGCGACCAAGATGTGTACGCCGCCGCCGCCGGCGGCCTAAAAGTGCTTGAACCCGCCGCAGATTTAGCTATTTCACTTGCAGTTGCAGGCGCCAGACTTGGCC
>CALFOZ010000157.1 GCA_937919205.1 uncultured Planctomycetia bacterium
TTGCAAGCGAGTGAAACGCTTTGCAGAAAGGGTGGCACCAGTCGCTCAGACAACGCACCCCGCGCAAGCGGGGCTTGCGCGGGTGCTAAACTCGCTTGTGGTGCCACCCTTTCTGCGACGCGGGAATTTGCAATGTTTGCAGGTAGTGCAACTTGCGCCATGGGGGCGCGGTATTTATTTCGTGAGTGAATTACCCCACAAATGTGTGTTATTCACCTAAAATCGTTAGCCAAAATCCGCGAATTTTGCCGCAAAATTTCAAAGTTTCTGTTGCGATTTGCAATTTCTGGTGCATACTCAAGCAAGTTGACGGGGGATCATTCCACCATCAATGCCCACCGGGGGCTAGATCACTAGATCACTTGATCACTTATGCGCCGCCTGAAATTTTCGCAGAGTCACCACATGAAGAACCAATTGAAGTTTGCCAAGAGCACCAAGAGCACCAAGACCACCAAGAGCATCATGAAGAACACAACAAACAAATTCTTCTCCCGCCACGCGATTACTAACGTTGCTCGCCTTGTGGCAATCGCCGCTGTATCCGTAACCATGTCCGCGCTGACATTTGCCAAGCCACCAATTGCGCCCCCAATCGCGGCGCCCGCGACTCAATCCAACCAATCTAGTTTGGTGTCTGCGAATTGCGTGGGCGATCTAAACCATAACGGCAGTGTTGACTCCGAGGACCTTGGAATTCTTTTGACTGCATATGGTCCTTGCCCCGGTTGCGAAGAGGATTTGTACGCCGATGGCAATGTCAACTCCGCGGATTTGGGCGTTCTGCTGATTCAATCTGGCGTTTGCCCCGCGCCCACGGTAACCGCCATTTCGCCCGCATCTGGCTTAACCAGTGGCGGCACCACCATTACCTTAAACGGAACAAATTTCTTTGGCGCAAGCAGTGTTACTGTTGGCGGCGCTTTGGCCACAAGTGTAAATGTGGTTTCAGCAAGCGTTCTTACCGCGGTCACACCAGCGGGCAGTATTGGTTCTGCAGTAAGTGTTTCTGTAACCACTCCTGGCGGAACCGGCACGCTTGCTAGCGCATTTAGTTATTACGAAGCCGGCACACTTTCGTGGGCAACTGTATTAGAGCAAACTCCTAATGCAACCGTGGTGCCAGACGCCGCTGTGCGCGCGAATATTGTTGCAAGCGGCTATCCATGGCGCGTGCGCGACAACTCCAGCGGCATAGAAATGTTGCTTATTCCTGGTGGCACATTCAACATGGGTTGCAGTGCGTCCAATGGTTACGGCTGCAATAGCGATGAAACCAATCACCAAGTGACGCTAAGCAAGGCCTTCTATTTGGGCACTACAGAAGTAACCCAAGCGCAGTGGCAAGCCAAAATGGGGAATAATCCAAGCTATTTTAGTGGCAACCCCAACAACCCTGTTGAGACAGTAAGTTGGAATGATATTGCTGGCTTTAA
>CALFOZ010000158.1 GCA_937919205.1 uncultured Planctomycetia bacterium
TTTAATGGACTTCAGCAGTGACGAAAGTTCCAACGAACGTCAGCGTGGCGAAATCTCCGCAAGCTACAATTCAAATACGTTGGACAAGATTGGCGTCAGATCGCCCATGGACCCGCTCTACATTCTTTTTAAAGATGATGAGACCTTGTGGAGATCCGCAATGGGGCCCAATGTGTTCAGCATGACCCAGGAATCTTGGGGGCTTAAGACTAAGATTCGCGTGTTGCCACCAACGGCTCCGTGATGGCGCGCAGAAAATCCGCAAGCGCGCGGTCAAATGTCTCCGCGTCGCCAGCACGCAAGTCATCGTGGCGTTGATAGGCCAGCACCACCAATGTGCCGCGGGCGGCGGCGGAGCAAATAGTGCGCGCGTGCGCAAGCGGTGAGATTGGATCCTGGTCGCCGGCCATCACCAACAACGGCGCGCGCAATATGCGCGAGTCAATTTCAAGAGGGCGATCCATGCGCCCAAGCATGCGCAACGTGAGAAATGCGATTGGCGCAAATGGCCACGTGGGAAGATTTTGTAGCGCCAGACGCGCGGGAATTGGTGAGCGCAATGTGCTGTAGGGAGCGAAGGCGATCACGCCCGCGATGCACATACTGTGAGTGGTATTTCTTTTTGCATGTTGATTTGCATATTGATTTGCATGTTGATTTGCATGGCCATTCGGATTCACATTCTGTGAAGAGTGTGGCGGCGATTGCGCGGGCATATCGTGCACTTTTTGAACCGCCCTCGGCGCAGTACCAAAGTCAAGTTCATTGTTGCACAGATTTGCCGCACGAATGGCAATGCCAGCGCCCATGGAGTGCCCCGCAAGAATGAGCGCCCGCTTGGGAAATTGTTGGGCAATTTCTCGCAGTGCATGTAGCACGCATTGGGGCTCACTTGTTCCAACGCCACTCCATGCGCCAGCATGTTCGCCGTGCGCGGGCAAATCTAGTAGCACAATTTCAGAGCAGACTTTGCGAAATGGCTCAACGCGCGTCAGCGAATCCCATCGTGAGCGGCCCCAGCCATGCACTATGACCACAATGGGAGCGTCACTGTCTGTCGCCTCGCCAGCAATGCGCCACGCCGGACATGGATGGCGCTGGCCAGATGAATATTCAACCTCGTCAAATCGCAGACCAAGTTCGGAGGGATCTTTTGGACGACCCGTGGCCAGTGCCCACGCGAACATTTTTCGTGGCGGCCGAAGCGCCTGCAACGCGGTCATGACGCCGCCCCATACGCACAGCAGAACAATGGCCAGCGAGAACAAAATCAAAAGCCCCCAAGGCTGTGCCATGGACTACTTCGCCTTCATCACGGCGGTGATGTCGCGGGCGATCGAATCCGACGTGCTGTGCACATGGGCCAAGGCGTGTGCGAGTTTATTTTCGGTCGTGGCTCGCTCGGCGGCGTCGCGAAGTTGTGGCACGTTCACGCGCACATTCCACGCCGCGGCGCCTGCGGCGGTGTCGGCCAACGTGGCGGCAATGGCCAAGTCGCTGAGCAAGTTTGGATTGCATGTTTTTGGCAGTTTTTGCAGGGTTTCCAGAATGTCGTGCGCCAACATCAGAATGGACATTGGTGCCGCCGTCGCCGCGCGAACCGCGTCGGGTTCCTGTGCAACGCGCCGCGCGTCGGTGGGGGGCAATTTCCAAAGCGCGGACAAATTTCCATACGCGACAGCATCTTCATCAGCCAGAGCGAGCGCTGTAATTTGCGCGCGCTGAAAAAACTCAAGCGCTTTTGTATTTTCACTTTCATGAGCCGCGAATTTTGGTTTGCCCAAGGTGTACGCCAGCACCATGCATCCAAGCGCCGCGGAATGCGCGGCCGTGACCGCGGCAACGGCGCCACCCCCAGGACTGGGCGACTTGCTAGCCAAGCGGTCGGCGAACTCTTGCATGGATAGTTGAGCAAGTGGTTGATTCACGCGCGCAACTCCGCGGCTAATTCTTTTTGCAACACATTCACAAGCTCTTGCACTTCAATATCAATTTCCTCGCGGCGCAACGTGCGCGTGGCGTCGCGAAACACAAGCCGCAAGGTTACACTTTTCTTGTCGGCGCCAGTTTGCTTGCCTTTGTAGACGCCGGTGAACGACATGCTTTCCAAATGCGCTGGCCGATTGCCCAGCACCACGCGCTCCACCTGCGCCCACGTTTTATCGTTGTCCACAATAAGAGAAAGGTCGCGCTCCACGCTTGGCATGCTGGGCAACATGGCGGCGGGGCGCTCCGGCGGCCAATGCGCCAGAAGTAAATCAAGGGCAATTTCTGCGGCAATCATTGGTTTTTCAATTCCAACGGTTGAGCGCGCAGTGCGAGTGAGAAACCCAATTCGACCAATCGTCACGCCGTCAATTTCAATGGTGGCCGCGGGATGCATGACCGCATCCGACACGCACGGCGTGAACATGGCGGGCTTGGCGGCAATTTCATGCGCAAGTCGTTCAATCACGCCACGCAACGCGCGGTAGCCAAGGTCATCCCTCTCCACATCGGCGATCATTCCCAGCGATACGGATTCGTGGTGTTGCTTGGTGGCGTCCAAATGAAAGATGGACGCGATCTCAAACAAGCGCATGGCGCCAGTCGCGCCGCGGTCCTCATTCAGTTTGCGCGTGGCCAGCAATCCCGGCACAATACTTGGACGCAAACAAGGCGTTCCACCGGCTCGCTCATCTTCAATGCGAAGCGCGGATTGGTGCGCATGCACAAATGCATTGGCGGCGCTATCGCTGATCAACGCATGCGTGACGCATTCCACAAAATCCATTCCAGCCAGCGTGTCGCGCACGCGCTCGGCGGCCTCCACCTTGGCGTCGGGGGCGGCGGTTCGAATTTGTATGGACTCGCCCATGGGAACGCGCTCCAGCCCAAGCAGGCGAATAATCTCCTCGATCAAATCCACCTCGCGCTCAATATCCATGCGTTGCGCGGGCACGGTGCATTCAATCAGATCGCCTTGCAATTGCGGAAAAAATCCCAGCGTTTGCAAAGTGTGCAGTATTTCTTGATTGGAAATGTCCGCGCCTAAAACCTTGCGGCAACGATCACAGCGCATGGACACTTTCTTCAGCGGGGCAATCGCGGCGCCGGCCTCGACCACGCCGTCGCACAATGTTCCACCTGCGGTTTGCATGATTAAATCCGCCAAACGCGCCGCCGCACCAGCAATCGACGCAGGATGCACCCCGCGCTCGAAGCGCTTGCTGGAATCGCTGGCAATTTTATGGCGACGACTACTGGCGCGCACTTGCATTGGATTAAATGTGGCGGTCTCAAGCACAATGTCGGTGGTGCTTTCGCGCACGGCGCTTAGCGCGCCGCCCTTCACGCCCGCAAGCGCGACAGGCTTCTCGCCATCGGCGATCACCAAATCGGCGGGGCACAATTCAATGGCGACGGCTTGATCACCAAGCGGCAGAAACATTTCCTTGACGCGCGCGCGGCGAACATGAATCTGCCCGCCACTCAGCGTTGACAAATCAAACACATGCGTGGGGTGGCCCAATTCAAGTAGCACAAAGTTGGTGCAGTCCACAATGTTGTTGCGCGGAATTTGTCCCACATCGCGCAGGCGCTCCTGTAGCCACTCTGGACTTGGACCAACCTTCACTCCGCGAATCACGCGAGCGCTGTAGCGCGGACACGCTTCATGATCCTCGTTGGAAACGCTGATCACGTCGGCGCAATGTTGCGCGGCTACGTTGCTCATAGTTGAAGCATTCTGTTTTGCGGCGCCAGCAGGGGAAGTCCGCGGCGCAATCAGCGTGCGCTTGGTCTTGGCGGCTAGTTCGCGCGCCAAACCAAAGTGGCAGAGACAATCGCCACGATTGCTGGTGGTTTCAATCTCTTGCCAAATGGCGCCGTCGGGCAATGTTTCTCGCCCATCAAAGTTCAAGCCCACCGCGGTCAGCGCGTCGGCTTGCTCCTCGGCGCTGGCGGGTCTATCCAAATAATCATTGATCCATCTCACACTTGTGCGCATGGGTTCAAAGAGTAGCGAACGCCGTCTTGGTACGCTGTCACCGTGAAACTAGCGCGCGCATTGTCGACCATACTTTTGATGTACAGCGCATGGGCGTCAGGTTGCGTAGCGCCCGCGCCCGATCCACTGGCGACGCCGAATCAGTTGTCATTTGATGTCACCATTCTCAAGGGCGAAAAAGTTCCGTTTCGCACCGAGGCGTGGATGCAACCAGGCAAGATGATTGTGTTTACCGATGGCACTTTGTTGGCGGACTTTGGTCCAAGTGTGAACACCCGCGTTCGTCCAGGCGTGGCGCGCGTGCTGTATCAACGGCAGGTTTTTGAAATGTGGGACGTCGCCAAAAAACTTGGATTCGCCGATCCCGAGCGCGCGAATTACGATGCCAATCCATATTTGGTGGAGGCGCAACCAAACGAAATTGTGTACATCATGACATTCGCCGTCAACGCGGATCGCTGGACATTTGTCAATAGATTTCTGGGCACGGGCGAGCCCGATCCAGCGAGCGAGGTGTGGATGAAGATCATGGCGCAAGCGGCGTTTGCCACGGATTTGGCCGTGGATGCCGACTTGCCCATTCGTTACGACTTTGGTCCCGATCCATACGCTTGGTTTAAGCCACCAGCGAAATAATATTCTTGCAACCATGGGCGCATCATTTCAATTTTTCATCCAAGTGTCAGCGGCGTTCAAAGTATTGCGCGCCTTCAAGTTGATGCGTGAGCGATCCACTTCGCCGCGAAGATATCTTGCGCACGCTCTGGTTTGGTGCGGCGCCACGCGCGTTGTTTGTTGCTTGTTGTGCGCCAGCGCTGGGTTGTTGCAGGGTTGCGCATCCACAAGCTCGTCCGCTGGCACTTCACCCGTGGCGGGGTGGCGATTTCAAATCGCCGTAAAATTTCCCAGCCAACAACGCTATGAACTTTTTCGAATCACTCCCACTGGTGAAATTCAATATGGCGGCGGCATGAGCGCCATGAATGACTACACCACATGGGAGAACGCGCTCACGCCAGAGCAAGCCAGTGAATTTGTGGAGTTGGTGAATTCGTTGTCATGGATTCAAACCATCCCCAAGGAAACAGGTGACGACAAGACGGAGCCTGTGATTGTGGTGAAGTATCAACAGGATGGCGGTAGCGAGCGCAACTTTGCAATACGCGGCAACACGCCAGAATCGGACAAAGTGATCGCCTACATGAAAAGCCTTACACAGCGGCGCTTTCAAAGTACGTTGCAAAAACTTCCAGAGGCCACCGAGAACCCCAAAAATCCTACTGTGTCAACAACTCCGCCAACAGTTGCGCCAGTAGTCGCGCCAATAGCCGCGCCAACAACAACTCCGCCAACAGTCGCGCCAACTGCCGCGCCAACTGCCGCGCCAACAACAACTCCGCCGTCATCTTCAACAACACCGCGGACCTAGCATTGCCCATGTCGCCCATTGTTGGAATTGATCTTGGCACAACGCATTCGCTTGTCGCAATCTGCGATGAAGCGGGTCCACGCGTGTTGCTTGATGAGCAGGGGCGCGCGCTACTTCCAAGCGTGGTGCGATTTCTGCACGGCGAAAAAACCATCGTGGGTTGGCAAGCCAAGAACGAGGCCGCGCAATTTGTGGACGTCACCATTGCAAGCGCCAAACGTTTCATGGGCCGCGGTTTCGCCGAGAGCGTAGCCATGGCCGCCGACATGTCCACGCAACTCATGCAAGGTCCGCGCGGACTTGCGGCTTTTAATGTGCGCGGTGCGTCGATCACGCCTCAAGAAGTTGCCGCCGCTGTGCTAGGCGAACTTCGCCGCATTGCAGAAGCGCGGCTGAACACACACGTTTCGCGCGCCGTCATCACCGTGCCCGCGTATTTTGACGATGCGCAACGCCAAGCCACGCGCGACGCCGCGCGCTTGTGCGGTTTGACCGTGGAGCGAATTGTGAACGAACCAACCGCCGCCGCGCTGGCCTACGGCATTGGACATAGAAAACAAAATTCGTCGCCACATAAAAAAGCCACGGGTGATGGCGCCGCCACGCATGCGCCCAACGCAAGCCAAACCACCAACAACAACAGCGGCGAAACCGTGGCCGTGTACGACTTGGGCGGCGGCACATTTGACATTTCTATTTTGCGCATTGAAAGCATGGACGCCGCCAACCCAACGCTTGGCGACGCCTTTCAAGTGCTCAGCACGCGAGGCGACACGCGCCTAGGCGGCGACGACTTTGACCAATTGATCGCGCTGTGGTTGCAGAGCGAAATTAAAAATCAATTCAACATTTCCGAATTCACCGCAAGCGATATCACCACCATGCGCATAGTGGCCGAGCAGGCCAAGCGAGCACTTTCAGAGCGCGAAGACATCGCCATTGAAATTGAATGCGACGCGCGCATGGCATTGCAAAAGTGCGCCGTGATTGATCCGCGCGCGGCGCCAAATCCAAATCCAACGCCAACACCATCAACCGCCAACACCAACCGCATCATGCGTTGCACACTTACGCGCGCGCAATTTCAAAACATGATCGCGCCGTTGATCGCGCGCACACTTGACGCGTTCACGCGCGCGCGCGCCGACGCCGCAACTATGGCGGACAACATCAAACTTGACCGCGTTGTTCTAGTGGGCGGCTCAACGCGCATTCCGTATGTGCGCGCGCAAGTGGCCGCGCACACGGGCATCATTCCATACACCGCGCTTGATCCAGATCAAGTGGTGGCGCTTGGCGCCGCGGTGCAAGCCAGCATTCTGTCGGGTGCGCGCACGGATTTGCTTCTGCTGGATGTGATTCCGCTCAGTCTTGGCATTGAAACCCAGGGCGGCGCATTCGCCAAACTGATCGTGCGCAACAGCGCTATTCCTTCGCGCGCCACGGAAATGTTCACCACGTCCAAGGACAATCAAACTGGCGTGTTGATTCACGTGGCGCAAGGCGAGCGCGAAATGGTGGCCGATTGCCGCAGTATCGCGCGCTTTGAATTGCGCGGACTTCCCGCCATGCCCGCCGGCATTGCGCAAGTGCAGGTTGAATTTCTGGTGGACGCCAACGGCGTGCTGAATGTTTCCGCCGTGGAGCGGCGCAGTGGTATGCGCGCCTCCATTCAAGCATCGCCAAGTTACGGCTTAACCAGCGCCGAAGTGGAGCGCATGGAGCGCGACAGCGTCACGCACGCTCGTTCCGACATGCATCGCCACCGCGTTACGGACCTGGCGGTGAACGCGCGCCTAGATGTGAAGTGGATTGGCGAGGCGCTGGCACGCACGCACGCCGCGCTTGAGCCCGCATATGTGCAGGAATTGCGGGAAATGTTGCGCACAATTGAATCCATGTGCGCCGTAGCCGAGAGCGATCCCATGGCCGCCGACGCCGACGCGTTGCACAAAGCCAAGGAGCAACTTGATCGTCAAAGTGTGCATTTGCACGAGACTTCCATCGCTCAAAGTTTGCGCGACATGCGTGTCTCGCCAACCAACAAGCCAAGTGCGTAAGTAAAACATTTATAAAATCATGCAAAGTTTTTATCGCTTTTGGTGTTGACTGCCGTATAGTGCACGTGCCAAATGGCGAGCGACTCAGGTGAGTCGCAAAGGAGATTCAACGAGTTGACGAAGCAGGCTATTCCCCAAGTTACAAATCCGGTTCACTCACCCATCGCAACAGCAGTCACTGCGCCACCAATGACGGGCGCCAATGCAACCGCGACAACTCCAAGTGAGTTGCGCCCATTGCGTGCTCCCAAAACTTCGCCTGATCCAGTGTGGACCACGGAAGATTCCGTCGACCTGTACAACGTGCGCGGTTGGGGCAAGGGCTTCTTCGATGTCAATGCCAAGGGCAATGTTGTGGTTCTGCCAACTCGCACCCCCGGCGCCGAAATTGATTTGCACAGCGTGGTCGAAGGTTTGCGCGAGCGCGGTCTCAAGACGCCGGTGCTCGTTCACTTCAGTGATCTTCTAGAAAAGCGCTTGAACGATATTCACCAGGCGTTCGCCAACGCCATCAAAGAGCACAACTACAAGGGCGAATACGTTGGCGTGTATCCCATCAAGGTCAATCAGCAACGACGCGTGGTTGAGGAAATTCGCCAATATGGAATGAAGCTTGGATTTGGCCTTGAAGTGGGCAGTAAGCCGGAACTTCTGGCCGTGCTTGGAATGACCAGCGACACGCCCGAGCGCTTGATCGTCTGCAACGGTTTTAAAGAGGCGCGCTACATCGAGTTCATTACGCTGGCCGCCAAACTTGGTCGCACCATTATTCCGGTCATTGAAAATCTCACAGAACTCAAGCTGATTGTTGAGTACGCGGAGCGTTATCAAATTCGTCCGCGCATTGGTGTGCGCGTAAATCTCAGCACGCCGGGCGCGGGTCGTTGGCGACATTCCAGCGGCGCCAAGGCCAAGTTTGGTTTAAGTTTCAGCGAAGTGCTTGAGGTGCTTGAATATCTGCGCGCCCGCGGCATGGAGGATTGTTTCGAACTTTTGCATTGCCACATGGGCAGTCAAATTCACGAAGTTCGCCAAGTCAACGCCGGCGTGAACGAACTCGTTCGTACGTACGTTCAGCTTGCCAAGTTGGGCGCGGGCATGAAGTACTTAGATGTCGGCGGCGGCATGGGCATTGATTACGACGGTAGCCAAACCAGTTTCGAGTTCAGCACCAATTACACTCTGCCCGAATACGCGGCAACTGTTGTCTACCGCGCCATGAGCGTGTGCGATGAAGAAGGCGTGCCGCATCCAATCATCGTCACTGAAAGCGGCCGCGCCATGGCGGCGCAACAAAGCGTGTTGATCTTTGACACCATCACCGCCGATCGACCTGATCGCACGCGCATTCCAAACGAGTTGCCCGCGCTCAAGCCAGGCGAGGATGAAATGCCGCGTCCACTGCTTGAGTTGTTCGACACCTACAAGAACATCACCGAGCGCCGCTTAATTGAGCAATATCATGACGCCTGCGAGGCGCGCGACGAGTCCAGCCGTTTGTTCAGCCTGGGGTACATGAACTTGGAGCACCGCGCCTTGTGCGACGCAATTTATTGGGCCACATGCGCCAAGATTCGCGACAAGTGCCGCGAGTTCCATGAGACTCCAGAGGAGCTTGAGGATCTTGAAAGTTTGCTCAGCGACACATACTTCGGCAACCTGAGCATCTTCCAAAGTCTGCCTGACATTTGGGCCATTCGCCAACTGTTTCCAATTCTGCCAATTCACCGGTTGAACGAGAAGCCAACTCGCAAGGCCACTATCGCCGACATCACGTGCGATTCAGACGGCCGTGTTGACCGCTTTGTGGATTCCCGCGACGTGAAAAAGTTTGTCGAGCTGCATGAGTTTGATGAGAACGAGCCGTATTACATTGGCGCGTTCTTGGTTGGCGCGTATCAAGAAACTTTGGGCGATCTTCACAATTTGTTCGGCGACACGCATGTGGCGCACGTGAAGTACGACGGCAGTGGCAATTGGTGGATCGATGAAATCATCGAGGGCGACGCCGTGCGCGATGTGCTTTCATACGTGCATTACGACGTGAACACGCTTCTGGCGCAGGTTCGCCGCGAGTGCGAGAAGGCCGTGCGCCTGAAGCAAATGACCGCCGCCGAAAGCCAGTCGCTGGTTCGCATTTACGAAAGCGGCATCAACGGTTACACCTATTTGGAGCGGGATATTCCTTCAAGCGAAGGCTGATCGCGTCGTTGTTAATACAAAAATAAAACCGCCCGCTATGAACGCGGGCGGTTTTTATTTCTACCTCAGTTTGCGGCGCGGGCTTCAACCCAGTAAATGCTTCATACGCAGGCCAGCGCGCGCCATGTGAAAGCCGCTAAAGATCAATTGCACGCCAAAGAAAATGGCGAACACAACTATGGCAATGCCGGGCGAGAACAACATCACCGCGCCCGCGCCCAAAGTAAGAATGCCGTTGAGCATGAGTAATCCCCAGTGAATCTTTCCAGATAATCCAAGCGCGGCCACCACTTGAAAAATTCCGGTGACCACGGTGAACGCACCCAGTACTTCAGTCAGCGCCACCAATCCTTGAGCGGGTGTAAACCACAACACTGCGCCAATCAAGATGGACAAGAATGGCCCAAGAAAAACCAACAAGCCGTGTTGCGCGTTGCCCATGGATTTCAGCGCCGCAAACAATCCAACTGCGCCCACGGCCACCAAGCACAATCCAAACGCCGCGGCGAATGTGAACGCCGCCAAGAAGGGCACGGCCACCAACGCCAGTCCACCAAGAATCAGCAGGAATCCGTTGAGTGTCACCATAGCCCAGTGCGAGTGTTGTTGAGTTGCCATTGCGATTGAAGTCCTTACGTTGAATGAGTTGCGGGTACGAAAGTAGCTTCTGCAAATCTACCTCGTGCGCATGTTCCATGTGTCACAAAATGCAATGAAATGACAGGTGGAAAGGTTGACCATTGCCTGATAGCGTTGGCGCCATGAGCAACATTCATACCGACACTACTCTTGCGTCGCGGCTTGACCGCGTTGAACGATCACTGACCCGAGTTCGTGGCACCAATCTTGTGCTGATCGCCGCGCTTGCCGCGCTGGTGATTGGCGGCGCCAACGCTCCGCAAGACACCATGAGCGTGCGCCGACTTGCGGTGGTGGACGCCAATGGCAAGGAACGTTTGGTGCTCAACGGTGAAGATGACAACAAAGCCGCGGGAATGACTTGCTACGACGAGAACAACATCGCACGCCTTTCCGCCAAGACCTATCCAAGTGGTCAATCAAGTTTTCAAAGCCTGGACACCAAGGGAATCAGTCGCATAGCGATTTCCTCACAAATTAGTGGCGAGAGCAGTATTCAGTGGCGCGACATGAACAACAAGTTGCGCATTGGCGCCTCCACCAAGCCCAACGGCGACGCGCTGATGCTTTGGCTGGCGCCCAACAGCAAACAACAAATCAAGGTGTACACCGATGAGAACGGCGTGGCCAGGTTCAACTCGGGTGAGTGATTGAAGTAGAAATTATTTCGGCGCTTCGGCCATGAATCGAGCAATCAACGCGTTGGTGGCTTCATCCACCGCGCTTTGGGCTTTCTTACCACCTTGATTGCAGGCTACAAGCACGCCGCAATCTTTCAACGGCGAAAGCCACGCCACGCAGTAATTGAAAGTATTTGTGCCCACGTGAAACAACGTTCGGCCGCCCGCCCAATCACGATTGGGCCGCATCCAACCGCCGGCATAACCAAATCCGTCAACGGGCACCTCGCCAGCAAGTTCGTGCAAGTGTTCCAGAGTTTGCGGCTGTAGCAGTGCAGGAGTTGGTTGATGTCCCAAATGCATCAGACAGAATTTCGCCCAGTCCGTCATGTTCATATGTATGCGTCCCGCGGCGGTGATGGCGGCGGGGCTGTCCAAAAAGTTTGGACGACCAGTTTGAATATGCGGGTAGGGCGCGGTTAATGTGTTTGATCTGCCCGCGTTGCCAAATCCAGCGCTGGTGAGTCCAAGCGGTGCGAAAACTTTTTCCTGCATCAATTGTTCATACGGTGTGTTGGTGATTGTCTCGGCGATGAATCCAAGCACCGCGTACCCGGCGTTTGAATAGACATATTTTCCAACCGGCGCTTGCGCCGCTTGCATCAGAACGGCCTCCACATATACGCGCCGTTGCTGGGCGGCCGGGCCTTTGCCGTGTTTGGCGGCCTCCCAAACTTCAGTGGGTCCATGCGGACTGAATCCGCCGCGATGATGTAGCAGTTGATCAATTGTCACGCTGGCGTAG
>CALFOZ010000159.1 GCA_937919205.1 uncultured Planctomycetia bacterium
TGTGCGTGCCCTTGCGCACTACAAATTCGCACCGCGCGCGATCAAGTTGGCCATCAAACTCGGCGCCATGCGTGTTGGCCACGCAATGATCGGGCCACAACATTTGCGCGCCACTTTGTGTTTCTATAGTTTCATAAAGCTTTTTACCGGGGTGGCTTGACGCGAACGAAATATGCCCCGGGCAATGCCAGTCCTGCGTGCAAATGACATGCGCAAAGTGCGCAGAGAATTGATTGATAAGCGGAACGATTGCATTGGCGCCTGGCACCGCAAGCGCGCCGCCGGCGCAAAAGTCATTTTGAACATCAATGATCAACAACACCTGGCGCTGATGATGCGTTGTGCTGGCAAGTAATTTCTGGGCGCTATCAATCATGCGCGTATAATCATAGTTTGCATACTTGTAAGCGAGCCGTTCTTTTAACACGCCAACGGCGAAACTAATAACGTTTTTTCGTTACCATGCATTTATAAAAATGGTTACAAACACGCGCGTAGTTTCTGAAGTCACCACCACCACAAACCGATCTTTTGGTGCAGGCACGCGCCGTGTCCGCGACTTGTTGGCTTGGATTATTTTCATCGCACTTGGCGCACTGTGCTGGTTCGCCATTGATCGCGTGATTGTGGATCGCTCGCCAATTGTGGTTGGCATTCTTCATTCGCAAACTGGTCCAATGGCGGTCAGTGAAAAATCAATGATTGACGCGGAAATTCTTGCGCTTGAACAAATCAACGCCGAGGGCGGTCTTTTAGGTAGACAAGTCCAGTGGAAGATTGCCGACGGCGCGTCCGACCCCGCGACTTTTGCCACACAAGCCGAGAAGTTGATCCGCAACGACAACGTGTGCGTGGTCTTTGGTTGCTGGACCAGCGCCAGCCGCAAGAGCGTTCTGCCCGTGTTTGAAAGCAACGACCATCTTCTGATTTATCCAATGGCGTATGAGGGCCTGGAACAATCGCCCAACATTATTTATGTTGGCGCCGCGCCCAATCAACAAATCACACCGGCGGTGAGTTGGTGCCACTCCAAACTTGCCGCGCGCCGCTACTTTTTAATTGGCTCTGACTACATCTGGCCGCACTGCGTGAACGCCATCATTTCCGATCAACTCAAAGGCGTGGGTGATGAATTGGTGGGCGAGTTTTACATTCCATTTGGCAGTACCGATGTGGACGCCGCCGTGCGCGCGATTGTGGCCGCCAAACCCGATGTTGTTCTAAGTTCCGTTGTGGGCGACTCGGCGATTGCCTTCGCACAAAAATTGCGCGCGGCCGGAATTCGCCCCGAGCAAATACCCGTGCTTACATTTGCGCTTGGTGAAAACGAACTCAGCTCCATGAAGCGCGACGACTTGGCCGGCAACTACGCCGCGTGGAATTATTTTCAAAG
>CALFOZ010000160.1 GCA_937919205.1 uncultured Planctomycetia bacterium
CGCTTGTATGAAATGCAAAAGACCGGCGAACTTTTGTTCCCAGCCATCGACGTGAATAGTTCCGTGACCAAGAGCAAGTTTGACAACTTGTATGGTTGCCGCCACTCATTGGTGGACGGAATCATGCGCGCCACCGACGTGATGTTGAGTGGAAAAACAGCCGTTGTGTGCGGTTACGGCGATGTGGGCAAGGGTTGCGCGCAAAGTTTGCGTGGCCAAGGTTGCCGCGTGAAGATCACGGAAATCGATCCAATCTGCGCGCTTCAAGCGTGCATGGAAGGTTACGAAGTGGTCACGCTTGAGGATGTTCTTGAGACCACCGATTTGTTCGTGACCGCGACTGGCAACAAGGACATCATCACCGGTGAGCAAATGTTGCGCATGAAGGACAAGGCCATCGTTGGAAACATTGGTCACTTTGACAATGAGATTGACATGGCTGGCTTGAAGAAGATCAAGGGCGCGACGCAGGTCAACATCAAGCCACAAGTGGATGAATGGAAACTTCCAACGGGTCGCTCCATCATCATGCTTGCGGAAGGTCGCTTGCTGAATCTTGGTTGCGGCACTGGCCATCCAAGCTTTGTCATGAGCACCAGTTTCACCAACCAAGTGATGGCTCAAGTGGAGTTGTTCCAGAACCACAAGAACTATGACAAGAAGGTGTACACACTTTCAAAGACGCTTGATGAGAAGGTGGCGCGTTTGCACCTTGGCAAGTTGGGCGCAAAGTTGACCGAGCTTCGCAAGGATCAGGCGGATTATATTTGCGTGCCAGTGAATGGCCCTTACAAGCCAGAGAACTATCGTTATTGATTCGATCGTGATTCATTATTGATGGAAGGACGGCAACGTTCTTCGCACATGAAATGACAAAGACCCGTGGATTCGTCCGCGGGTCTTTTCTTTTTATCCTGCTCGATTATTGGTGGCTGAGTGAATAAGTTTGTAGGCGAGCGGAAATATGGATTGAAATCGCCTAACCTATGGGGCGATGCCTATTGGAACACTTCACCAAACATTTGGAGCGCAAACTCCCATGGAAAGCGCCGCGCGCGAATTATTGGCGCGCATCGCCTTGGTGAAGCCTGTCGTCGGGGCCAATGCATTTATGCGCATGGAAGTGGCCATTGAGTACCGCGGCGAACAGTGCGATTTTCTAAACTGGCTTCGCTGTGCGCCTTCGGGTGAGCGCCGTTACTTCCGCGATCGAAGCGCGAAGTTTGAGATTGCCGGCATTGGCAAATGTCTTGCGTCCAAATTTGGCGAACATGAAAAATTTGATCAGCATGTTGGTGATGCGGAAATTGCAAGTCAGTCCGTGTGGTTTGTGGCGCTTCCATTTGATTCCAACTGCGCGCTGGACAGCGCATGGAGTCCGTATAGAAACAATGGGTGCGTGCTTCCAGAAATAGAATTGCGCCGTGATGGGCAAACGCACACGCTGGCGGTGAACTTGTCAGTGGACACTTCTTTTGACGCGCTGAAGCAACGTCTGCAAACGATTGCGGAGCCCGTGAAAAAATGCGCGATCGAGCCAGCGCTTGTGCGCGAGACGGATGACTTTGGCGAAGCCCAGTGGACGGATGTTGTGCAAAGCGGATTACAGCGAATACGCAGTGGTTCGTTGCGCAAGATTGTGCTTGCGCGGGCGCGTACGTATGCCGCGAGTGGCCCGCTTGATCCAGTCGCGGTGTTTGCCAGACTTTGCGCATTTGAATCCAGTGGCTTTCGATTTCTGATTGAGGCTGGTCAAGGCAAAGCGTTTCTAGGCGTGACGCCCGAGCGATTGCTTTCTCGCAACAAGCGCTCGGTGCGTAGCGAGGCGATCGCCGGCACGCGTCCACGCGGAGTGGATGATGTCGCGGATCGGTTGCTTGGCGAATCACTTCTTGCAAGCGAAAAAGATCGACGTGAACATGAATTTGTTGTGGAGCGATTGCGCGAAGTGCTTTCCTCGCTTTCAGTTTCATTGCGTGTTGATGCCGAACCAAGAATTTTACGCCAGGCGTATGTACAGCATCTTGCAACACGCATGCAAGCAGAAATTCGTGCAGACTTTTCTGACGCCGACCTTGTCGCTTTGTTGCATCCAACACCCGCGGTGGCTGGCGCGCCGGTGCCTTGCGCCATCAAAGCTCTGCGCGATTTAGAGACCATTGGCCGCGGTTTGTATTCAGGTCCTGTGGGAATTGTTTCGCGTGACAAGGCGGAAATTGCCGTCGCCATTCGATCCGCGCGCATTGATGGAGCCACGCTGAAGGCCTACGCCGGCGCGGGTATTGTTGAAGGTTCCATCGCCGCTGACGAGTGGCGCGAAACTGTTCACAAACTGCTCGCCTTTGAACGTCTTGCCACGTGATCGCATTGTGGGAGTGGCCAAATCGACCTGATATCTTGCGACTCTGCAAATGCATAACGCGCCGAACATCAATCTTGCTTGGACGATGCTGGCCGTTGAAGAATGTTTTCGTCTTGGCGTGCGACACGCGGTGATTTGTCCTGGCTCGCGCAGTGCGCCGCTTGCGATTGCGTTTGGGCGCCATGGTGGTATTCAAACGCATGTCGCTCATGATGAACGCGCCGGCGCATTCATGGCGCTCGGTGTGGCGAAGTCTTCTGGTGTTCCTGCCGTGATTGTGATGACCAGTGGAACCGCGGTCGCCAACGCGTTGCCCGCGGTTGTTGAAGCGCGCATGTCTCGCACGCCACTGCTTGTGTTCAGCGCGGATCGACCTCCAGAGTTGCGTGATTGCGGCGCGAATCAAGCGATTTCGCAAGCGGGTCTTTTGGCGGGCGCGGCCAGGTGGAGTTGTGATGTTCCCTGCGCAAGCGTTGACATTGCGGCGGAATTTATTTTGTCCACCATTGACGAAGCGTTCGCGCGCGCGTGCGGAAGTGCTGGCGCGCAGGCTGGCGCGGTGCATGTGAATTGGCAATTTCGCGAGCCGCTGGCGCCCGAAGTTGCGTCATGGAATAAAAATTGGTTGAACACGGTTGCGCGTTGGACTCAAGATAGATCGCGCGCGCCGTGGCGCACCACTCTTGCGGCCAACGCCTCAACGATTGCGGTCACCGACGCGCTTGTGATCGCGGGTCGCTGTGATCAAGCCACGCGTGAATCGCTTTTCATGTGGCGTGGCACCATGCTTGCCGATGTGAGTAGTGGCCTTGCCGCAAGCGCGACTGCGGGCGCGGATCTGGTTTTGCGCGCCGCACATGATGGTTCAGGCAACGCGGCGCTTCGCGAGGCGTTGCGTGTGAAAGCGATCGCCGTGGTTGGCGAGGCTGTTGTGTCCAAGCGCCTGAACGCGTGGATCAATCAACACGACGCGGTGACTTTATTTGGCGCGGGCGATCCTCGCGTTGATCCGTCGCATCGAGCGTCTGGGATGTACTGCGGACCAGTTGTTTTTGAGGCAGGCAAAAACCTTCGACCACACGCCGGCTGGAAGCGCGCGCTTTCGTGCGCCACTCGCGCGGTGCGCAAAGCCATTGCAAACGAGCGCGCGCTTGTTGAACCCACCGCGATCGCCGACGCCACCGCGGCCTGTGGCGAGTTAGATCATGGAACTATTTTCTATGGATCGAGCATGCCAATTCGCGACGCTGATTTTCTCGCACTGCACCCGCCTGCGGGTTGGCAAGCGGGATCCAATCGTGGCGCCAGTGGAATTGACGGACTGTTTGCCAGCGCGATTGGCCACGCGCTTGCGTCGGGGCAACCAGTGGTCGCGTTTGTGGGCGATGTCAGCGCGCTACATGACTTGAACAGCCTTCAACTTGCATCGCAATTAAACACACCGCTTGTGTTGATCGTGCTTAATAATGATGGAGGCGGGATCTTTCGATATTTGCCTGTGGCAAAATATGCGGATGTATTCAACACGTTGTTCACCACGCCTCATGGGCGCGCATTCACGCCAATGGCCAAGGCGTTTGGGCTTGCGCATGAAAGTCCTTCCACACGCGCGGCATTTACAAAATGTGTTTCCAAGGCGCTTGGTCGCAAGGGCGCGACATTGATCGAAGTGAATTGCACCGCAACAGCAAGCGAGGCGGCTCGTGTACGTATTACAAATGCGTCAACCACGGCGCTGGCCAAAGAGTTCCGCTGATGTCGCGAGTAGTGCTTGTGCACGGATTTCTTGGTTCGCCAGTGGACTGGTCCGATGTGCGCGCCCAACTGAATCCAGCGATCAATTGTGAATGCGTTTCCCTGCGCGATCTTGGGTGTGCGTCGATCGCAGGGGCGGCGGATACGTTGGCAATTCAACTTGCAAAAAATCCTTGCGATGTGTTGGTTGGATATTCCATGGGCGGGCGCATCGCGCTTGAGCTTGCATCCAAACAACCAGAGCTTGCTCCGCGGCTGGTTTTATTTTCAACCAGTACGGGGTTGCATGATGCGGATGAGCGTAATGCGCGCGCCCAACAAGATGACGCGCGCGCCGTGGATTTGCGCGAGCATGGCATGCTTGAATTCACGCGACGTTGGTATGAATTGCCCATGTTCGCCCAGTTTCGCGCGCATGCTTCATTTGCGCGCGCGCGCGCGCGCCGCGTGATTGGCGATGCGGAATTTTGGGCTGGGTGTGTTGCTAGTTGTTCTCCAGGACGCACTGAATGCCGCTCGAATGATCTTGCTCGCTTGGCGTCGCGCACTATTATGGCAGTTGGTGATCGAGACGACTATTATGTTGCTTTCGCGTTGCGCGCGGCAAGCCTTGCGCCCACTTTGACAGTTGAAATGATCGCAGGTGCGGGGCATGTTCTTCCCCTTGAAGCGCCTTCAGCTTGCGCTGACATTATTGAAAGAGCATTGGAGAGTTCCACATGACAACACACAAACATATTTCAACTCCCAAACCATCAACCGAGACCTCTGAAAAAATCCGTCCCGCATGTGACTGGAAATCAGTTGCACTAGCGAGCGAATTTGCGGAAGTGAAGTACCAAAAGTCAGGTGGAATCGCCAAGATCACAATCAATCGTCCACAAGCGCGCAACTCTTTCACGCCGCGCACTGTGGAAGAAATGCGCGCGGCCTTGCTTGACGCCAAGACTGACCGCGACATTGGCGTTGTCATTCTGACGGGCGAAGGCGAGCGCGCATTTTGCTCTGGCGGAGATCAACGCGTGCGCGGTCACGCTGGATATAAATCGGAAAGCGGCAGCGAGGTGTTAAATGTGCTGGAGTTTCAACGCGAGATTCGCAATTGCTACAAGCCGGTCATCGCCATGGTGGCGGGCTGGGCGATTGGCGGCGGCCACGTGTTGCACATGATGTGCGACCTCACAATTGCCGCGCAAAACGCGCGATTTGGCCAAGTCGGTCCGCGCATGGGAAGTTTTGATGGCGGCTTTGGCGCCAGTTACATGGCGCGCATCATTGGGCAAAAGCGCGCGCGAGAAATGTGGATGTTGTGCCGCAGTTACTCCGCGCAAGAGGCGCTCTCCATGGGCCTGATCAACACCGTGGTTTCCGTAACCGAGCTTGAAGAAGTCACCGTGCAGTGGTGCAACGAGATGCTGGCCAATTCTCCAACCGCTCTTCGTGCGATCAAAGTTGCTTTGAACGCGGATTGCGATGGCCAAGCTGGCCTTCAAGAACTTTCTGGTCTTGCCACCATGTTGTATTACATGACCGACGAGGCCAAAGAGGGCAAGAACGCGCAACTTGAAAAGCGCGTTGCGAATTTCCGAAAGCACGCGCCTTAATGAATGCGGCGCGACCGTCCACGGCCGCGGTATGGTTGTCCGCGATTCGACCCAAGACACTCGGAGCATCTTTATGCCCCGTACTGATTGGTGGCGCGCTTGCGTATCACGATGGCGTATTGAAGAACACTCTGCAATGGAAACTTGTGTGCGCCGCATTTGTTGGCGCGTGTCTTTTGCAAATCGCCAGCAACTTTGCCAATGATCTATTTGATGGAGTGCGCGGAACCGATTCTGGCGAGCGACTTGGACCCACGCGTGCGGTGGGTGGCAACCTTGTCACGCCGCGCGCCATGAGCGTGGCGTTGTGCATTACGCTTGTTTTTGCCGTGTTTCCTGCTTGGTTTCTAGCAAGTCACTCTGGCGTTGTCTTTGCCATTATTGGCGTATGTGGCGCGATTGCGGCGGTGGCGTATACCGCGCCGCCATTCATGCTTGCCTATAGGGGGCTTGGCGATATTTTCGTGTTCGCATTCTTTGGTCCAATCGCGGTGGCTGGCACGCGCGCGGCGTGTGATGGCGCGTGGACAACAAGCGCGCTTGTCTGTGGATTAGCTTCTGGTGCAATCGCCGTATGTCTGCTTGCCACAAATAATCTTCGTGACCGCGTGGGCGATCTGCGCAATGGCAAGCGAACATTGGCGGTGAGATTTGGCGCACGCTTTGGCCGCGCGCAAATCTATATCTGTCATGCAATCGCATTTGTTGTTCCTATATTCGCGGTGGTGGTCTTGCAACTTCCGCCCGCGGTCATGCTTGCCTCGTTCATCGCGATTGTGTTCGCGCCAGCATCCATCACCATCGCACGGGGACGTGATGGTGCTTCGCTGAATAAAAATATCGCCATGTTTGGGGCGCTGCTTTATATTTACGGAGTTGCCTTTGCGCTTGGTATGTGGATGGGCGGGGGAGCGAAATGAATTTAGAGATGCTGCGAGTTTCGCTACCAGTTCTAACGCAAGCGCGACAACTCGTTGGTGTTGACGCCCGTGAAATTATTTTTGTCACGGTACGTGACCAAAAGCGCATTGGATTTGGTGAATGCGCGCCATTGCCGGGTCTTCATTCAGAATCGCTTGAATTCTGCATGGAATCAATTGAAAATTGGAGCAACGGTCTGTGTGAAATGAAATCGCTCGCGCCAAGCGCTGTATTCGCGCTGTCCTGCGCCATGGAAACGCTCAATGGCTTTGGCGCGCGACCGGTGGCGCCCGCGAAAGTGGCGCATTTTTTCCCAGGCACATTCGCACAGTGTGATCAAGCGGCGATTGATTCTCTGTGTGGAGCCAAAGTTGTAAAAATTAAATTTGGCCGCGACAACGAGTCCAATGACCGCGCGTTGCTGTCGCGGCTCTGCAACTCTTTGCCAACAGCCAAGTTTCGCATTGATGGAAATCGTCTCTTGTCGCGCGATGAGTGTGTCGCCCGTCTGCAAGGCGTTGATGCCTCGCGCGTGGAGTATCTAGAAGATCCGCTTCGTGATCCGTCGCAACTTGGTTTGCTTGCAAAATCCACGGGTATTGCAATAGCCCTTGATGAAACTATTATTGACCAATCCACGCAGGCGCGCGCGCTTCGCGAATCGCTGGCCCATGATGGTTGCGTTGCCGCGTGGATATTGCGCATGTCTTTGATTGGTTCGCTCGACGCCATTCGCGCCGTAGCCGCGGACGCCGCACGACTAAGCGCCGACGCCGTGCTTTCCACCGCTTACGAAAGTTCCTATTCACTACGCATGGCGGTTCATTTGGCGGCATCCATTCCAAACGCCACACGCGCCCACGGAATTGGCACCGCGTCGCTTCTTGCGCAAGATTCTTGCAAGCCAGCGATTGCCCGCGATAGTTTTATTGATGGCGCGCCGCTTCCAATTCCATTCGCGGAGGCTTGGTTATGAACGCTGGCGCGATCGTCGCATATGAAATTGTCGCGGGTGAAAATCCGCTGTCAACGCTGTGTTCTGCTTGGTCGCGCGGCGAAAGAGTTCTGCTTGTTTCGCCAAATCATTCCGCATTTGCCCGCCAACAATTGCTTGCAGTTGCGCGCGCAACAAACATGCTTCAAACAATCGCGCACGACCACGCGGCGCAAAAAATAAATCTTGACGCATGTCCACCAACCGCTTCGGTCATAATTGAAACCAGCGGTTCCTCAGGAGCGCCTCGCTTGATTGAGCTTGGAATTGACGCGCTTGTGGCAAGCGCACAAATTGGCGCGCGTGCGATCGCGTTTGGTGCGGGCGACCTCTGGCATGCCTCGCTTCCTGCCACGCATATTGGCGGCCTGATGATTCACGTTCGATCACTTGTTCTTGGTGGCGGCGTTCGCTACGGCGTCGCGCCAAAATGTTGGTCTGACCTAAATGGCGTGACGCATATTTCGCTTGTCGCCGCGCAACTCGCGCGACTTTTGGATGATCCGCATAAACCACCACCCACACTCAAAGCAGTCATGCTTGGTGGCGGACCAAGTTCGCAATCGTTGCGCGATCGCGCTCTGCGTCAGGGCCTTCCCATGTTCGCAACCTACGGTATGACTGAAACCGCTTCGCAAGTCGCAACTGGTCCCATTGCCATTGGCGACGCGGCAACGCTCGCTGGCGCGCCGCTTCCTGGCATTCAAATCTCAATTGATTCTTCCAACAATGAAATTCTTATTGCCAGCCCAACTCTCGCGCGCGGAACACTTGTCAACGGCGCTCTTGTTCCGTTGACAGTTCCTTTGCGCACGCGTGATGTTGGTTTCATCGACACGCATGGCCGCCTTCACATTGCTGGCCGTCTTGACGCCATGTTTATTTCTGGTGGCCGCAATATTCAACCTGAAATCATCGAGCGCGCTCTCGCGGAGTTGCCTTGCGTTAACTCATCGTGCGTGATTGGAATTGCCCATGAAAAGTGGGGCATGCGGCCAATTGCGTTTGTACAACTTGGCGCGGAGCCAAACATTTCGTTCGCGGCGTTTTTACGCGAACGCCTTGAGCCGCATCTCATACCCGACGCATTTTATGAAATACCAATTGAAGAAACTTCTCGCATGAAGCACAGTCGCGCCGATTTTGCGCGGCGGCTTGCCCAAGGCGAGCGCTTTCGCCAACTTGATTAAATCGCCTTAAGAAATTGGCGCGGTTTGATTCTGCGTTTGCACAATCCACTTTCGAAACGCATCGGGCAAATCAATACTGCCACCTGATTTTGGATCGATCGCCACGCGTTTCACGCTTGTGCGCATGGCGATATTTCCATCCACTGAAAAAGTCCACGCCAGCGTGTAGCCACTGCGGCCAACTTGCACGCCAATTAATTTCGCCGCAACGCGATCACCCACACGCACTGGCATTTGATAATCACTTTCACAGCGCACCACTGGGGTTGGCGCAAGCGATCCATCAAGCATGGAGCGCAAACTGAACCCACCGGCTTCTAGCCATTTCTCAAACAACTCCTGTTCAATCTCAAAAATCTTGGGATAAAAAATCACGCCCACTGCGTCGGTGTGTGAAAGGCGAATCACAAGTTGCTCCGTGAAGTCGACGGGATTCATAAGAGCAGTCTAAGGGCGACACGACTCAAAGTGCCTGCGACATTTGGAACCCGCGGCATGTGGAGATAGCGCAATCCAATCTGCAATTTCTTATTCAAACAGCCACCAACGACGCGCCACCTTTTCTCCGTATTTCAAGCCAAATCTGCGGCGCGCGGTTTCGCTGATGTAGTCAGCGGCTTCGATAGGATTATTTGTAATCCGATACAGCGACGTATCCATGGCCGCGATCGCGCCCTCCGGAATGAGTCTTTGATCAATGAACTTGAAAAGTCCGTCCCAATAGTCGCGTCCCATTAAGACAATTGGAAAGTCGGCGATCTTTTTAGTTTGCACCAACGTGATGGCCTCAAAGAATTCATCCAGCGTTCCAAAGCCGCCCGGCATAACTACAAAGCCGTAGGAATATTTCACCAGCATCACCTTGCGGATAAAGAAATATCGAAACCACACGGTGGTATCGCAATATGGATTTTCAACTTGCTCGTGTGGTAGCACAATGTTGCAACCAATCGTGGGGGCGTTCACTTCGCGCGCGCCGCGATTGGCGGCCTCCATAATTCCAGGACCACCGCCAGTCATCACGGTGAATCCGCGCCGACCAAGTTCGGCCCCAACTTGGCGCGCGAGCTGGTACCACTTGTTGTCTTCCTGAAAGCGCGCGCTACCAAACACCGTGACGCATGGTCCCGCGAAATGCAAGTGTCGAAACCCGCGAATAAATTCCGTGGCGATGCGGATGACGCGGAACAATTCCTCAAGCCGCGGGCGCGGACCACCCAACATCATTTGCTCTGGCGGTTTCAATTCCTTGGGTTCTGGCACAGGTTGCAGAATAGTGTTGAAATCCGCGCGCGCTTGAACCTGAATCTTCTTGCATGGCGGACTTGTATAATCGTTCTTTCAATGGATCCTAAAACTTACGCCCCAGGCATATTTTTTGTCGAGAATCTTGAACAGCAAAAAAATATCATTTTGACTCCGGAGGGCGATCAGCAAACTGAACAGCGGTGGGCTTTGGAAACGCCGTATGTCGCCGCGGCGGTGAATGAAGCCAAAACAAGTTCTGACAATCGGATTTTAGATTACGGATGCGGCATTGGCCGAGTGAGCAAGGAACTTTTGGGTTTGTGCCCAACTTTGAATGTGTGGGGTTTGGACATGTCACCCACCATGTTGAGTTCCTCCTATCGATATGTGTGGCATCCATATTTCAACGCAGTGCAAGCCTCTGGTTTGTTCCAAATGTTCCAAGCCGGAATCCGCTTCGATATTATTTTTAGCTTTTATGTTTTACAGCATGTCTTAAAGCCACTTGAGGAATTGGACAGGATCGCCGCCTTGTTAAAACCAGGCGGAGTGTTTTTGCTTTTGAACATGCATGGCAGGGCGGTGCCTACAACCACAGGTTGGCAAGATGATGGAATTGATTTACGCAATGAGATTTCCAAGCGCTT
>CALFOZ010000161.1 GCA_937919205.1 uncultured Planctomycetia bacterium
TATCCATCCTGACCTAGTAGTTGTCAGGGTTTCAAGACCAACCGCCCGGTTCCTTCTGGAGCCGGGCGGCTTTTTTTTTTAGAAATGCTGGTTATTTTGCCGATTTAAATTGGCTTTGGGTTGTGCTTTAAATTTGGCTTTATATTGTGCTTTGCATTTAGCCGCACCTGAATTTATAAACCGCCAACCACGGGCGCGCGTTGTAGGAGTTGGTTGTTTGATCGTGTTACCATGACAGCCTCGCTATATGAATCAGGCCACAGATCAATCAATGCTTTGGACACTTTCCAAACCAATCTCTAATCCCCAATTGAATAGGGGGCAACTCTGTGGCCTATTGGCTTGCTTGGCGGGCGCGCTGTGCCTGCCTGTTAGCGCGCTTGCCCAAGACGAACTAGGTCAACCCGCGCCCGCACCTACCAAAGTGGCGGACAGTGGCGGGGCAAGCCTAGAGGCGCTTCTACAGCGCATTGATTCTTTGGAGCGCAAGAACAAGGCGCTAGACACGCAAGTGGCGGACCTAAAAGCAATTGAAGGCGAGAAGTGGCTAAGCGAAGAACGCGCCGGGCAAATTCGCGGCGTGGTTGAAGATGTGCTTGCGGACTCCGAAAGCCGCGCCAGTTTGCGCCAGGACGCCATGACCGCCGGTTGGAACGACGGATTCTTTTTAGCCAGTCCCGACGGCCGCTTTAAGTTAGAAGTGGGTGGATTCATTCAGCCCGCGTTTATGTTGAGCAGTATTAATCCAGCCGAAGATGATCCCACTCTTGATCAACTTCCAAATCGCTATGGATTTGGATCTGGCGGCTTTAATGAACTCATTTTCAAGGGCCATGTGTTTAGCCCCGCGATTGAGTTCATGGTGAAAACAAATTTTGTGTTTAATCAGGCAGTGGGAATTGCTTCAAATGATCCAACCAACAATGTTCAGTCAAGCCAAAGCGGCCAACTTCAGTTGCTGGACGCGTGGGTACGAATTAATTTTAGCGACACTTGGAGCATGCGCTTTGGTCAATATCGTTTGCCGTATGCGCGCGAACAGTTGGTTGTTGATCAATATCAAATGGGCGTGAGTCGATCCATTGTGTCTCGCAATTATGGATTGTGGTACTCACAAGGAATTGAATTGCAGTTTCAGGGTGACGATATGCGTTGGCGCTTGTCGGTGGACAATGGGGCAACCGACAATGTATTGGGTGATTTTAAAGTCGTTGGATCTGAACCACTTAATAGTCCTTGGTACTCGCAACAAACCAACTACAGCGTGAACAGCCGAACAGAGTGGAAGCCCTTTGGTGCGTGGGAAGACTTCAATAGTTTCACCAGTCCAATGGGTGAGCAGGCGGGCTTATTAATTGGGTTGGCGTTTCATAGACAAGTAACCCAGCCACTTGATTTTTACAATACCACCGATACAACCGCGGATCTAGAAAATTCATGGAATAGCGTTACGGTTGATGGCCAGTGGAATTTTGGTGGAGCGAGTTTCTTTGCATCGGCGTATTACAACTACATTGAATCAAACGCTAGTTATTTAGCTACGGCTTTATCGCCGCCAAGAGCCGCGGATTTGGGATCGATCAACGCCTATGGAGTTACTTTACAGCCCGCCATGTATATTGATCCAAAATTTGAAATTTTTAGTCGTTACGAATATGCAAATTGGACATCAAGCAACGCCACTCCACTGAGCGGAGGTCCTCAAGATCAATCTGGTCCATTAAGCATTGTCACTGTTGGATTGAATTGGTACATAGATGGTCAAGACTTAAAATGGACCACGGATGTTGGAACGACCGTGGGGTCGCCTGTGGGTGGAAGTTATGTTGATACAGCGGCAGGATGGCGCGGGTCGGGTGAGGGTGAGATGGTGTTTCGCTCCAGGCTTCAGTTGATTTTCTAAAGATCGCCCAGCGTTACACTCGCTTTATGTCTGACAGACATATCCCCACAAACGACACCCAGACAATGTACCGCGTTGAAGTGCGCCCCAAACCCAAGTGTGTGGATGTGCGTGGCTCCTCATTGCTTAAGCGCGTGGTTGCGGATGGCGCGGTTGCCGTGGGGGACATTCATCACGCGCAGGTTTATTTTTTTGCGGGCCAGCTTAGTCACGACGATCTGCGGTTTATTAGCGAGCAATTGCTTGCGGACCCCGTGACCCAGGATGCGTTTATTGGCGCGTCTGTTGTTCCAAAGTCTGGATGCACTATTGAAGTTCACCCGCTTGCTGGCGTAACTGATCCGGCCGCGGAAAGCGTGGAGCTTGCGATAAAAAAACTTGTGGGCAAAACGGTGCGTGTTCAAACAGGCGATCGCTGGGACTTTCTTGGCGCGAGTAAGGCGCAGGGCGAAAGTGTTGCGGCAAAGTATTTGGCCAACACGGTTGTGCAGGCTGTGCATGCGGCGCCGTACATGCCAACGCAATTTCCCGTGGGTGCCGCGCGCGCGGTTGAAGTAAAAGAAATTCCACTGTTAGGTTTGGGCCATGCGGAACTTGAAAAGCTAAGCCGCCAAGCGCATTTGTTTTTAGACCTGCAAGAAATGCTGGCAATCCAGGCGCATTACCGCGGGCTGTCGCGTGAGCCGCGAGAGATTGAACTTGAAACACTGGCGCAAACTTGGAGTGAGCACTGCGTTCACAAAACTTTAAAGAGCCGCGTGAGTTACAAAGAAAAATCGCTTGCCACGGGTTCGCCAAGTTTGTTGGATCGTGCTGGAAAAATTTCAGGCCATGTTGCTGGCGTCGTTGGCGAAATGGTGATTGACAACTTACTTAAACACACGGTTGCCGCGGCCACGCATTCACTTATGGACGCCACAAAGCCTGGCGCGATTGACTGGTGCCTAAGCGTATTTGTGGACAACGCCGGCGTGATTGCCTTTGACGACACACACGCGCTGTGCATGAAGGTTGAAACTCATAATCATCCAAGCGCAATCGAACCCTACGGCGGCGCGGCCACTGGTATTGGTGGTTGCATTCGCGATGTCATGGGAACGGGTCTTGCGGCCAAGCCGATTGCGTGCACCGATGTGTTTTGTGTTGCGCCACCAGACGCGCTTGTGCCAAAGGGTTGCCTGCCACCCGAGCGTGTGTTGCGCCAAGTTGTTGCCGGCGTGCGCGACTACGGCAATCGCATGGGCATTCCAACCGTCAATGGCGGAGTGTGGTTTGATCCGCGTTATGTGGGAAATCCTCTGGTGTATTGCGGCGTTGTTGGTTTGTTGCCGCGCGAACTTGTTCGCGGTGTGGTGCGCGCGGGCGACAGGATTGTTGTGCTTGGTGGAAAAACTGGCCGCGACGGAATTCACGGCGCCACATTTTCCAGCGCCGAATTAACAGATTCACACGCTGATGAGTTTGGTCACGCGGTGCAAATTGGAAATCCTGTCACGCAAAAGAAAACCCTAGACGCCATTCTTGCGGCGCGCGACGCCGGTAATAAGCCGCTCTTTCATGCCATCACCGATTGCGGCGCGGGTGGATTTTCTAGCGCGGTTGGAGAAATGGGTAAAGACATTGGCGCGCTTGTGAATCTTGATCGCGCGCCACTGAAGTACGACGGACTTACTCCAACCGAAGTTTGGATTAGTGAGGCGCAAGAACGCATGGTGCTCTCTGTGCCGGTTGCAAACATCGCCGCCCTGCAAAGTTTGTGTGACGATCACGGAGTGACCTTGTGTGATTTGGGCGAGTTTGCCACGCCCAACAAGGAATTAATTTTGTTGTGGAACGGTTTGGAAATGGGGCGTTTGTCCATGGAATTTCTTGATGGCGGATTGCCAAATCCCGTGCGTGAAGCCGTGTGGGATGGTGATTGGCACGCGCGGTATGGGCCAGTAAGCGTGGCCAAGGGTGGGGCAATGGACGTGACAACAAGTTCCTCTACTGATTCGCCTGCTAGTGAGACAGTTGGTGTGCCAACACGTGTTGGTGGTGGATTACTCAACACACTTTGCGCGCTTCTAGCTCACGCCAACATTGGAAGCAAAGCGTGGATCATTCGCCAATACGACCATGAGGTTCAGGGCACCAGTGTCATCAAGCCGCTTGTTGGGAAGTTTGGCGCGCCTGGTGACGCCGCCGTGTTGCAACCACTAGTGCATTCAACGCGCGGAGTTTCTATTGCCAATGGTTTGGCAACTGGTCTTGCCGCGGATCCATACATCATGACACTAGCCGCAATTGATGAATGCGTGCGCAACCTGGTGTGTGTTGGAACCGATCCAACCAAGATTGCCATTCTGGATAATTTCTGTTGGCCTTCTTGCAAAGACCCGCGCCACATGGGAAGTTTGGTGCGCGCGTCGGAGGCTTGTTTGGATGGCGCGATTGCGTATCGCACGCCGTTTATTAGTGGAAAGGATTCGCTCAACAACCAGTTCACCACTGAAAGTGGCGAGACCATTCACATTCCGCCAACACTGCTTATTTCTGGTTTGGGAATTGTTGCCAACGTTGAACACGCCATCACCATGGACGCAAAAATGGCTGGAAACTCACTGATTTTGGTGGGTTTCACCGATGCGCGCATGGGTGGATCACACCGATCCATGCTGGGTGATTGCGCGGGCTTTGACATGCAATTACCAATGGTTGATTTAGAAACGGGTCCAAAGACTGCGCACGCGGTTGCTGTGTGCATTGCATCTGGTTGTGTGGCAAGCGCGCACGACGCAAGTGAGGGCGGTGTATTGTTGGCCGCCGCTGAAATGGCGTTTGCGGGTGACCTTGGTGTTGACATTCATTTGCAGAATGTTCCGTGTAAAAATACTATTCCAATTCAGGCGCGCGCATTCAGCGAAACACCAAGTCGTTATTTACTTGAGGTGGCGCCAGAACATATTGCTTCGGTCACAGCCATGCTTGCCGGTGTCGCCCACGCCGTCATTGGTGAATTTAACAACGGAGGCTTGCTTGTGGTGGGTGAAGAAAAAATAGCCGTTGGCCATTTGCGCGCCGCCTGGGAAAGCGCGGGGGGGAACTGGTAAACCATGAAATCCCCCAAAGCCCTTGTTGTGAGCGCTCCCGGAATTAATTGCGACCTTGAGTTGTCGCAGGCGTTTTCTGCGGCGGGCGCGCGTCCAGAAACTATTTTACTTTCAAGGCTTATTCGCAATCCAACTTTGGTGGATCAGTTTGCGTTGATTGGTTTGCCCGGTGGATTTAGTTATGGCGACGACATTGCGGCTGGACGAATTATGGCGGCGTTGATGCGCCAGGAAATGTATCCAGCAATTGCCGCGGCGATTGCGCGTGGTACTCCAATCATTTGTCCATGCAATGGTTTTCAAATCGCGGTGCAAGCCGGGTTGTTGCCTGGTCCATGTGTTGATGTGAATTTAAATTCGCCAGTATCTGCGACTATAAGTTCAACAAATCATGCGCAGCTTGGTGTGTGGCCGCGTACAGCCGCCGCCCCAACCGTGGCGCTGGCCACAAATATTGGCGAGCGCTTTCATGATGCGTGGACTCGCGTGGAAATTCCAAGCAACACCAAATGTATTTGGACGCGCGGACTTTCTACCAAGCCGCAATGCGACATGCTTCCAAGCGCGCACGGTGAGGGGCGCTTTATGACGGACGCCAAGACGCTTGAAACCCTGGAAAAATGCGGGCAAATTGCTTTACGTTATGCGTCGAACGAAAACTTTAATGGCAGTACAAATTCCATTGCTGGTATCTGTGATACGAGCGGCTTGGTGTTTGGGCTTATGCCGCACCCAGAGCGTTTCACGCGTTGGACCCAGCACCCATGGTGGACGCGCCTGCCGCACGCCATCCGCTTGGGGGACACGCTTGGACTTGGCATATTTAAAAATGCTGTTGCATATGTCAACCGTGATTTGGCATCCGGTATAAAAACAAATAATCAAACCGATCCAATTCACCACGCTTGATGATGCAAGCGCAAAAACAAAAAAAATTTTGCATGAAGTGTGGGTATCAACTTGTTGGACCACCTATTCCTAAGCGTTGCCCGGAATGTGGCTATCCAGTTGTGCATCAAAACAAGTGGCGTGAGGGCGAACTTCATCTCGCTGGGCCGATTATTGTCTGGCCAATTGTTCGACGATGTGTCTTTGCGGCTTTTCTATTGGCGCTTTCGTTATTGTTGTTCATTCTATTTTCGTATGATGTCATGCAAAAAATCAGACTTGTTCGTTTCTCAACAACAACATGGAGCCTTATTCCTTTTTTTATTGTCGCGCCCATCGCCACATATTTATGGCAAATAGCAATCAATGGTCCAGGATCGGACTTGTGGGGACTGCACCGGCAGTCGCGTGTTCGAAAATGGATCTTGCCATGCGGAATTTTATTTTGGCCCGTGTGCTTTTTCTTTGTCGTCAATCTCAACACAACAAGTCAACCTGCGTCACCGAATGTGGTACATCAAAAAATAGATCCAGGCGCTTGGGATGTGTTGACGACTTGTTTACTCATACCAGCATTGATGGGATGGTCGATTGTTTTACTTCATCTCTCAAACATCTCGCTGTATCTGCGCAGTGACCTTATGCAAAAAATATATGTGTATTTTTACTGGTCTATCGCGCTTCTGTCTCTGCTGGTTTTGTATGTGTGTTATGAAAGTGAAAGCCTTGTGGTCTTTCAGCAATTTATTTGGATATGCGCTTTGCTCACCATGCTGGTGAGCGTATTGTTTGCAGTCAGTTTGGCTTGGGATCTGATGAATTGTCTCACGCATTCATATGAGTCGCTTGCCCGCGAGGAGCGCCTGGCCAAACAAAATTCGGAGCGATATTCCACACCAAAGTGACTATCCTGAGAGACAGTGATGAGCAAAAAAATACTTCGATACGGCGTTGTTGGCGCTGGGCGCATGGGTCGCCACCACATTCGTTTGGGCACGCAAATTCAAGGCATTGAACTTGTTGGAGTTGTTGACCCAGATGAGTCGCGGCGCAATGAGATGAAGCAAACATATGGTGGCGAGGGATTTGCAAATGTAAATCAACTTATTGCGCATGGCGTGGATTGTGTGGTGATTGCCACTCCAACTATTCATCACCGCGCCGCCGCCGAGGCCTTGCTTGCCAAGGGAGTTCACTGTCTGATTGAAAAGCCACTGGCGCCAAGCGTAGTTGAGGCGCGAGCAATTGCCGACGCGGCCGCGAAGTCGGGCGCGACGTTGCAGGTTGGACATGTGGTCCGCTATGACCCAGTTATGGTTGCCATACGCAAACTAAATTTGGATATGCCTAGATTCATTGAGATTGATCGCATTAGTCCAATGACATTTCGTAGCGTTGATGTTGGAGTTGTTCTTGACATGATGATTCATGATCTTGATCTATTGTTGATGTTGCTTGAACGTGAACCATCGGAGGTGCATGCAAGCGCGGTCAGCGTGCTTGGTGACAGCGAGGATGTGTGCAACGCGCGTCTTACGTTTGCGCCGGGACCAGATGGTCACTGTTGCGTGGCCAATATCACCGCCAGTCGTTTGGCCCTGAAGACAGAGCGCAAGATTCGGTTGATTAGTTCAGATGCGTATACAAGCGCCGACTTTGTGGAACGCAAGGGAACTGTGATTCGCAAAACGGCGAACCAAGAAAAATTAAGCTCTGTAAAAAAAAGCCTTACAAATGGCGAGGATTTAAGCAGTGTGAATTGGCTGGATCTTGTGTCGGTTGATCAACTGGATGTGAAGGTTGGAGAGCCGCTGAAATTGCAGTTGGAGGATTTTATAGACGCCATTCACACGGGTAGGAAACCATTCGCCGATGCCGAGGCTGGATTCGCGGCGGTGCGAACAGCGGAACGTATTGTTGCGGCCGCAAAATCTTTGGAATCTAAAAAGACAGTCTGAACAATGAGAATTGGATCGCACCGAAGCGCCGCTGGCGGAGTTGGTAACGCGATCCGTTCAGCAACCAAGCTTGGTCTTGATTGTGTTCAATTATTCACCGCCAATCAACGCCAATGGAAACCACGCCAACCATCTCGGGAGGAGTGTTTGGATTGGGTTCAAGCCTTGCGCGCCGCTGGGTGGGACAAACCACACGACCATCGTGTGGTGAGCCACAATAGTTATTTGGTAAATCTTGCAAGCCCCGATGCGTTGGCTAGAAATAAATCCATCGCGCTACAGCGAAGTGAATTGGAGCGTTGTGAAATGCTTGGCATTGGTTTGTGTGTTATGCATCCAGGCGCGCACCTTGGCCAAAAAAGATCGCCAAAGGAAAGCAACAACTTAAACGCTCAACCCTCCCCGGAGGAATTGGCTGGCATTCAGCGGCTTGCGGCCAGCCTAAATCAACTGCACGCAGATCTGCCTGGATACAAAGTAATCACATGTCTGGAAAATACGGTTGGGGCAGGTACCACGCTGGGATATAATTTCAACCAACTTGCGGCTACGCGCGATCGTGTTGATGAGGCGGATAGAATTTCTTTTTGTATTGACACGTGCCACGCCGTGGCGGCTGGATACCGAATGGACACGACCAAGGACGCGCAAACAACATTGAAACTCATAAAAAAATATCTGGGGCTTGAGCAAGTTCGCGTTATTCATGCAAACGACTCTCAATTTGCTTGTGGTAGCCGCAAAGATAGGCACGCGCACATTCTTGGTGGAGCTTGTGGCGCGGCGTGTTTTCATGCAATCACAAACTTGAAATTATGGAAGAATATCCCCATGATTCTTGAAACCCCAAAAGAAGGCTTGTGTCAGGGCCGTGATTGGGATTTGGAAAATGCGGATAGGTTGCGATGGGCAATGAAGAACAAATCGGTCTGGCCACCACACAAACCTAATCTTGGCGCGGGTTGGTCTATTCAAAATATTCCAGTGTTGGCCGTGCTACTTGCCGTGTTGCAGATTGTGATCAATACTGGTTGTAAAACAAGAACACTGGATCAAATTCGCGGGGAAACGCCAGGTGAAACCATTTACATGCCAAACAGCGTGGCCACGCCTAGCGCCCAAGAAGCGGCGCAACTTTCTGTGGCAAACCAATTCATGGATATTGGAAATTACGACAACGCCCTGAATATATTTCAAGAAATATTGCAAGAAAATCCAAAACTTCCTGAGGCGTGGGTGGGAGTTGGACGGGCCCAATCGCAAAAGCAGGATTGGACACAGGCGGAAAGCGCATTTTCCAACGCCGCTGAACTTGATTCAGAAAATTTTGAGGCGCAGTTTGGGCGCGGTAAAGCGTTGCAGATTCTCAATCGTTTAGTGGATGCCATTCGTGCGTATCACCGCGCCCTACTTGTTCGTCCTGATGATTTTGACGCCAATTTAAATATGGCAACGGCGTATTTACAACTGGATGAGGCGAGAAGCGCGATTGTGTTTGCGGAAAAATCCGTGAAGTTGAAGCCTGATTCTGGAGTGGCGCGAATAAACCTGGGAGTGGCGTATGAGCTTTCAGGAAAGTCAGATCTTGCCATTCAACAATATGAATTGGCCGCGGAATTAATGGAGCCAACACCCCAACTTTTAACCAACCTGTTGAACGCCTACGCACAAAGCAAGCGGTATAGGGAGGCCGTGAATGCGGCCTTGTTGTTGGTGAAGTTGGCGCCAAACGCCAATAGTTTCGAACGGCTTGGTTGGGCATACTTTCGCGTTAAAAATTATGAAAGAAGTCTTTGGGCATATCGCGAGGCGGTTCGTTTGGATCCAAAGCATTGGCCAGCGTGGAATGGTGTTGGCGTTAATCTTCTTAACGAATGGCTTATTGGTGGCAAGGTTGATGAAAATCTTCAGGCATCATCAAAATCCGCTTTCCAACGATCAATTTTACAAAATCCAGAACAGCCAAAAGTTAACAAATTGATCAAGGCATACAAACTATGACGGACGATTTCAATCCCAAAAAATCCATGCAGGCGTCGATTGATGTCGCCGAAAAAAATATCTCGCTCACCTCCAAACAGGTGGGCGATGCCATGTCAGCAATATTGAGTGGACAAATTGAAACATCCATGATTGAGCGGTGGTTGCGGTTGTTATCCCAGCACATTCCCACCAGCGCGGAAATATTTGGTGGTGTTCAGGCTCTGCTTCAAACAACCACGCTTATTCAAACAAACATTGCGTGTGAAAAAATTATTGACACGGCTGGAACCGGGGGCGCGCCAAAAATGCTCAACGTAAGCACGCTCGCCGCTCTTGTGATTGCCGCCTGCCGTGGTGTTGTTGCAAAAAGTGGAAACCGCTCTCGCACCGGTTTTGGTTCCTCTGAAACGCTTGCGTCGCTTGGAATGAATATTCAAGCCGAACCAGACATCCAGGTAAAAATGTTGGCAGAATGCGGATTTTGTTTTTGTTTAGCTTCAAAATATTATCCGGCGGCACGGTTTGCGGCGGAAGCGCGCAAGGCGATTGGCGCGCCTACTTTGTTCAATTCAATTGGGCCGCTTGCAAATCCCGCCGGCGCGTTGCGTCAGGTGGTTGGTGTTTGGAGCCGTGATTTAATGGAGCCCGTCGCTGAAGTTCTTGCCCGTCGTGGCGCCATAAAAGCATTTGTTGTTCACAGCGCTGATGGATTTGATGAGTTGAGCGTAAGCGATACAACATACGCAATAGAGGTTGTTCGCGGACGGGTGATGGGAAATATTGTTTTTGAACCCGAGCAGTTTGGAATTCAGCGACATGCGACCGCGCCGAAGGGTGTGAAAAATCTTGAAGACGCCACAACCTTATTTCGAAGATTGGCTTCAGGAGTTGATCGGGGCGCAGAATTGGATTTGGTGTTAATCAACGCCGCGGTTGGATTGATGGTGGCGGACAAGGCTAATGATCCCAAATCGGCCGCGGGATTGGCGGCAGAGGCAATCCACTCCGGGCGCGTCAATTCACTTCTTGAAACAGCGATTACGCTTTCAAATCAATAATTTAAAGAAAAACAGCACGAAATTTAAATACGTCTTCGCGTTGTGCCCATTCTGTATGCATGCCCAACGGAATCTATGGACTTCTTGTTGCACTTGTATTCACTGCATCCATATCAATTGGCTTATCATTTGGCCCTGGGTCGTCTGCGGAGTTGTGGATTGATGCATGTATTGTTGTTTCAGTTTGCCTGACAATTCTTTCGTTTGTGCTTCGGGGCAGGGCGGCGCTTGCATCGATATTTTTTTCGATTGTTTTATTTGGCGCGGCGTGGGGTGGACATGCGTCAACAAGGGAGACGATCGGAAATATCCGCTCCGCAACAGGTTCTGACGCAGTTTTTGTTCAATTTCACGCCACGTTGATGGAGCAATTTCAACAGCCAGATACCTCTGATATTGATCTGTTGGATAGATTTCAAAACGCAATCGAACCGCCGCGATTTCGCGCCACGGCACAAGTCATTCGATCGGTGAGCAATGGGGCGAGCGTTTATTTTTCTGGGGTGATCACATTGTTCATTGATGGTGATGGCTCTGCATTTTCTGTTGGAGATATCGTCAAGGGCATCGGTTGGTTTCGCGGAGTTGATCAACCACACAATCCCGGAGAAGTTGATTTTAGGGTGCGCTCATTTAGAACCGGCCGGGGCGGTAATTTGTCGGTCGCTGGAAATTTGGAAATACTTGAAAGGGCCAATCAAACAAATCAGTTGTACTATTCATTTCGTAAACAAGTCTGCGAATGGGTTGATTTTAATATTTTGCATTGTCTTACGGGGGTGGCGCCCCAAAAAACACAAACACTTATTGTAGCCATGACCACCGGTCGGGAATTGTCTGGATATAGGGGTTTGAGACAAATTTTTTCCACTGGTGGACTGAGTCATTTTCTTGCCATAAGTGGGTTCAACTTGGCGGTGTTGTTTGGTGCGGTTTGGATGTGCATGGAATTTTTACGCTTTCCATGGCTTGTTCGTGGTTGGTTTTTAATGACAACCTCTATCGTATTTTTATTTGTTGTTGATGTTGAAACATCGGTATTACGGGCGGGGATTGCTGGAATATTGGTTGGTGTTTCGGTGGCTTGTGATCGCGGATGGCGCGCGGATGGAATGCTTGCTATTGCGGCTATTTTTACGCTGTGTTGTGATCCGTGGGCCGCGTGGAATCCTGGATTTCAATTAAGTTACGCCGCCGTTCTTGCATTGAGATACGGAAGTGGACCAATTGCGAAAATGCTTTTGTTTCCGTTTACGTTATTTACGTGCGCTGAAAATTTCACTCAAAGTTTCATCGCGCGATCACTTACAACAGCATTTTCCGCAAGTATTGCCGCGTGGTTGGTTTCATCGCCAATCACCGAGTCGCATTTTGGAAGCGTCTCCATGTGGGCGGCCCTATCAAGCACAATTCTTGCGCCCCTTGCGGCGGCGATCACGGTGCTTGCATCCCTGGCGTGTTTGATTGGCGGAATTCCGTGGGTCGGTTTTGTGTTGGGATATCCGCTTTCAATTTTTGCCGGCCTTTTTTTATGGCTTGTTGAATGCGTTTGCGCTCTTCCCGCGGCAAATATTCGCGGGGGCGTGGTTCCGTGGTGGTGGTCGATTGCCGAACTTACTGCGCTTGCGTTGTGTTGGTTGTCTGGTGTGGCGTTGGTTCGACGCGTTGGGTTATGTTTATTTATATTTTTATTTGTGGCGGCAATTTTTTTTCCAACGTCAGTAATTTCGGGGTCAGAATTGGGTTGGAAGCTTAGAATGACAACAATTTCTGTTGGTAATGGAAGCGCGCATGTTGTTGAAACACCAAGTTCATGTGTCTTGTTCGATGCCGGAACTATTTCTAGAAGGGGTGGTGGTTCTCAACTTGTTGTGCCCGCGTTAAAGGCAATTGGATGCGAAAAATTCAATGCCGTAATTATTTCACATCCACACCTTGACCACTTTTCGGCCCTTCCAGAAATTGCGGACGCTTTCACTATTGACCGCGTATTTACCAGCGAGTCGTTTGCCGCAATAAAATCTCCCAACAGCGCTGTTGGGGTATTGATTGAAAATTTACACAAACATAATCTGCGTTTGGAAACTCTTGTGGCGGGAAACACCTTGGATTTTGGCGGATTTGTGTGGCGGGTTCTTCACCCCAAGGCTGGATATCACAGCCGAATTGTGAATGATGGAAGCCTGGTCTTTCAAATTGCTCCACAACAGAATTCGTATGTTGTATTTCAATCTGATTCAAACATGTCTTGGTTGACGTTGTGTGGAGACTCTCAAACCGAGGCGATTGCAAACGTGCTTACATCGGCAGATTTCACTCCATCGATGGTTATGGAGTTGCCCCACCATGGGGCGTGGTCGGATGGTGTTTCTGAATTGATCACCAATGTAGATTCATGCACCCTGATTCAAAGCACTGGATTTCGACGTTTTTCATTTGATCGAATTCAATCGCTTGTTCAAAATCGCGCCCGTGGAGTGACGTGTCGCGATGGCGCGTTGCGTGTCACTTGGTTTGAAAATAAAATTCACAACAAAACTACTTTTCGGATTTTGTTGGAGCGGTGGGTGGGGGGGTGTTGGGTTGAGATGCATTGCCACACGTATCCGAAATAAGAATGGCGTCTTTCAACTGAATCGCGCACCCAAACGCGCCGTGGGTTGACTCGTCGAGTTGGATTGTGAATTCTCCTTGCGTGATTGGCAGACGAAGACAAATTGGCTTGAATTGCGAATTGATCTTTGATTGCCAAAGTATCTTGGCGCCGCACGTGATGGTGACACGGCACTCTATGTTTTTAATCAGTTGTGGTGGAATGTGTATCGATGTGGCCAGTGTGCAATTTGGCGTTGGTGTCGCAAAGCGAAACACGCCGGGTCCATGAATATTCATTGGCATCGCATCAAACGCGGTGGCTATAAATTCTGTGGTGATTGTTGGTGGTGAAAGTCTTGGATTTGGGTTTTGATCAACATCAATCGACTTCCATGAAGATGCTGTAAGTGGATAAATAGTGTTGGTGTTGGGAGCCATACCCAAAATATTTGTCCATGGCGTGCTTGCACTTTCCATTTCCGTAGCAACGTGTGGTTTATTCAAACGACACTGGTTTTGAACATCGGTCCAAGAATCGGCGTCTAAAATACTTCCATCTACAAGCCAAAAACGCCACCCGGTTGGTTTTTGGGGTTGAGTCGAAAGACGAATCTCCGCCACTCGATGTATTGGTATGTATGTGATTTTATTTTTTAAATTTGCGTCGTTGTTCTCTTTTGAGCCACCCAACTCAATACCCACACCATTGGTCATGTCTATTGAATTAACAAACCCGTCCAAGCAATCGTTATTCACAAGATGCACAGAGTCCTTTGATTTTTGCTGGGTTTGACCAAGAGTGAATGAGCCAATTGATAGTGTTTTTTCTAAGTCAATTGGTGTGGATAACAGAATGCCGCTTCTCCATGACGCCCTGATCGTGTCTAATTCAAATTTGCCCGCGATTCTTTGTCCGTCGGTGGTGATGTAATAACTTGTTTGCTCTGATCTGTTTGATTGATTGAGTTTTTTTTGTTGCTGTATTCGAACACCACACCATCCAAGCCATGTGTTTGGATTTGGTGTGGATTGCACCATCGCGTGTGGATTGATTCCGCCAATGATTGGTTCAAATATCAATGAATCATCGGCGCCTGCCGCAAATGAAATAAATAAAAATCCGCCGAGTAAAATTGTTTTAATTTTTCCACCCATTATTTTTGAAATATTGGAAGATATCGCTTAGGTATTTGCAAAACAATCAGCGCCATTGATGTGCTATAAGCCTGTCCCGCTTGGTAATCAATCCAACCGCCGCTGTCGGCCTGTTTAGAAATCATCTCATCACGAATGCGCGGCCACCAATTATTCCACCGGTTTCCGCCGGCTAAATACATGGCCTGAACGGCGTAGTAGTGTCCATAAAAATAATGCGCCTCGCTGTAGGAATTTGCTCCCATCGCGTTTCGTTCGCCCTCTAAATAATTCAAACCACGTTCTATGGAGTCATCGGAGTACACGCCCGCGTAAAATAAACTGGCCACGCCAGCGGCGGTTCTGGGCCACGCACTTGTTCCGCTCATTGTCATATATCGAAAACCGCCATCGCTATTTTGGCAAGAGCGAACATAGGCAATCGCTCGATCGATTGTTTCTTTTGAAACCTTAATTCCGGCGTTGCGCGCGCTTCGAAGCGCCATAACCTCACAAATTGTCACGCTAATGTCAGCGTCGTATGGAACAGGGTTGTATCGCCAGCCACCCTCTTCGTTTTGACTGTTTGTGATCAATTCTACGGCTCGAGTAAGCGCATCTCGAACACGCGCATCCTCTGGATTCATTCCATAAATTTCACCAAGAAATAGAGTTGAAAATCCATGTCCATACATTGGCCCGTGGTTATTTTCCGACGCAAGCAAACCTGTTTCCGTGGCACTGCTTAAAACAAACTCTAATGCCTTTCGAACATTGTCTCCATATACGCCGCGACCAGGTAAATGCCCATCAGACATGAAGGCGAGGGCGCAAAGCGATGTGATACCCGCGTGGCGCGCAAATCTTCCGCGGCCAAACGATCCATCATCATTTTGCAGACTCGCCAAATAACGTAGTCCACGCCGAACAGATTCCTCCGTGGCGCGATTCAACTCCGATTCCATTGGGGCGTTTTGCGCGCTTGCGCCAACATCAACGGGGCGCGGTTTATCCAAGTCAATCCCCTCCACTAATTTTGGAGCTATGACTTGGTTTGTGTTTGGATTTGGTTTTGATTCAGCCTTGGCGGGGATTGTGCTTTCGGCCTTTGTGTTTGCATTTTGAGTATCGCCTTGTGGCGCGGCGTCATTTGATTTCTGTTGTGGTGATTCGCTTTGTTGCGCAAAATCCTGAAATGAAAACGCGCGCATTGAATTCATGCCAACACTGAAAAATACAAGGGGTAAAATAAAAGTTTGAATTGAAGTTTTTTTCATGGTGCACGCTCCTCTGCCATGCGTCGATAATAGGCTTCGGTGGCTTTTTGATAGAGCGCACTAATTCGGTCACGTCTGCTTTGAGACATAATTTCTCGAATGCGTTTGGGCAGGTGTCCCCACTCTGTTCGGGACTCATCTATTTCAGATTCGCCTAGAGCCTGGGCGTCCATAAATTCGGGTGGATTGATCTCGTCGCCTGGGGTGCCGTTGTTGTTGCGTTGCGCCGTTTCCTTGCTGGTTCCATCCGCATTTTTTGTCGTATCGGATTTATCTTTATTGCCCGCATTTGCTTCATCCTTTGTTTCATCTCCACCAGGTTTTTTTGAAGATCCAGATTCGGATGAATCTTTTTTAGACTTGCTTGGTTTGGATTTGCCAGTGGGAGATTTTTCAAACTTCACGGCCGCTTCGATCAACGCGTCAAGACGAGAAAGAGCTTGCGCCTGAACCCGCTGTGTTCCCATTCCAAGATCGCGATCCTTGTCAAAAAGTTGTTGGGCTAATTTCATGTCAGCCATTGCGGCATCCGCTAGATCCTGCAAAGAACCCTCTTGCAGTCCTTGTTCAAGCCTTTCTTTTTGTTGAGCTTGAGCGGCTTTTTCACCACCACTGCCGGCGATGCCTAAAAGTTCGTCAAGTGTTTTTGTGGGCGGGGGAGTGGTGGTCCCTGAATTTGATTTGTCATCCGTGGATATTGGTGTTTGTGTGGCCTGTTGCGTGTTCGACTGCGCCACAAAGGCAAGGACAAAGTTATTGTTGAATACAAATCCAATTCCATTGGTTGCGCTGTCTTTTTTATTTGTATCTGGATTTTGTGGATTGGAATTCTCTTGGGATGACATTTTTTTCATCCGTTGTATCCAATCTTCACCAAGCATGCGCACATTTTCTTGCAATTGAGAAAGATCGGTAATTGCCTTTGCAACACCTGGGTAATTCAAGTCTGTGTCTTCGATTATTTTTGTGCGCCTGTTAATTTGCGCCTGCAATTCGCGAATAAGACGCAACTCGGCTATGGGTGGAATTTTTTTCTTTTTGCCCGCGCCGCCACCATCCTCGCCCGCGCCGCCACCATTCTGGGATTGATTGTTAGAAAATGGCTCATCTTTTTGCTCCGGGTCCGTCAATGCCGCAGAAAGTCCTTGAAGTGATTCAATTGTAAAATCCAATAAGGCCACGGTTTCAAATGTTGGAGTGGTTTCACTCATTTGGTCACGTGAAGCCTTCATCCAATCGTCAATAAGTTGATGTGTCTTCACAAAAACGGGGGATTCTTTTGTGGTTTCTGTTTTATTTAAAATGTCAGAAACATTCTCGCGCAATGTTTCCTGCCGTTGCGACATTTCTCGGGATGTCGCCACCGCTCTTCGATTCAGCCCGTTTCCGTCGGGCGGAAGAATACGCGCCACCTCTTGGCGGATAGATTTTTCTACGGCGGCGTATTCCATATATTTTTTCGCAAGTTCATCTCGCTCCTTCTCCAACTCTTGCTCATCTTGGTTTTTTTTAAGCGACTCTGTTTTCACCAAAGCTTCCTTCAATAATTCAAGAGCGCGCGAACTGGCTTCTTTTGCGGGATCAATAAGTGGTTGCGCGTTGCGCATGGCCTGAACCACGGCGTCCTGAAAGCCGCTCGCTCTTTCCAGTAATTTTGTTGTGGCTTCGGTGGCCCGTCCACCACTCTTAGATTCTTCCGTTGCGGCAGATGTGTTGCGGGCCACTAATTCACATTTTTTTTCTGTCTCAACTTGCGTTGACCTGATTGCCTGTTTGTGTGTGTCAAGCAGTCCCTGAACATTCTCGGTTTGATTCACAAGTTCACGAATTGTTTCAATCAGACTTGATAAACGTCGCTTGAGCTCTTCTTTTTTTGCCTGGCGATCCGACTTAAGCGCGTTTTTTATTTTTTCTATTGTCTCGGCCGCTCCCTGCATGGAATCATCGGCGGCTCCGGTTTGGTTTTTTTCGCTTCTGTCCGCGGCTTCCTGCATCTTTTTTTCCGCCCCACCACGCTGTCCCTCATTCAACGCGGATTGAAGAGCCTCGGATAAAGATCTATCTTTTTCCTTGGTGCGTTGTGAACGCTCTTGTAGATCCTCCAGAAGAGCGCGAACTTCCTGGGATGCGGTTCTTTGTTTTTCCGCCTGCCCGCGAAGTTGGGCTTGATCTTCTGTTGATAACTCTTCGGTGTTTTTGCCCGCGGTATTTCGAGCTATCTCGGCAAGATCTTTTCTCAACTTGGAAATCGTCTCTGCCAGTTTGTCTGTTCTTTGTTGTGCGCCAAGAGATTCGTCATCTTGATCAATCACATCCAACATCGCCTGGATCGCTTTCAGTGTTTCCGCCTGCTCTTGCGTGGCTTTGTGTATCGCGTCCTGTTTGCCTTCGGCGGCTTGTCGAAGTTCCTGGGATGCTGTTTGGCTGTGCTTTGAGGCAAGCGACGCCTGTTCATCAACTTCTTTCATGGCGTCAGCTATGTTTGAGTCCTTCATTCCATTTTGATCCAGCCGATTTATAATTCGACCCGCTGTTTGTTGCGCTTGATCTATTCGATCACTGAGGTTTTTTTGGGATTGTGATTTATTTCCACTTTCTGTTTCATTCATTGCCTCTTTCTGGGCCACCTCTATCCGCGCGATGATTTGGCGCAGGTTGTTGGTTTCTTGTCGTATTTTTTTCTCAAAGACATCTTGATCAACCACGCGAATAAACCTTGGTTCGCTGGTTGATTTTTTGCGCTTGTTTCCTTGTTCTTCATACAAATCACCCGCTGTTCCACGAAGAAGAAGCGTGTCCCCGTTGTTCAGTTCCATGCCTCGCAATTCAAGCGTGGATTTAAATTCGCCCTCGATTTGATCCACCGAAATTTCTTTGCTCTCAATTTTTTTAGGTTGCGGCTCGCCTGATCGCTGTTGACGGTCCAGTTGCAACCCGATGGATTCAAGAACAAGATCGTCCTTCGCTTGAATAGTTGTTGTAATGGTGGCTATTTTTGTAACAACCTCGTCCTGTTCTGGCTCTACAACCAACACGGTTGGTGCTTGATCCAACACCACTTGTATTTGAGCGCGCAGGGGCTCGCGGCCGCGAATTCCGTTCTGGTCAATTGGATCCACTATTAAATCGACATCTTCATTCAAGGTCCACGAGATCATCCATTGTGTTGGGCTTTGAACCTTGAATGCGTAGATAAATTTTTGACCCGTACTACTGCTGGAAACATCGCCTGGGCGGATGGTGCGCGAAAGCCACTCGGTATCAATTTCACCATTGGTTGTTTGGGTTGGCACCACCTCTGTTGAGAGATTTATTTGCAACTGCGCAGTGGCTCCGGCCAACACGGCGGGAAGTGTTGGCATGGTTGCTCCATCCCATTTTATTTCAATCTTTTCCCGTCTATTCGCGGCGTATTGTGGGGGGGTGATCGAGAGTTTGGCGCCAAGAATATCTGGTGGCTCCACAACATGTATCACGTTTGAGTTTGTTCTAAATTCATCAATGACAAAAGAGACATTCAGTGTTTCACCTTCCGCCACAAATGTTTTTTCCCACGACCCATCACTTTGTTCAGCCATTTCCAGTTTATGAATGGATGTGTTGCCGTTTTTTTCAACAACCTCACAGATGGCGTGCACTCTCATCCCACTAATTGGTTTTTGATTTTCATCCGCCCTGGCTTTCAATAGGAGTGTTTCTCCTTTGGCGGCGTATGTATTTGTGATTTCCGAGTGGATGTAGAGACGTGGCGGCCACTCTGATTTATTCCATGGAAGCACTGTTCGCTCTAGCGCAATCATGGTGATTTGTGGCTGTAACAAAAACATAACCGACCATGCCGCCAGCGCGCACAACACCATGAGAACCGCGTGAATGGCGGGCTTTGTTTGGATGTGTCTTGCGATACGAATACTTTTTAAAATACTTTTAGCGCGCTCCGTTACCTCCATGGCGAGCGGGTCTTTATCAAAAATATTTTGCGCTTCGAAATCAACGGAGGATGCCAGCAATCCTTTAAGTTGTATTTCCGTCTCCTCTAAACGAATAGCGATGCTTGTGTTTTGTAGTTGTTGTTTCCATAAAGGCCAAAAACGGTTTTGAAACACCCGCACACAAATCAATATTCCACAGAACAAAATCAGTGTTCGAACCAGCCATGGCCAGTGAATTAAATAATCAGTCGCGGTCACGCCAGCAAGAAAAACACAGAGCGCGGCGATATAAATACAGAGCGCCCGGACGCGGTTTAGGGCGATGATTTTTATTCGAAGTGTTGAAATTATATTTGTAATTTCTTTCACAAAACACCTTGATTCAAGCGTAGCAATCAAATCCAAGTTTTTAGAAACAAAAATTCACATTAATTGAAGAAGCCGTCTACCAATCCATTCCACAGCCATCACCGCCACCAAGATCGCGTACACAAGCCATTGATTCCAAAGTTGAACCTGTACTGGATTCTTGGTTACAAAAGATCTGTTGGGTAGGAGTTTTTCCAATATTTCCATATTCCGAGGCTCGATCACTTTTCCTTTGGTGGCGGCGCTTAGTTTTTCGAGTGTTTCGTGATCTGGGGTGGCGTTCGACTGCTCTTGATCCTCATACACCACGGTAAGTTTTGCCTCGGGTGTCTCCGCTATTTTTGGCTGTCTTAATTTAAAATTCCAAACCCCATCCCCATCATTGGGTGGAATCCAGACATTGGAAAATTGGTCTCCTCCATCTGCTTTTAGGGCAATGTCAATACTTTTTCCTGTATTCACATTCTTACCCTCTACCACAACAATTCCGCCCGCCTCAACTCCGGCCAGATCCGCCGAGATACGAACAGGTTGATTGATGGCCGCGAGTGGTGGATCTATTTGCAAGCCAACTCCATTGTTGTTTCGCAATCCAGATCGAGCCAGGTGCCTGATGAGTTGTATCCAAAATCTTTCAGGAAGCGTCTCGCCCCGACCGTGTCTCCATCTCCAGGTTTCATCAGTGGCGACATATGTTGTTTGACCCGACCCAAAGCGCATGGTGAGAACCAAAGGAGTTTCTTTTTTAGATTCGCTTTCAATTTCTTTATTTATTTTTTTAGCGACTGCCCGTAATCTCGCCGTGGCTAAAACTTCCGTTGTTGGTTTTATATCGCGCGGGTCGATGCGTTGAGCCCACTCCAACCTAGCCCAGGATTCACCGTCAGGAGAAATCTCCGTCGGCCAATCCAATTCTTCATCTTGTTTATTTCCAAGCCGAAGTAATCCTATTCTTGCGGCGGATTCTGTTGGTTTCATAAAAACAGCCTCGTCGAGGCGCTGTAAATCCAGTGTTCCGCGAAATGGTAAAAGATCTTCAAGCGCCGAACCGCGCCAACTTGATGGCGTGCTTCTTTCTCCGCCAATCCACAACAAGCCGGTTCCTTGTTTGGCCACCAGTTCGCGAATTGCCTTCTGTTGGGATATGTTTAAAAAACCAGCGGGAACATCTCCTACAATTATTACGTCAAATACGGAAAATTCCTTCTCTGTTTTTGGAAGCCTGCTCAGAGGTGTGGTGCCCTCTTGCGCAAAGTCGCGGTCAGCCGACAACAACATAATTGAACTTTCCACTCCCTTCTCTCTTAATAAAAGGTTCTTCAGGTATCTAAATTCCCAACGCGGCCAACCATCCATATAAAGAACGCGTATTGGTCGATCCACGACAGCAATGTTTATGTTTTGTGAGTCATTGGATGGATCAGCGTCGGGCTCGCCCTCTATGGAAACTTGCCAGATAGTTTCTCCAATATTTTTAGGTTGACCAACAAGTGTTATGTTTATTTTTCCATCGGGTCCGGACTGCGCGTCTTGCTCGTCAATTTTAATTTTTGTGTTTACGTCTCGTAAAATCACATGTATTTTTTCACCGGGTTTTTTTGTGGTGATTTGCGCCTGTATTGGAATTTGATCTTGCAAAAATCCTTTTTGTGGCGCATCCACCGAGAGGATGCCGCGATCGTTGATTCCATTTGGATCTCCCAGCGCGATGGTGAATATTGGTATGCCAAGTGATTGGATTTGGCGAATGGTTGTGGTGCCAACGGAATCCTGGCTTCGTCCATCAGAAATTAAAATTATCGCCGCAAGTGGGCGCCCGGTGTTTCGTTGCAGGGTTTCATGAACCGCCGAAGCAATCAGGGTTCTTTTTCCATCGGCCGGGGGGAGTGGTTGTTTGATTTCAACCGAGTTAGAATTTCCGCTAAAAACACTCCATTGTAACGCGTGATTTTTTGAGATCTCCTTCCAAACCGGATTTTGAATGATTTCATCTTGAAGCGCCACCCTTGATATTAAGTTTCCACTGACGTCGGTTGCGTCTTTCACGCGCAAGCTAGAGCTTCGATCAATCAACACCTCGACAACATCTTGTTCTGTAATTTCTTGCGGCCATTCAAGAACTGGCTGTGTTGCCAAAAACAAGATCACAAGCAGGGCCACCGCGCGACATGTACGAAGAATGATTTTTGCCTTTTGCCCTGCGCGAATTTTTGAATACGAAATAATGGATACACATATAAGCGCAGACACTAGAACAAGCCAAAGCCAAGGCGGTAGGTTTCTTTCAAACACAAGATGCCACGGCTGTGCATGCAGGTTTTGTGGCACTCCAAGTTGTGTGAATATCCAATCCATCATGCGGCCAGTCCCGTTTTTTGAATGGGTGTTCTTGGGGAACCGTTGCGCGAAAGAATGCTTTCCATAATTGCGCAAAGAAGGGCGAAAATAAATATTGATTGCGTCAACCACGGATCAAGCGCGGTTTGTGACAAGGATTTTGTGGTTTCGTTGGCTTCATCCATAAACTGAATTGACTGAACGGGCTCGAACCAAACCCTCACCGCATTTTCAGAAATTGGATTAATGGATGCGGCTGAGTTTTGAAGATTGACGGGAATTAATATTTGCATTGCATTTTTTGTTTCCAGCGTCCAAATGCCGGGAATTAAAATTCTTGAGTCGGACTTTCCGTTCGAGTCCAATTCAATTGCGGTGGCGCCACTTTGTTTTGGAGGAACAAACAATCCTCCCGACGCGATACTTCCCAAAGAAACAGTGGAGCCTGTGTATATGTCTTGTTGTTGGGTCGCAAGCATTCGTCCACCACGAACAAGTTCTTGGAATAGCGGAACCATGAGCGGCTTCACCGGTAAATCGCTCCACGATAAAACTGGTGACACTCCAAGAATTGCGACAATTCCAAGTCCATCTTTGGGTTTCGCCCAGCACATGAACGGCTTTCCGTTTTGTAGCTCAATAATTGCCCGAGCCGCGGCGTTGGTTGTTTCCAGTGGGATGTGTTTATATATGTGCACGGGTTCGGCAAGCGCGTCAAGCTCCGCGCCTAGTAACGACAGGGGGCCGTCGCGTGGTTGCTTGTTGGCCAGCCTGAAATCACCTTGAATTGTTTTTGTTTGTGATCGTATTGGAATATTAAGAAGCCTTTCAATATCCGCGGCCCATTGCTGTTCCTGAACCTCAGACGCTGGCGTGATGATGAGAAGTCCCCCATCCCTGGCAAAATTTTGAAGCCAACTCCATCCTGGTTGATCCACCAAATCTGGCCTGGTTAAAATAATTGTGTCTGTCGCAAGCGGTGGTCGGATTGAAATTGTTTCTGCGTCGATTTCGCGCACAGACATTCCTGTTGATTGGATTGCCCTTAAAATCCAGCTTGATGCTGTAAGATTTTCTATATCCTGTTCAATGGATTTTCTGCCTAAAATTGTGACTTTGGGCGCTTCTGTTGCTCCAAGCGAATTAAAAAATTTGTTGTCAAGGGGTTGCGCGTCGGTATCTAGAGCCGCCACAAGCGCCTGGTTGGCGTTTGTATCAATCTGAATATCTATATCAAACTCGCGCTGGTTTATATTTTCATTCCAAGACACTTCGCTTTTATTGATCAACTCGCCCTGTGTATTTTGAAAGCTAATTTCAATTGTTTTTTGTAGTGGGTCCCCCTCGCGCCGAATATCAACCTTCACTTGTCTATTGTTGTCGTCATTGGCGGAAATTCTTGACAGAGAACATTTGTTCAGAACAAAATTTGTGGGTTGATCAACAAGTGGTTTGATTGCTATCAGCGACACGTTTTCCGCGCGGCTGGCTAGTTGCATGTCGAGCGGTATCTCAAGATTCACGCTTCCGCGCCTAAATCCACTCCACATCTCCACCCGTCTAGGAGTGTTTTTTTCACCGTTTTTAGGAAACGCCAAACCAAGGGCGCTGGAAAAATCGCACGCTACCTCTTGTGAAAGCACTCTTTGAATTGCTTGAATCACAGCCTCGTGATTTGTGGTGGGTTCTACCAACACCCGTGCCGGGACGGCGGCCAGCACAACCGCTATTCGACTACTTGTGTTAGAGGCAACTATTGAATCAACTATTTCTTTTTTAAGTCTTTCAAGTGTGGTTTTTGTATCGGGTCTAATTTCAGCGGAAGTTGCTCCGTTATCAATAATGATCCATCGCTCGTTAGTTAAAGTTTCTTGCATCCAGGCGTTGGCAAATGGTCCAGCCGCCGCAAATCCAACAAGTCCTATGGCTAGAACACGTAGTAGAAGCAAAACCCATTTTTCCATTTTTCGTCGGCGTTGAATTTTGTCTAAGGCCATTCTTAAAATAAAATTTGATCCCCATGCTGTTATTTGTGGTTTGCGGAGAAAAAAATGCAAGACAATTGGAATGCCAGCCGCCGCAAGCGCCGCAGAAGCTAAATATGGGTTTGAGAAAATCATCTCCTTGCCCCGTGCTTGCTTCGTGTTTCGCGTCGACTTAATAAATGTGTTATGGGTGGACCAACAGAATCATGGCTGTCGATTCGACATAGATCGAATGCAAAACTTTTTGTAATTTTTTCAAGCTCCTCATCGTGTTGTTGAAGCGCGTTTAAATAGGGCGTACGAACACTTTCGGCCTCCGTGACCACGTCTTCCATTCCCTCCATGTCCTCAAATCGTCGTAGGCCAGTGAGTTTGAATTGCAATTCACTTCTGTCTAAAATTCTCGCAAGAACCATGTCGTGACCTTTAAATTTTACTTTGGCAATTGCGTCGCGGACTTTGTCTAGCGAATATAGAAAATCACTTAACACAAATATCAGGCATCGATGCCCGAGTCCGGCGATAAGTTGCTCGATGGCGCGCGGAAGATTTGCGGTGCCCTGCACTGGAACAGTTGCCAGCGCTTGCACCATGCTTTTCCACTGTCCGCGACTGCCAGATCTTTTCACAATCGACTTTGTGTCTTGTGAAAAAATATGCAGGCCAACACGATCTCGTTGTTGCAAACATAAATGGGCCAATGCCACAGTGATCGCGGCGGCGCAATCAAATTTGGTCCACTGATTTGTCTGGCGGCCAGCATCTGTGCCGCCCCAACCAGATTTTGTTCCCAGCGTTGAAAATCTCATGGAGTTTGAGCTGTCAACTAAAATCACTACATCAAGACTTGTTTCTTGTTGATATCGCTTGATGTACAACTTGTCGCTACGCCCAAACATTTTCCAATCCAGATGGCGAAGTGATTCCCCTGGTGTGTATGGTCTATGTTCCGCGAACTCGACAGCCATTCCTTGATTTGGACTTGCATGCATCCCGCTTGATATGCCCTCAACAACCATTCGCGCTCGCAATTCAAATGAGGAAAGTTGAGCCAGTGTTTCTGGCGCAAGATACGCTTCGGCGCGAAGTTGCGGTGCGCTCACTTGATCAATGTGCCTAGGGGTCGTTGACTTGTCGCGGGATCCAATGGAATTGAATCCAGCAATGATTGAATGACCGTGTCGGAATTCACTCCATCCGCTTCCGCGTTGAAGTTGGTGACGATTCGATGTCGAAGAACCGGTAGCGCAACTTCTTGAATATGCTTTGGAAGTACGTGATTTTCACCAGAGAAAAGCGCCTTGGCTTTCGCGGCCAAAACTAAAAATTGACTCGCGCGCGGACCTCCACCCCAGGCGACATACTCTTTGACAATTTTATGATTTTTTTCCTTGGCAAATTCATCGCCACTGTTTGCCCTTGTGGCTCGAACCAGGCTTAAAGCGTAGCGCGCCACATGCTCCGCAATTGGTATTCGGCGCACGGCGGATTGCACCCGCGTGAGATCCGTGGCGTTCAGAACGGGAGACGCTTCAAATTTCAGTTCTCCGGTTGTACGCGTAACAATTTCCATCTCCTCTTGCTCATTTGGATAACCAATCCGAATATTCAACATGAATCGATCAAGTTGCGCCTCTGG
>CALFOZ010000162.1 GCA_937919205.1 uncultured Planctomycetia bacterium
TAGTACATCGCCGATGAAGGGCATGTCAGGTTTCCAAGCGGACCAGCCGCCCGTGAATATCAGTCGCGGCGCTTTGCCGGCTTTGTACAACTCAAATCCGCCTAGAAAGCGGTCGAAGTCGTCAAATTCAAATGATGTCGCATTGCCAGGCACATCGCGAATGCCAAAGCTAAGCACCACAATCGCGTCAGCGTTGGGCGCATCACTTGTCACTTGCCGCACGCGCCAGCCTTCAACGGCGCGCATAAGCACGTTGCTGGTCACCGGCGTACTTGCCGCCAACAGTAATACAAGCGCAACAACAACGGGCCAACGTTTTCGTGTACGCAGTGCAACCACAAGCAGCACCAGCGCAACAAATACGGGCATTAAAAACAGGGGAAGTATTTCGCGAAGCATGTGTCAGCCACCGCGGCCAGACTCAGTGCGTGTTGCATCAGCAGACTCAAGCGCGCTGCGAACTTCACCAGCATGTCTGTGCATAGTGACTTCATCAATGGTGTGATGCACCATAAGAGCAATGCTTGTTTCACCTAGCGCATGCGCCACCGGCAGCGCGTTGGTGGGCGCAAGTCCATGTTGCGCAAAGATGGGCTCGCGATAAATCTCCGAGCACGAACCGATGTTTGCCTGAAGCCCCGCGCGTACTAAAGCCGCAAGCAACTTTGGTCTGTCAGCGGCAGCATGCGCATAAGCCATGCAGCGATAGTGCGCATGGCCAGCAGGCGTAGCAGGCACACGCACACCACGAAGGCCGCGCAATGCCTCTTGCATAATGGCGGAATTGCGCGCGCGGCGATCAACCCAATCATCCAGTTTGCGCAACTGACACAAGCCAATCGCTGCCTGCATTTCCGTCATGCGAAGATTGGTGCCTTCATGTGCAATCAGCCAGCGGAATCCTGGCTCAGCAACTTTGGCGTGCGTCAAGTCATAGTCCTTGCCGTGCTGCGAATACTGCCATGCTTTTTTCCACAGGCGCAAATCGGGCGTGCACAACATTCCGCCCTCGCCACCCGTTGTCATGATCTTGTCTTGGCAGAAACTCCAACTCGAGAACACGCCCCACGTTCCCACGGACCTTCCGTCTATATGCGCGCCGTGCGCCTGCGCGCAATCTTCAATAATGTGAATGCCATGTTGCGCGGCCCACGCGCTTATGGCGGGCATGTCGCAGGGCCAACCCGCAATGTGCACCGGTATGCACGCCTTGGTGCGCGATGTGCGAACCGCTTCCATGCTGGCAACGGTCATGTTGCCGCTGTTGGCTTCAACATCAGCGAAGACGGGCTTGGCGCCTGCAAGCACCGCGCACATGGCGCTTGCAACATAACTGCGCGGGCTCACGATGACTTCATCACCCGCGCCAATTTCCAGCACTCGAAGCGCGGTATCTAATGTGAGAGATCCGTTTGCCATTGCAAGCGAGTGCATGCCGCCGTGATAATCGCTCCACGCGCGCTCAAATAATTTGCATTGATCGCCCGTCCAATAGTTCACGCGACCAGAGCGCAACACTGCGTCAACGGCGGCGATTTCATCTGCTTCAAAGATGGGCCAGGGGGGCAGTGCGGTTGGTTGTGGATGATTTACCAAGGTTCAATCTCCCGGAGTTGTTTGGCAGGATTGCCGAAAACAAGTGTATTGGCT
>CALFOZ010000163.1 GCA_937919205.1 uncultured Planctomycetia bacterium
GCCTTCATTTTGAAGTCCTATAACCCACTCTGCGCCATGGCAGTATGTTAAAAATTTGAATTTAAGCGCAAATTAGCGCATATTTGTAAAAAATAATTCGCCCCTATTCACTTATCTTGATGATGAATCGAATACTAAGAGGATCTCGATGAAATTCCCCACCCGCACAATTTTGTTTGCGTTCGTTGCGCTGTTTTTCAGCCACCCGGAAATTTCGCACGCGGGTTGGGTTGTCAAAGACAAGTTAACCGCCTATCCAGCTATCGCCAAAGAAAAATTTGGTTGTAGCGTGGCAACGGATGGAAATTGGCTCGCGGTTGGCGCGACCGACACCCTTGTGGGACGATTTCGCTCCACGGGCGCCGTCCATATTTTTGAGCGGGTTGGCGAGCAATGGTCATTTCGTCAAACTTTATTCAATCCACAGCCGGGGTCGTTTCAAGCGTTTGGAAATTCAATCGCACTTCGACAAGACCACTTGGTTGTTGGTTCGTGGGGTAGCAACGCATTTGAGGGCAAGGCGTTTGTGTACACGCGCAACGACAGCGGCCTTTGGGCGCTCCGTAAAACTTTGGAAGCGGGCGATCCACAAGAGGGAAAGCCCGCGCTGTTTGGTTGGAGCGTTTCAATGGATATGCCTGCAAGTGGATCTGGTGTGATCGTTGTTGGTCGAGTGAATGATTCCGAAACAAACACTGGAGCGGTGTACGTATTTGAAGGCCGCGATGATTCTTGGAGCGAAGTGGCCAAACTCACCGCCAGCGACGCCACAAAATCGGATCAACTTGGCACCAATGTATCCGTTCGAAATGGAACAATTATCGCGGGCGTTCCGCGGCGACGCGTTGCTTATGTATTTTCACGGGCGTTGATCAATGGGACACCTGTTTGGAGCCAAGCGGCAAAATTAGTTCCAGCTTTAGATGCTGTTGGCGATAATTTTGGGTATAGCGTGGCCAGTGGTGGAAATTTTGTCGCCGTTGGCGCGCCCAACCGCGTCGGCACAAGTGGTGAGTCTCGCGCTGGTGCGGTGACGGTCTTTTATTTCGAGGGCGCTACATGGAGTGAAGGCTCCACTATTTTACAACTAAGCGCACGTGGTGAAGTCGCAAGCGACTCATTTGGATACGCCGTGGGTGTTGCCCCGATTGAAAATTCCATTCAGAATATTTTGGTTGCGTCCGCGCCATCACGTGATTCACCGCTCAGCAACACGGGCGCGGCCTTTGCGTTTAGAGGCGCGAAAAATACATGGACAATTGATGACTCCGATCTGTGGACTTCAACGGGATTAAAAAATCAAAATATTGGAAAGGCATTAGGCATTTCAGCTGATGGATCGGTGGTGGCATTGGCAACAGATGGCCCAACAAAGTCTGCGGGCGGTGCATTTCCATTTGCGTTTAATACGGCTACCTCAATAGGAGGTGGCGCCGCCGGTGGAGGTTCATCTGGCAGTAGTTCCTCAGGCGGAAGTTCATCGAGTGGTAGTTCATCAAGTGGTAGTTCATCAAGTGGTAGTTCATCAAGTGGTAGTTCATCAAGTGGAAGTTCATCAAGTGGAAGTTCATCAAGTGGAAGTTCCTCGGGCGGCAACTCCGAAGGCGGTCCAGGCGATAGTTTGGGTGGCGAGTTTGGTTCGGGTGGAAAAATTCGATCCATGAATTCACTTCCTCCGCTATATAACAATCTAGGCCTAGTAAGCAACACCGTGTTCGCGGACAACGAGATCAGCCAAGCGGTGTCTGGCCTGCAAATCGCTTACAGCGACAATCTTGAGTCGACCATTCGAGCCACTACAAAATTAATCTGCACGTATCCTGAGAATCGGCGACTGGTTGCAATCGCTGACTGCGATGGCGACGGCGGAAGCGATTTACTTTGGCAAGATCGCGTGACCAACGAAGTGATTCTGTGGACTCGCGATGGAGAAAAAATACTCACCAAGACAGTTTTAGCAACTCCCACAGCGGGAGTAAGGGCCGTGGCCGCGTATGACATTCAAGGTGACGGTGGCGCCGCCAATATTATTTTACTTGAAGCGGCAACTTCTACTCTGAGTGTTTTAACCCTGTATGACAACCAGGTGATCAACACGGATATTTTGACCATGCCAAGTGGTGGCTGGCGGCCAGTTCCATTTGCGTTTATTAGCAATTCAGTGTTGATCCGCAATCCAAGCACAGGCGAACTTCGCAGAATCACGTTGCCAGATACGGGCGTCGCATCCCGCACAATTGCGGTGGATTCCCCGCCCGCCGATTATGAAATTCAAGCCATCGGAGATATCGACGCCGACGGTCAAAACGATATTGTGGCGCGCAGTACCAACGATGATCAAGTGCGATTTTATTTGATGGACGGAAACAAACTCTCGAAAGTTTGCACCGGTCTCACCACGGCGCATTGGAATGTTGTGGGCATGCAAGACTGGGATGGCAACGGCGTGAATGATTTGTTGGTGAGCGAGAGT
>CALFOZ010000164.1 GCA_937919205.1 uncultured Planctomycetia bacterium
ACTTACCAAGCCCAACTTACCAAGCAAAGTGAGCGAATGCCTTGTTGGCGTCCGCCATGCGATGCGTGTTCTCACGCGTCGCAACAGCCTTGCCTTCATTCTTGCATGCGCTGAACAATTCGTTGGCCAACTTAATGTGCATTGGTCGACCCTTTTCAGCGCGGGCCGCATCAATAATCCAGCGGAAAGTTAAACTTTGCGCGCGTCGACGATTGAGTTGCATTGGCACTTGATAATTGGCGCCACCGACGCGCTTTGAACGCACTTCGACAACTGGCTTGACATTTTCAATCGCCTTTTGAAAAACTTCAATCGCCGTTCGAGGCAACGTGTCCAACTTTTCCTTTTCAAGACGCGCTTGAATGGTGTCGAAGGCTTGATACACAACCTTTTGGGCCGTGGCTTTCTTGCCGTCATACATGATGCAATTGACAAACTTGGCGACCAATTTGTCTTGGTAACGAGGATCTGGTTGCAGTTGCGCTTCGCTATTCGTAATTCGTCCGCCCATTGGGGGATCTCCTGTGGCTCGGCATCCCGAAATGGGACGTCAGTTCACCAAGGCATGGGCAACGCGCCCTTAGAGTGGCTCCTTGATTACTTGCCGAAATGTTGCCGAAAAAAACTTCAAACCCAAACTTCAAACCCAAACTTGAAATGCATTCGCGCCACAAGCGCGCCAACACATTTCTAATTTCTACTTACTTCTTCTTTCTACTTACTTCTTCTTGGTCGCCGCGGCCTTCTTCTTCACGCCGTACAACGAACGACCCTTCTTGCGACCATCAACACCAAGACAATCCAAAATGCCGCGCACAACGTGGTAGCGAACACCAGGAAGATCTCGCACGCGACCGCCGCGCACCAAGACGATCGAATGCTCCTGCAAATTGTGGCCTTCGCCGCCGATATATGCGGTGATTTCTTTTCCGTTGCTCAAACGAATACGCGCCACCTTGCGAAGCGCGGAGTTCGGCTTCTTTGGTGTCACGGTCTTCACTTGAAGGCACACGCCACGTCGCTGTGGGCAACGAGCAAGATCTTTCACCTTGCTTTTGGCTGGCGGATTGCGTCGGGGATTTTTGATGAGTTGATTAATCGTTGGCATAATTGAGTCACTTGTTGGTCGAAAGACCGGGTCGAGAAGTGTAACGCAAGTTCACCGATTTCGCAGGGTCACAATGGCCGCAACCGCCATTTCGTCGCATTTTGTGTTCTCGGGGTGTTCGGCGTGGCCACGAATCCACACTGGATTCACCGTGTGAATAGCTCGAATCTGGTCAAGTTGCTGCCATAAATCTATGTTTTTCACAGGTTTTTTGGCGGCCGTCTTCCATCCACGGACTTTCCACCCGGTCAGCCACTCCTTTAAACCCTTGACCACATATTCGCTGTCGGAAATCACCCGAACCTGCGACGGCTTGGAAATGGAGTCAAATCCACGAATGACGGCGGTTAATTCCATGCGATTGTTGGTGGTGCCGTGCTCCGCGCCCGACTGAAGCAATTCGCCAAAACCGCCAATTTCACGCAAAATAAAGCCCCAACCGCCTGGACCGGGGTTACCTGAACACGCGCCATCTGTGAATAAATCAAAGCTCTGCACGGCGTAAATGTACGCTGAATTCAAACCCGCATCTCTCTGTTGATAGTGAATCATGCTTGACAAAATGAGCGTTTCGGCTACCTTTGCCGATCCATCGCACTGAGAAAAAGCCATGACACCAGCATTTAGACAATCCCCAGGCCGAACCCGACGACGACGCTCCCACAACGCGATCAAGGCGGCTCACACCGTCTTGTGCCCAAACTGCGGCGCCGCAAAGCGTCCGCACAGCGCATGCTCAAGCTGCGGCTATGTGCGACCAGGTCTGCAACTCAAGACCGGTCAGATAGGTCAATAATTTATGCGACTTGGCGTGGATGTCATGGGCGGCGACAATGCGCCCGACGAGATCCTGAAGGGTTGTATAGCCGCGCTTCCAAAGCTTGCGGCTGACGATGAACTTGTCCTTTACGGCGATCGACGCGTCATTGAAGAAACATTCAGCGAGCGCGGCATTTCAGACAAGCGCCTGACGATTGTTGCAACCACCGAAGTGATCGGCATGGATGAGTCACCTGTTGAGGCGATTCGTTCCAAGCGAGACGCGAGCATGGTTGTGATGGCCAAAGACGCCAGCCCAAAAAATGAAAATCGACTGCACGCCATTGTGAGTGCGGGCAACACCGGCGCCATGGTGAGCGCGGCGCAAATGCACATGCGTCGCATTCCAAATGTGGTGCGCCCTGGCATTGCCGTTACGGTTCCAACCTTCGCGGGCGCCGTGGTGCTGATTGATGTTGGAGCCAATATCGAGCCAAAACCAGTGCATTTGGCGCAGTACGGAGTGATGGGAGCCATCTACGCCAAGATCGCTTGCAACATTGCAAATCCGCGCGTGGCCATTATGAATGTGGGCGGCGAAGAAGCCAAGGGCACCGACGACATCCGACTTGCGCGCGACATGCTGCGCTCCGCCACTGGTTTAAATTTCACCGGCTTTGTTGAAGGCCGCGGCGTGTTTGACGGCGAAGCCGATGTGGTGATCACCGACGGCGTGGTTGGAAATGTCATGATTAAACTTGCGGAAGGATTGTCCAGCGGCATCTTCAAAGCGCTCGCGCGAGAAGTATTGGCGATTGATCCAGAACTTGCCTCGCGTCTTGAACCAGTGGTGAAAAGTTTGTACGCCAAACATGACTATCACGAATTTGGCGGCGCGCCACTTTTGGGCGTGAACGGCATCGCGTTGATTTGCCACGGATCAAGCCACGCGCGCACAATTATGAACTCCATCACGCGCATGAAAATGTTCGCGGCTTCTGATATCAACGCGCAAATGAGCGAGCAACTTGGCTTGATGCGTATTTCCGACGAGGTCTCTGCGTGATCAAGCCTTCCGGCGCGTGCGGCGTCCGGATGGCGGGAACTGGTTCCGCCGTTCCGGAAAAAATTCTCACCAACGACGATCTTTCACGCATTCTGGACACCACCGACGAGTGGATCACACAGCGCACTGGCATTCGTTGTCGACGCGTCAGCGATCAATCAAAAGAAGGCACATTTACCCTGTCGCGTGACGCTTTGCGCCGTGCGCTTGACGCCGCATCCATGAAGGCATCCGACCTGGATTTGCTGATCATTGGAACGTGCACCGCTGAAATGCGCTGTCCAAGTTTGGCCTGCCGCGTGGCTGGCGACGTTGGCGCGATCAACGCCGGCGCGTTCGATGTGACCGCGGCCTGCAGTGGATTTGTCTACGCGCTGAATGTTGCGGAGACAATGGTGCGCTCGGGCCGTTACAAAAATGTTGGCGTGATTGGAGCCGACGCCATGAGCACCATGGTCGACTATCAAGATCGCTCGGTCAGTATTTTATTTGGCGACGCCGCCGGCGCGGCTATTCTTGTGCCCGATCCAGACTTGAACCGCGGATGTATTTATCAAACGCTTGGCTCCGATGGCCGCGACTGGACTGGCTTGTACATTCCAAATCGCGCGCAAGAAGTTCCGGAGGCCGACAAGGACAATCCAATTCGTCTTGGATATTTGCGCATGGATGGCCGCGAGATTTTTAAATTTGCCGTGTCCAAGTTCCGCGAGGTAATCGCCGACGCGTTGGAGAAAACCGGGCTGACCGCCGACGACATCAGTCAAATTGTGTGCCACCAAAGCAACGCGCGCATTATTGAGAACGCCATTGAGAAATTGAAACTGCCGCGTGAAAAGGTTTTGATCAACATTGATCAATATGGAAATTCCAGCGCTGGAAGCGTTGGCTTGTGCCTGGATCAAGTGTGGCGCGCCGGCAAAGTTCCAGCGGGAAAGCCCATGATTTTGGTGGCTTTTGGTGGTGGCGTGACGTGGGCTAGCAATGTGTGGAATGTGTAATGTGTCACGATCTCTGTGCCCGCGTCGCTGATGTCTGTCTTCAAGTTCGTGTGGTGAATTTCCACGAAGGAGTATTTCAATGAGTCTCAATGCAATTTTTCTGGCGCCCGGTCAAGGCGCGCAAACCGTGGGCATGGGCAAGTGTTGGTTTGACGCAAGTCCAGTAGCGCGCGCCATCTTTGAAGAGGCGAATGACATTGCCCACTTTGAAGGCGGCCACACGCTGAGTCAACTTTGCTTTGAAGGTCCAGCCGAACGCTTGAACCAAACCGACGTGAGCCAACCCGCGCTATTGGTGTGCGGCATTGCCTGCCACGCGGCCCTGGTGGAGCGATTTGGTGCGATTGAAATTTTGGGAACGCTTGGACTTTCTCTTGGCGAGTACACCGCGCTTGCATTGGCGGGCGCGTTCATTTGGCAAGACGCTCTGCGACTTGTTCTTATTCGCGGTCGACTCATGCAAGAGGCGGCCGTGGCCAGTCAAGGCGGCATGGTTGCGCTGATTGGCGCCGACGAGGAAAGCGCCAACGCGGTGTGCTTGGCCGCGGCGCAAGATGGAGTGCTTGTGCCCGCCAACTTCAACGCGCCTGGACAAATTGTGTTAAGCGGCCACGCCGAGGCGTGCGATCGCGCCTATGCCCAAGCCAGCAAACTTGGCCTGCGCGCCAGCAAGCTCACCGTGGCGGGCGCGTTTCATAGCCCACTCATGGCGCCCGCCGCGCAAGGCATGGCCAAGGCCTTGGCGGATGTGCATATTCACCCGCTGAAATGCCCAGTTTGGAGCAATGTCACCGGAAAGCCGCACCACATGAATGAGCCACAAAGCGTAAGGAAATTGCTGGTGGATCAACTGGTGCAACCCGTGCGTTGGGACGCGTGTTGCGCGGATATGATCGCGTGGCGCGCATCCAAGGAACTGGACGGCGTTTGCAAGGTATACGAACTTGCGCCAGGCACCGTGCTACGCGGGTTGATGCGACGAATTCACAAAGCCACAGAGGTCACCACACATGATTCAATTGCGCAAACTCACAATGCAAATAGTGGATTGTAATTCATCACGCCACTTTGCTCTTTTGTTTGGCTCGGTGGCCTTGCTTATGGTTGCATG
>CALFOZ010000165.1 GCA_937919205.1 uncultured Planctomycetia bacterium
CCGAAACCAGTCCCGTGACCAATTGGTGTTTGCCCGCGGAATATCGCGCGCGCAGTGTTGGCCGCGCCTTGCCGCGCGTGGAGCAATGGATCGTGGACGCGCAGGGCAATCGCCTTGGCGCCAATCAAGATGGCGAGATTCGCATGCGCGGTCCAAACATCATGCAGGGCTACTGGAATTTGCCCGTGGAGACCGCGCAAGTTTTTGATGACAAAGGTTTTTTTCGCTCCGGCGACATGGGTCGATTGGATGACGATGGCCACTTGTACATCACGGGTCGCATCAAGGAAATGTTGATCATCGCCGGTGAAAATGTTTTTCCGCGCGAGATAGAAGATGCGCTAAACCACCACCCAAGCGTGAAGGCCAGCGCCGTGATTGGCGCGGCCGATGAAAGCCGCGGCGAAACAGCGCTTGCGTTTGTGGAAATAAACGAGGGCTTCGCCTTTGACGAGGCCGCGTTGCGCGCGCACTGCCGCGAACATATAGCGCAGTTCAAAGTTCCGCGCGCAATTCGCGCGCGCAAAGAATTGCCACGCAACGCCACTGGTAAAATCATGCGCCGATTATTATCGGTGGATATGCAGAGCGATGTCTAGCGCGATGGTGTAGTTGAATTGTCAATCGCGCCGCTCGACATTTCAATCACGGACACAGCCCATAGTTGCCCAGTAATTGACCCAAGTCCGAGCTGTCTACATCGCCGCTGTTGTTGAAATCCGCCGAGCAATTTTGGCAAGGACCAAACTGACCCAGCGCCGTGCCCAAGTCCGAGGCGTCCACATCGCCGCTGTTGTTTAAATCTCCAACGCAACAAGTTTGCGCGCTTGAAATCAAAGTGATGTGCATGGTTGCGAATCCTGTTTGCCCGTTGAGAGAGGCAACTCGGATCAAATACGGAGTTGCACAAGTCGTGTCAAGTGTGACGCGACTTGCATAATTTGGACTGCACAGCACGCTGTTGTCGGAGCATTCTTTCAGAGTCAGGGCGGAGCAGGAGCCCGTGAAGATATCCATGCGCGTGTCAAAGGTTGCTCCGCACACATCGATTTGATATTCACCATAGGTTGCCTGTGGCGAGGTCCAACGCAACCAGACATCGCCGCCAGTGGCGGTTGGGTTTGCCGCGCATGAGAAAGTTGGCGCCGCGGCGGTGGAACCCAACAACGTGATGTTGG
>CALFOZ010000166.1 GCA_937919205.1 uncultured Planctomycetia bacterium
TGCCGCTGTCTGTGGTGGCGTGCGCAAGCGTGTTGTGATTGGGGCCGTCACCGTAGCCAATCACATAAAAAAAGTCCAAGCCAAGACCAAAGTCGGTGTCATACAACAACCAGCGCCAACGCCCATCAAGACGTGGGTTCGCGCCCGCCGAAGTGTTTGGCGTAACGGCGCGCCAAACACGCTGATTGTTGCCGGGCCAATCGGTGTTGCCGCACCAAATCTCCATCGCGTTGTAGTCAATGTAATTGTCAATATCTATGCGGCTTGCAAGCGCGGCGTAACCGGCGGTGGATGCGAACTCGTTGTTCCCGGCACGGTTGATGATGTCGGTGAAATCAGAGACCAGCGTGGGCTCGCCGCTATCAGCGCTGGGCCAACTTGAGTTGCATGAGCAAATCTCAAGTTGCGAAAATTGCAGATCGCTCAATCCATAATGATTCAGGTAGTAGCCCTCATCAAAGCGGTCGCGCAGATTGTGAACACCCCAATATTCGCCATCTAGAAAAACAACCACGGGACGCACGTGTTGGCGATCAATACCAGTTGGCGCGGCAAGCGTGCTGACCAGCGCGTCGCGAAAAATAGATTGGCCCCAATCATTGCCGCTGTTGCGCAACAAGAATGTGTCGAAGGTGGAAATAGTTTTGTCGGAAAAGATTTGGTGCGCAAATGGAACCTTACCCGTGGGATTGCGCGAGTAAATTCGCAGTGATTTGCGAGGACGATTGACCGTGGTTCCGCCGTGCAGGCGAATTCCAATCTCGCCCTGAAAGGCCAGCGCACCACCAGTTTCGTAAAACTCAATGTGGCCGGGGCGCTCCCACGCGCTTCCATCTTGCGAATAGTTGGTGTATTTGCCAACAACATAAATACCTGTCTCGGCGCTGAAAAAATTCTCACTGCTGGAGGAAATGGAAACCACAGGCAATGAATATCGAGCCGATGCAAGTGGATCAATCAAGTACGACTGCGTGGTGATGCGGCTTGGAAGCACATCCGTTTTGAACACGCGCGCACGCAAGACATTGATCTTGTACACCTCGCCGCTGGGTTGCTGCCAACCTTCGTAATACGGCGCGCCAACCTGCTGATTGTTGGTGCGGATCATTGAAATTCCATTGGCTTGCCCCACCCTGCTGGTCAGCGTGATGGGTGCGCTGTACACGGGCGAAGTTGTTGTTGGATCAGAGCCATCAAGCGTGTAGCGAATGGTGCCGCCAACAACTGTTGACGTGATGGCCACGGTGGCGGACGTGGTTCGCATTCCGCCGGCCACGGAAAATATTGGCTGAGCAAGCGTTTCGGTTGGATATCCAGTTGTGGTGTTGGCGGCGCCAGGAGTTGCTTGCGTGAAAAAATACAACGGGCCAGTGCCATCAGGTTGCCTGCCCATGGACACGTCGCGCCCGATTGCGGTTGACGGAAATTGATCCACCAATACGCCCGCGGAATTGGTGAGCAAGATTGGCTCGCCACTTGAACTGATGGCCCAACTGGTATGTATCTGCGGACCGTTGGGGCGATTCTTGCTTGACGCCCACACCACAAGCCGCTGACCTGGTTGAATGGAGACGTTTCCAAAGAGCCACTTCAACGGAGTGCTTGCGTTGTCGGACAGCGCCCAGCCTTGCAAGTTCACCGCCGCGGAATCTGGGTTGTACAACTCCACCCAATCAGAGGAGTCGCCGTTCTCATCTTTCGCGGTAAGAAGATTGGAGGCCATTATTTCATTAATGCGCAAGTCCGCAAGCGCGGTGGTGACCAGCGATGCGATGCAAACAAGCGCGGCCCACAACTGTAAAAATGATTGGGGGCGATTGATGCGCAACATGGAAACACCATAACCCACGCCATGAGTGTGTACAACGAATTAAAATGATTTTCACATATTTTTCAATGTTTTTGGGTGTAACGCCGCTTCTCAAGGGCGTTGTTGCGCCTCAACTGCGTTCAAGCGTCGCGATTACGCTAATTCACGCAACGCAGTGTGGCAATAATATTTCACCGCGTCGCTCATGGCTGGCCGCAACTCATCCAATTCATGCGCGTCGCACCAACGAATGGCGTGATGCTCCGCGGGCGCAAGCGTGGTCTGCTCCGCCTTCCCTACTTTGGGCCGCGCGAAATAAATCATTCCAATGTGCTCGTGCGTTTCGCTAATGCGGTGAATGTCCAGAAAGCGCGGGCCAATCAGCGCGCGCGTACCAGGACCAGTTGTGGGCGGCCGCTCGCCAATCAACTCAACATCAAGGCCACTCTCTTCTTTGGTTTCACGCAAAGCCGCTTGCTCTGGGTCCTCATCTAGTTCAATGTGGCCGCCAAGCGGCAACCAGCGATCCAACTTCTTATGATGAATCACCAAAACTTTTCCAGCGTGCACCACAAAGATGGCGACGGTGAAATCTATTTTCTCGTGAATGTGAGCCATGCGAATTTTAAACTATGGATTACGCGCCACGCGAAAGCCGATACTACTACCGCGATTGGCTACGGCGCCACTGGTTCTACTAGAGGCTCTGCAACCGCCCGTGCCACTAAACCAATATCCGCCACGCATCACGCAAGGAAAAGTTTCAATTGGATCCGGCCCCAAGGGATCAACCTCGCCATTGGCGCAGGTTTTGTAATAATCAAACGCGTAACGATCTTCACACCACTCCCACACATTTCCAAGCATGTCATATAAACCAAGCGCGTTCGCCGCCTTTACGCCCACTGGTTGCGTGACATTGGCTTGGCCTTGAAACCCTAATTTGTTCCGATGATTCTGCACGGCGGAATTACTTGCCTGCCATGCGATCTGCTCAACCTCGCCGTAACGCGGCGCGGTGGCGCCCGCCCTGCACGCGTACTCCCACTCGGCTTCGCTTGGCAATCGAAACAAGGCGCGTTCACAAAACGCATGACAATCTTTCCAAGAAACATTTTCTACTGGAAGGGTCTCGACACTGTCGGATTGGTCTAAGGCCATTGCATAGGCCTCTGATTGAGTTAGCGCCATGTTCACAAACCTTGGAAATAGATTGACGATCTCCTGGGCTTTTGATTGGGCAATATATTTTTCGTAGCCAGACTTTAAATAGTGCGCGTATAGAAGTTTCATCATGCCCCGAATAAATTTATTTCTAGACTCAACATCGCTGATTGATTGAACTTTGGATGGAATCCGATGCCGCCACCATTCAACGGCTTGTGGATCTTGAAAGTTTTCGGAATCCAGAAAAACTGGAAGCACCTCAATGATCGCCTTCGCCTCTAGGTCAACGGCTTGATCAAGCAAACGAGTTAGAGATTGGCTTCTATAGACGGGCAACATTCCCGAGACTGACCAAATAGGCGCATCATCTTGGCCTTCATTGGGGAATTTTTTACGCAAGGGATTCATCGTTTTTGTGCTGTTTGAAAACGTGTAAAAGTACGTGTCAAACATGTTGTAAAAATAAGCTTGAATCATTTGATTCGATGCCGCAAACGCTTCGTTTTTCAAATTTGTACGCAAGGTTTTCGCGATAAAATTGAACTCCCGAACAATAATTTTTTGCATGGCGGCGCGGTCGCTGAGCGGCTGAAAAAAACTTGGGTTGCTCTTCATCACTTTCACCCACTGCGTCTGGGTGACTTCGGTACGGCCTAGGTAAAAAGGTTTAGTGAGCGTCACCTCGTGCGCGGGTTTTTCATCTTCGATCGCTTGCATATCGCCGGAGCTCATACCCATGACAAACTTCCCGGGTGGAACCAGCAACAGTTCAATGCCGGTGGCTTTGTCTTTTACGCGCCACGGCAATTTAGTTTCGGTGATTCGATTGAGTAGATCAGCATCGGTTACAACTTTGGGGTCTGGATGTTGTTCAAGCACATCGGCCCAGATTGACACCGTGTTGGGCGCGGTGGAGTCCGAGATTGTGCTGGGCACAATCAAAACTTCGGCAGTCGGAGGCGCTTGTGCCGTCGGCATTATTTGACTTGCTTGGTTGGCGCATGCAAAGGAAAGTGTGGCGGAGTGCGCCGCGGTGAGTGCCAAGAAGAACCCAAGAAGTTTGGCATGTCTCATGCGGTGCAGAATACCCTGCTTGCTAGATTTTCTAAGGTGTAAATCAACCACTTGGTGGACGAATATCAGCCACTGAGTGGACGATGTGCAGAAGGCGGACGACACCCGATTATGGCTGGATGCTTTCACGTGGCGCGTTACGGACTATAAATTACGGCTTCCACTGCGCAAGTTTGCGGCGCGCTTGCAACACGCGCACGTCTGGGTCCACCACAATTTGCGCGGGAGCGAAAGGTGTTTTAATTTCTATGGTCACCTTGGATTGATCCGTGCCGTCCGCGCCAAGCGTGACCTTGGTTAGAACGCGCGGAGCGGGTGGCGCTGTTTCTGGTTTCGCCGTGTCAACATTCGCATCTGTCGCAACTTTGGAATCCGCTTTCGCAACAACAGGCTTCTTGCCTTCCACCGCAACATCGACGGTCACGGTTCCAGTCCCCACATTCTCAACCACCGCGGTGGTGGTCCACATTTCTTGCTCGCCCGCCGCGCCCGCAACTGGGGAAGTGATTTTGGCGTCGCACACCTTGAACTCTGGCAACACCACGCGCTCAAACCACTGCGTTGTGAATGCGTCAAATGCGGCAACATCAGTGGCGTGCGTGCGCATCACGGCCACAAAATTCTGTAGCAGCGGAAAGTCCGGACCATTCTGGTACTGCACAATAAAATCTTTCAAGCCCGCAAGCATGGCGTCGCGGCCCATGTGATCCATCAACATTGCAAAGACCCAACCGCCCTTGTCATACGTCACACTGCTGTCGCCAGGACGACTTCCAGAAATGCGCACAAGCGGCCGCTCGCTATCGGCACTGCGTGAATTCACATACGTGTCCTCCCACTCGCGCAAAACATGTTGCGCGGCATCATCGCCGCGGCACTCACGCGTAAGCATCCACGCGCTGTAGTTGGCCATGCCCTCGCTTAAAATATTTCCGCCAAGACCCTTGCCCGGCATAAGCATGTTGCCCCACCACTGATGTCCGGTTTCATGCGCGGTGACAAAGAACACGGCATCCACATCTTCGCCGCGACCGGGCCGCGAAAGAAAACCAATCGACTCGCTGAAGGTGATATTGCCTGGGAAACCCTGCGCGTAACTGGCAAGGCCAGGAAATTCCG
>CALFOZ010000167.1 GCA_937919205.1 uncultured Planctomycetia bacterium
GACCCAGCCACCGACGGAGACAATTATTTACTGCTCCTGCGCGCGTTGCGTGACGAGTTGAACAAGCAAACGTTGATTGATGGCAAAACGTATTACTTGTCCATCGCTGGTCCAGGAGGCGACACCAATATCTCTCGCATGGATCCCAAGAAGATCGCGGAGATTGTGGATTGGATAAATATAATGACGTACGACTTTCACGGCGGTTGGGATGCGATGACTGGATTGAACGCGCCCATGGTGAATGTGGATCCAAATGCTGGCGCGGCAAAGTGGTCAGTTGCGGGCGCTACGGAGGTGTACTTAACTGGACTCAACGGCAAAGGCGGCGTGCCTGCAGGGCAACTTGTTTTAGGCGTGCCTTTCTATGGACGCGGCTGGAACAATGTTGAGGCGGGCGCAAGCGGAACTGGCTTGGGTCAAGCGGGCTCGGAGGGAACTTCGCCTGGCTTGGGCGAGACGGAGTTTCCATACAACTCGCTGTTTAGCAGTGGCGCGCTTGCGTATACCAACGGCGTGTACAGCGGCGCCGGCGGATACACGCGCTTCTGGAATGCCACGGCGCAGGTGCCCTACTTGTATTCGGCCAGCGCAAAGAAATTTATTACCTACGACGACGCGCAATCCATGGCCGTGAAGATGAACTTTGCAAATCAACAAGCGCTTGGCGGCGCCATGTTCTGGGAAATGAGCGAGGACACTGATAGCGCCACTGGCACGTCGCTCATTGACGCCGTGTTTGCGGGCATGCGGTTGCCGTAAACGTACTTTGATTGAACCTTTGTAAACGGATTAGGCATTTGTGATGTGACGGAAAAATTGAGTGCTGTTTGGGTATAGGAAATCCACCCGTCAACCAGCTGAAATGCGTTTGTTTGGGCACTAAGGCCTTAAATTGACTCAAAAGCGGGCTTTTTTATAAAATTTGAGAATTCGCAATTATAAAATGTGAGAATGCATACTATATTTCAGAACATTTTTCTGAAATAAGCATATTCGGCACCACTCACCCCAGTTCCCACACAACCCGCACCCAAAGAGAGAGCACATGTCCCCCGCTTCAGACGCTGTACCTGCACCACAACTATCCCGCACGCAATCCATTGGCAAAGACCTGATCGCCGGAACGGTTGTGTTTCTGGTGGCACTGCCGTTGTGTCTGGGCATTGCGCACGCATCCGGCGCGCCGGTGATCGCTGGAATTATTTCTGGAATCCTTGGCGGCATTGTGGTTGGTCTGCTGAGTGGATCACACATAAGCGTGTCTGGTCCAGCGGCTGGACTTGCCGCCATTGTGCTTTCACAAATTCAAGTGTTGGGCT
>CALFOZ010000168.1 GCA_937919205.1 uncultured Planctomycetia bacterium
CCCGTGGACCTTTACTGTACGCTTGCAGCGATCATGGATTTGAACTGCGTAGGATAGGTGGGAGACTTTGAAGTTCAGCTCTCGGGCTGGACTGAGTCATTGGTGAAATACCACCCTGTTTAAATTCGTGGTCTAACCTCGATTCCCATGAAGCTGGGCGAGGGACACTGCATGCCGGGCAGTTTGACTGGGGCGGTCTCCTCCAAAAAAGTAACGGAGGAGTGCAAAGGTTGGCTCAGTGCGGTTGGCAACCGCACCAAGAGTGCAAAGGCATAAGCCAGCTTTAGTGCAAGCCATACAGGGCGAGCACTCACGAAAGTGGGCCTTAGTGATCCGGCGTACCCGTGTGGAAGGGGCGTCGCTCAACGGATAAAAGGTACCCCGGGGATAACAGGCTGATCGCTCCCGAGCGTCCATAGCGGCGGAGCGGTTTGGCACCTCGATGTCGGCTCTTCGCATCCTGGGGCTGAAGGCGGTCCCAAGGGTTGGGCTGTTCGCCCATTAAAAGCGGAACGCGAGCTGGGTTCAGACCGGCGTGAGCCAGGTCGGTCCCTATCTGCTGTAGGCGCAGGAATGTTGAGAGGAGACTTCCCTAGTACGAGAGGATTGGGAAGGACGTACCCCTGGTGTGCCAGTTGGACCACTCGGTCCATAGCTGGGTAGCTAAGTGCGGCAGGGATAATCGCTGAAAGCATCTAAGCGAGAAGCCCCCCTCAAGATAAACATTCCATGTCGCAAGACGAAAGACCCCTTGTAGACCACAAGGTTGATCGGCCGCACGTGTAATCGGAGAAATCCGTTCAGCGAAGCGGTACGAACGGTCGATCGTTTGGCCATGTCGACCGGATCCCGTCGTTGTTTCTAGTTGTCAATGCAAATTGAGGCTAGTTGCAACCGGATCCTATGCATCAAAGACATCTCGCTGGGATTTGATCCCAGTCGGTGCTTCAACTAAACTATCAATCAAACCATTGTCCTTCATTCGCGGGTGAAAACCCTCGAATGAATTTGTCGGTGACCTTACGTAGGAGGAAACACCTGATCCCATCCCGAACTCAGAAGTGAAGATCCTGCGGCCAATGATACTGCACTGCGGGAAAGTAGGTGATCGCCGACTTTACGAGCCCTGACGAGTTAAATCGTCAGGGCTCTTTTCTTTTTAATAGTACATATTTGAAGGACTATTGGTAGTATTTTAGTATTCCGGCTCTGGTGTTGCGTGGGTTTACTCTTCACAACAAATTAGGGCTATTCACTATGGCAATGTTTAAAATATATGTGGGCAACCTTGACTACAAAGTCACTGTTGAGCATCTGAAGCCACTCTTCGAGCCATTTGGTGAGCTTGATGAAATTACTATCGCTGTTGACGCCGAGGGAAAAAGCCGCGGATTTGCCATTGTTTTATTTAAGGACAAATTAAAGGGACAGCTTGCCATTGAAACTTTGACTGAAAAAATGGTTCTTGGTCGACCCATTTTAATTAACGAAGCATTGAAGAAGGGCAAGAAATTAAAGCCCATATTGAAGAAACCAGAAATTCGCCAAGGGCCATTTGGCCCTAAGTTTCGTCCCGACGGCGCAAGGCCTATGGGGGGCGCCAGTCCAAGAAGTGGCCCAAGAAGTGGCGCCACGCCGCGACTTGGTGGCACTGCGGGCGGAAGCCGGCCGACATCTAGTCGCAATCCGCGGCGCGCAAGTGGCTCAGCGGGTGGCGGCCTTAGACCTAGCCCAGGCGGGGCATCAGGTGGAAGCGTTGGTCCAACTGGCGGCACCGCAGGTGGACCACGCAGTTTTCCAGGCGGAAATGTTCGATCTACAGGGCCAACGGGCGGTGAATCTAGCCCTTCGACGCCACATTCGCGGCCTTCTGTGAATCCAAAGCCTGAAAAAGACGGCGAAAATCAGTAATTTTCGAATTAATTCTGCAAATTGTATTTAAATTTGCGAAATCACACCATTTTTGGCTTGCAATTCTGATAAGTTGTGACTCTTAACTATTGGCTCAGGTTCGAAGCTGGTGTTCAGTTCCGTTCTTGAATCACGCTATACGGCCGCGACGGCCTTTTACTAGTAGGACGGTTGAACATGTTTCGGATCTATGTCGGCAACTTAAATTTTCGTACAACGGATGAAATTTTGCGAGCAGCTTTTGAGGCTCACGGTGAAGTGCAAGAAGTGTACATCGGGACTGATCGGGAAACCGGTCGCTCACGTGGCTTCGGCTTTGTGACCATGACAGACAAAACAGCGGGCGAAGCAGCCATCGCGGCAATCAACGGCTCACAAGTCGATGGTCGCGCGATTGTTGTTAATGAAGCTCAGCCACGTCCACCGCGCACTGAGCGTGGCGGCGGTGGTGGTGGTGGTGGTGGCTACGGCGGTGGCGGCGGCGGCGGCGGTGGTTTCCGCGGCGGTCGTGGCGGCGGCGGTGGTGGCGGCGGCGGCGGCTACGGCCGTGGCTCACGCGACTAAATCACGTCCATCAATTAAGTTTGATTTCATGCGTCCGTCCCATTGCGGGGCGGACGCTTTTTATTTGGGGGACTAAATTGATACTTGAAAAAAATGAATGCCACTGTGTTGATCGCCACGGTGCGTGCCACGTTTTGTTTTGATTTGATAGTGAGCGATTGAGTGTGTGATGTTCTCTTGGTTGCACTATTATTGAGTCGTGGCATTTCTAGAAGTCAAAGTTGGCTCAAAGCCAATACGCATAGAACTTGATGGCTCACTAGTTTCATTTGGCAGGCTTGCGGAAAATGTTGTGGCCATTGATGACTCGTCCTTGTCGCGCAAGCATTGCGTGGTTGAATGCGTGGATGGCGTGTGGCACGTGAGAGATTTACAAAGCCGCAATGGAACCAAAGTTAATGGCGCCAAGGTGTCCACAGCGGTGCTTAGAAATTTGGACTTGATAAAGATTGGAAAGGTGGAGATTCGCTTTGTTTGTCCTGAAGAATCATTGCTCAAGGCTGGTCCAAAGCAAGATGAATTTCAGGAAGAACAGCAAGATTCACTTGCGCCAACCAACAAGCGTGGACCGAACCTTTCAACTGATGCAGGATTGCCTTCGATTCCATTGGCGCGGCCAGAACAGTCGCTAGAGGACAGGGTAATGCCCAAGAAGGCCGCGTTGCCGGGGCTTGATGGATTGGCGGCGCTTGGAAACGCGGCCAACTTGTCCGCCGATGTGACCAACACAATTGATGTTGATTTAAATTCCGTGGTGGGCGCGGGCTCGCTTGGAAATGATCCAGAATCGCGATTGCGCAAGATTTGCAACGAGGCTTCCGAGAAGCCATTTGAGGCGGCGGACATTTCGCTGGTGGACATGCGCGGTCAGATCGTGCATCAGGCCGCTGAAATGGGTGGCGAGGATGATGATGACGCGAGCGAAAGTATCCGCGTGTTTCGGTTGGTGTTACTCACCGCCTTGCGTAGCCGCGCCAGTGACGTGCATGTGGAGCCACGCATGGACCGCGCCACGATTCGCCTTCGCGTGGATGGAATGATGGTGCTTGCCTCGGAACTTCCACTTGATTTATTGCGGCGGCTTCTGGGCATGGTGAAGATCTTGTGCCAAATTGACACCAGTCAAAAATCGCAAGTGCAGGATGGACATTTCAGCACCATCACCAAAGGCAGGCGGGTTGATTTTCGCGTGAGTTTAACTCCGGCGGTGCATGGGCAAAAGTTGGTTCTGCGCGTGTTGGACACGTCCAACAGTCCCACTCGCTTGCATGAACTTGGCGTGTTGCCGTGGATGTATGAAAAATTGCGCACCATGGCCAACCGCGATTCGGGCATGGTGTTGGCGTGCGGTCCAACTGGAAGCGGCAAGACAACCACGCTTTATTCATGCTTGCGCGAGATTGATGTGGAGACCCGCAACGCCATCACCATTGAGGACCCGGTTGAGTATTACTTGGAAGGTTGCACGCAAATTCCAATTGACCACAAACAGGGCAACACCTTCGCCAATATTTTGCGTAGTGTGTTGCGGCAAGATCCCGACGTGATTTTTGTGGGGGAAATTAGAGATATTGAAACCGCGCAAGTGGCCATGCAAGCCGCCATGACGGGGCACTTGGTGTATTCCACTGTGCATTCACGTGATTCGATGGGCGCCATTTTTCGCCTTTTGGATTTGGGCGTGGAAAGTTATTTAGTGGCCAACGCCATTAATTTAATCGTGGCGCAGAGATTGTGCCGCGCGCTGTGCATGAATTGCCGCAGAGCCGTGCGCTTGACTTCTCAGCAGTTGCTTAAAATGGGCCGCGCCGCGGACGGCATGCCAAGTATTTTTTCGCCAGTGGGTTGCGGAAAATGTTTGGGCACTGGCTATCGAGGTCGACGCGCGTTGCTTGAGTTGCTGGAATTTTCAGATGGCGTGCGCGATGTTGTGCTGAAGCGTCCAACTATTTCCGATTTGCGAAATGTGCTTGAGCAAGGCCACTACATCACGCTTCAAAAATTTGGTTTTCAGTTGGTGGCTCAAGGCGTGACCAGTTTTGAAGAGGTTGAGCGCGTGGCTGGGGGAGACTAAATGCCAGATCCATTTGAACTACTTGGCTTGCCGCGATCGTGGCGGTTGACCGTTGAAGAAATTCGCGCGGCGCAGAGAAGATGTTCGATTGTGTCGCATCCGGATCGGCACACGGATTTGGCGAGCCGCGCAAATGCGCTAGACGAATCCTCGCGTATCAACGCGGCGGCCAGCGAACTTTTGGATCCACTGTCGCGGGGCAACGCCATTTTGCAGGCGCTTGCGCCCACGCCAAGACCCGTGGAACCCAAGCAATCTCCGGCGTTTTTGATGCGGATGATGGAGTTGCGCGAGGCGGTGGACGGCGCGGGACAAGACCCGCAAGCGCGCCGCGCGATCGCGGCCGACGTTGCCGCTGAATTGCGCGCGATTGAATTGGAAACTGACGAGGCCATGGGCGCGTTGTTGTCGCGGCCTCAGGTTGATACTTGGCGCGCCGCGTTTGACGCGTGTCATAGGCTTCGCGCCATGCGCCGCGCGCAGGATGAGTGCGCGCAATGACGATCGGCCCGATTGAAATCATGGTGTTGTTGGCGCTTCTTCCGGTGGCAAGTTGCAGTGCGTTTGCGTCGTGCTCGGAAACTGTTCTTTTTGGATTGAGCCAGTCGGATAGGGAAAAGTTGCGGCGGGATCGACCCGCCACGGCGCGGCGCGTGGATGAATTACTGCGCGACCCGCGCGGGTTGTTGGTCACGGTGCTATTGATCAATATGGCTTCAAACACTTTGTTTTTTGTGATTTCCAGCGGCATGATTTTAATGGCCAGCTTGTCGCCATTGATGGAGTTTGTATTCGCCATGATCTCGCTGGTGGTGCTTGTGATTGCCGGAGAAACGTTGCCAAAAATTGTTGGAAATGTGGCGCGCGTTCAACTGGTGGGAGTGTTGTCGGTGCCCTTGCTGTTGGTGCATCGGATTGTGAGGCCCATTCGTAGAGCGCTTGATATTGGAATTGTGTCGCCCTTGGCGCGCTTGGTTGGGATGGCGACTGGCAGTGGAATTTCAATGACCGATGTGCAAGAGTTGGTGGGTCAAAATTCCAAAGCCGGCGTGTTGCGAAGCGAGGAAGCGGGCGCGTTGAAGCGCGTGATTCGCTTGCAAGAGCGGCAAGTGCGCGACCTGATGACGGCGCGCGTGTTCGTGGCGTTTATCCGCAACAACGCCACGTATAAGGAAGTTTTTTCCCTTGTGAAATCATCGCGTCGCAATCGTTTGATTGTGGCGAACCCGGATTTGGATCACATCGCCGGCTACTTGGATGTGCGCAGTTATTTGCTCGACCCCCTTCGCGAAAAAGCTTTGCTTGCTCCGCATATTCGTAAGATTGGATTTGTGCCGGAATTGGCCACTGTTGGCCAACTTTTGGAGTGGTTTCAACTTCAGGGCGAGCGCAGTGCGGTGGTTGTGGATGAATTTGGCGGCACCGCGGGCGTGGTGAGTTTGCGCGATGCAGTTGGAGAAATTTCTGGTGAAGTTTCAAGCGAGTGGACCAATGAACCCACTGTCACTCAAGACCTTCAGGGGTGGTGGAGAATGCCTGGAGACATTGACTTGGCCTTGGCCACCGAGCGATTGCAAGTAGTGAAGCCGGAATCCGAATCAAGCACGCTTGGCGGATTTTTCATGGAGCATTTGAACCGAGTGCCGCAAGTCAATGACTCGATTGTGATCCATGGAATGGAAATGATTGTTGAGAGCATGGAGCGCAATCGAGTTCTTTGGATCAAGACGCGCCGCGTGGATGCATTGAGCAAGGAGTTGAAAAAGTGAGCGCCACGCAATTCTATTTCTACGCGGGATTGTTGTTTGCGGCATTGGGCTTCTCGGCCATGTTCGCTGGCATTGAAACGGGAATTTACTCCCTGAATCGAATCCGCTTGGCGATTGAAGTGGGCCGCGCGCGCAAGGCGGCCATGAAATTGTTGGAGGAGATTCGCTTTCCCAATCGACTGCTGGCCACGCTGTTGATTGGCAACGCATGCGCGCATGATCTGGGATCGATCGCCATTGCCCACATGCTTGAGGGCGCGGGCTTCTCGCCTTTAATGGGAATCGTGTTGAATACGTGCCTTCTTTTGCCGTTGATTTTTATATTTGGCGAGACCTTGCCCAAGGAATTATTTCGCGTGCATACGGATCAATGGAGCTATCGCTGTGTTGGATTTCTAAGGGTCTTTCGAATTATTTTCACGGCCATCGGATTGGTGCCATTGGTCACGTGGCTTGGTTCATTGATTGTGCGGCGCGCCGGTTTAGGCGGCAGTACGACCTTGAACGCGCGCCAGAGATTTCTGGAACTTTTTCACGAAAGTTCAACCACCATTGGCGAACGTCAAGTTGCCATGGCGGCCCGCGTGATGCAACTGAGCGAACTCACGTTGTTGGATGTGATGACGCCTTGGAATGACGCCGACATTTTGAGGGAGCAATTTTCAAATGCGCAAATAAATCAAGTATTGACGCGCTCAAACCACTCCACCTATCCGCTTGTGGATGGCGAGAATCGATGCGTTGGCGTGGTGTCCGCGATGGATGTGCTGGTGGCGCCGGAAAAGTCGCCGCGTGAATTGGCTCGAGCGGCGATTGAATTGCCCGTGACCACGCACGTGTCGGAGGCGTTGCGAATTTTACGCGAGCGCGGTGGCACATTGTTGATAGCGCGCGACGGGGAGAAAGAAGTGGGCGTTTGTAGTTTGCGTGACATGCTTGAATCCGTGGTGGGGGCGTTTGTGGCGGGGTAGACCACTATAAAATCAACTTATTTACGCTGTATTGGTGGATTTTATGGAATTCAATCACATCTTGAACATGTGGCACATGCTTGCCATTTCAGCGCGTAGAAAGGGATAAAGAAAGGCTATTCATTCATGCTCAAACCACACCAACCAACATCCCATCGGCTTCTTTGTTCGCTGGCGTTTCTAAGCGCATTGATGGGTTTGAACGTTGGCGCGCTTGCGCTTGATGGAACAACTCAAAAAGAAGTCATCGTTCAATCCACCGTCGCGCTGGAGCAACTGGTGCGTCAGGCGCATCAGGGCGATATTTCGCCAGAGCGCTTGCGCACGGAACGTGTGCGGGTTGAGCGCAAGTTGGATGCGCATCTTGCCAAGTCCGCCGTGGCGGCGCGCCCCAAGGAACAATTGGTTGTGAATCAAGCGCGCACTGATTTCAATCAACAAATCATGTGTAGCCAGGAGTTTGAATTTTTTGGCTCCGAGGATCGACCCGAATGGGGTTGGTATCCAAGTCGTCAAATTCAAAGCACGGGATCCGTGGTGAAGGTTGATAAAGCTGGCAACGCCACCCTCACTCCCGCCAAACACTGAATCGCATGGTGAGCGCTCGTTTTGCGCAAGCGAAGCAGAAACACTCAATTTTGTTATACTTCTTCGCCTTGCGCCAGTAGCTCAGCTGGCTAGAGCACGCCCCTGATAAGGGCGAGGTCGAAGGTTCGAGTCCTTTCTGGCGCATTGATCGCGGCCGTCCCAATTCGGGGCGGTCGCTGTCGTTTTAGCGCGCTGGAAGTCGGTATGATTTGCAACCCGCAATCGCGGCAACAAAAGGAATCATCACATGCGACGAGCGAAAATATCTGTCATTGGTGCTGGAAATGTTGGAGCCACTTGCGCCCATTGGGCCGCCTCAAAGGAACTTGGCGACATTGTGCTACTGGATATTCCAGAGCGCGAAGGCGTGGCCAAGGGCAAGGCGCTGGACTTGATGCAGTGCGCGCCCATAGAAAGATTTGACAGCGCAGTGATTGGCACAAGCGATTACAAAGACATTGCCAACAGCGATGTGGTTGTGATCACCGCGGGTTTGCCGCGCAAGCCAGGCATGAGCCGCGACGACTTGATCACGACCAATGTGAAGATTGTGCGCAGTGTTTCCGAGCAAGTTGCGAAGAACGCGCCTGGCGCGGTGGTGATCGTGGTCAGCAATCCGCTGGACGCCATGGTGTACACCGCGTGGAAGACCACCGGCTTTCCAACGCACCGCATTCTTGGGCAAGCGGGTTGCTTGGATGTCGCGCGTTTCCGCTGTTTTTTGGCCATGGAACTGGGTTGCAGTGTGGAAGATATTCAGGCGTTGTTGCTTGGCGGCCACGGCGATGACATGGTTCCACTACCGCGCTTCACCAGCGTGCATGGAATCCCAATTTCAATGTTGTTGTCCGACGAGGTTGTGAACAAGTGCATGCAACGCGCCAAAGTTGGCGGCGGTGAAATTGTGCAACTGATGGGAACCAGCGCGTACTACGCGCCCGCCAGCGGCACCATTCAAATGGTGGAGGCCATCATCAAGGACAAGAATCGAATTCTGCCGTGCGCCGCGTATTGCGAAGACGCGTATGGCGTGGCCAAGGGACAGAAGGGTGCGGGATATTTTGTGGGCGTGCCTTGCGTGATTGGAAGCAATGGCATGGAGAAAATTATTGAAGTTGACTTGGTGGGCGATGAGCGCAAGTTGATGGATGAGAGCATTTCCCATGTGAAGGATTTGGTTGGCGCCGTGCGCAAGATTTTCCCGGACTTGGCCTAAACCCAGAAAGCCATCGGGGTAGTGTTGCGTGGTTCACTGGCGGGGAATTTTTGCGGCTATTTCAAAGGGAAATCTCCACAAATGCCGATAGGGTGAGTCATGTCCTCATTGCGTCCGCTCTTTCGATTTGACCCAGGTTGGTTGTTCACCGTTGCCGGCTTCGTCATCATGGCGGCCAGCGCCTTGTTGCCAGCGCAACACGATGTGGCCATTTTAAAAGAGCAGTTGGCGAAGTTGGATCAAGAGGAAAAAGTCAATCACAAACGGATTCAGGCGTACGAGCAATTTCTTGTGGAGTTGAAATCCAAAGACGCGTCTCTGCTCACACGGCTCGCGGCGAGTCAGTTGAACTTGATGCCCCAGGGCGAGGCGCCGGTATTGATGGCGACAAGCATGGAGCACACGGTGAGTGATTGGATTGAGGCCACGGTTCCTCCCGAGGCGTTTGAAACCAATTTGGTTCCAGACACATTGCTTACGCGCTTGGCGTCAGGTCAAAGAAGATTGTGGTTGATGGGTGGCGGCGCGTTGATTGTGTTTATTGGATTGACCACGGGAATTCCGCTCACGCCTTCCACGCGATTTGTTGCCACGGCATTTGAGGAGCAATGGCTTGAGCAGACTGCGGCGGCTACGGCAACTTTGGCGCCCGAAAAATTAGATGCGCTCACACGCACGCATGAACCACCTGGATCGGTCAGTTCGCTTGAACCACTTGGCCCGCTTGATTCAGTGGATGTGCTTGATCATCACAACCATCCCGAGCATGCAACGTTGACCCAAGCCGTTGATGAAATCGTCGCTGAAATTCCCAGCGAGAAATGGAACTGGGATGAGCAGGGGAATGTTGAGCCATACATTTTGATGGCGCAAGCCGAGAGCGGCAATTCTATTTTGGGTGCGAATACATCGCTTACCGGCGACGACGGCAAAGATTTTTGGCCGCACGCGGCGGATTAAAAAATTCATTTTGCGGAAATTTGGCGGTGATTTCAAAAGCGCGCCAAATCTGTCGTAGCGTGGCGAGATGCCCCGCACACCAAAAAATATTCCGCATGATCATTGGAAGCTCGCCATGACCCGTGGGATTGGTCCCATTGAAGGACGCAATTTGCTTGAGGCCTTTGGCGGCGCCGCGCAAGTGTTGGCGGCTTCGGTGGCGGAATTGGCGGAGGTTCTGCGCCGCGGCGCCGATGAGGTGCGCCGCAATATGGACGCCGTGAATGTGGCGCGTGAATTGGAGGAGATGGACCGTGAATCCGTGTGCGGCATGTTGCCAGGCGATGAGGATTGGCCGGAGCTTTTAAAGACCGCCACGCCGGAGCCGTTGGCATTGTGGGTGCGCGGCGCGTTCCAAGAGGCGGACCGTTTTTCGGTGGCGGTTGTTGGTAGCCGCATTTGCACCGCCTATGGAATGGAGCAGGCCGATCGATTCGCGGGTTGGCTTGCTGAGCAGGGATTCACGATTGTTTCTGGCGGCGCGCGCGGAATTGACGCCGCCGCGCATCGATCGGCGTTGCGCCATCATGGGCGCACCGTGGTGGTGCTTGCGGGTGGCGTTGGCCGTGCGTATCCGCCAGAGCATGCGCCGTTGTTTGATTCGGTTGTGGCGGCGGGCGGCGTGGTGTGTAGTGAATTTCCAACCTATCACCCAAGCGAGGGCGGACTTTTTCCAAGGCGCAACCGCATCATCAGCGCGCTGAGTTTGGGCACACTGCTGATCGAGGCGCGCTTGAATTCCGGCGCGCTGATTACTGGGCGGCTTGCGGCGGAGAGTCATGGACGCGAGGTGATGGCGGTGCCAGGACGTATTGATTCGCCATCAAGTGAGGGATGCCACCGCGCCATTCGTGAAGGATGGGCGGCGCTTGTCACCAATGTCGCGGATGTCTCCCAGCAGTTGCGATCAAGTTCCATGTTGGTGGCGGGGGCCATGGCGGCACGCAAAAATACTGGCGCGGATGTGTTGCATGAAGTGAAGCCGGTGGCCGGGGTGTTGAAACTTACGCCAGCCATGGAGCACGTTTTGGCGGCCGCGCGAAGCATGCGGTCGATTGATTACGATGAATTGTCGCAGAAAACAAATTTAGGAATTGCCGAAGTCATGGCCGCCGTGACGCGCTTGGAATTAAGCGGAATTCGCTTGCGAAATAACGGATGAACATTGCGTGGCATTCACGTACTGTGACTCGCTCCGACAAAGTTGATGCTTTGCAACCAAGTTGATGTGCTCCGACAAAATTGATGCGCGGCATTTTGAGCGCCAGGCATGTCCGGCGCGGTAGGTGTTGTGGTGCGCAACAATTTCGCGCGGACTTTAGTTCCAACCAAGCGCGTAGAAAATGGCGGTGAACAAAAGATCGGCTAGCACCACGGAGACCACCGTTTGCACCACGGTGTTGGTGGTGGCTTTACCCACGCCAGCGGCGCCGCCGGTCACACGCAATCCATTTTGGCAGGCGATTAAACCCAGGATCAGTCCAAAGACCGCGGCCTTGAGAAGTCCAGTTGTAAAATCCGAAAGTTTGAGTTGATCGATTGTGTTTTGCTTGTACAACTCATACGGAATGTCCAGGAAGAACACGCCCGCGACGCCGCCCATGATCACGCTCATGAGGTCGGACAACACCGAAAGCAGAATAAGGCTGAGTGTTGTGGCGACCACGCGCGGCACAACCAAGAAACGGATTGGGTTGAGGGCCATCGCTTCAAGCGCCTCAATCTCCTCGCCAACAACCATGGTTCCAAGTTCCGCCGCAATGCTGGCGCCCGCGAAACCAGTCAGCACAATGGCGGCGATCAGCGGACCAAGTTCACGAAACACCGCCACCGCGATCAGGTTGGCCACTTTGTCAATTTGACCAAAGGTGGCAAGACTTGGCGAAGTTTGCAGAGCCAAAATAATGCCAATGCTACCTGACACCAAGGACACAATTCCAATACTGCGCACGCCCACGCGATTCATTTGGGTTACTGCGGCTGGAAATCCAAATCGAATTTGCCGCAGAATCAGCGACCGCTGTAGCCAACGAAGAACATGTACGCCAAGAAGCGTGAGCCCACCGACAGATTCAAAAATGCCCATCAGCGTGGCGATCCACTTATCAAGAAGAGCGAGGGAGGCGGTCGGAAGTCGCGCCACGGATTACGCCTTGAGGGCTTCGTCGCGATTCTCAACCACGGTGAAGACCGTTGTGAGACGGGCGATTTCCAAAATACTTCGCACACGTGGCAAGAGATTGCACACGATGAACTTGATCTTATTTTTGCGCGTGGTTTGTAGCGCTTCAATCAGCGTGGCGAGTCCGCTTGAATCCATGTATGGAACTTCGGAGAGATCCAACACAAGACGTGCTGGATTGCCCTTGAGAGCGGCGGTTAATTTAGTTCTCAGCGCTGGAGAGCGGGCCATGTCGACATCACCTTTGGGGCGCAAGATAACGCCATCGGAAATTGCTTCGACATCCACTACGAGTTCGGTTGCACCTGACATGATTTGATCGTAGTCGAACTTTTAAATACTTGCACGGCATGCGCGCTTGCACGCGTGAGCATTGTGACGCGCCGCGGTCTGAAATGGGCGAAGGATTGAAATGGGACATTCTTGCGCAGTAGGCAAGAACCGCCGCTTGTCGCAGGCTATTTCGGATATTTACGCTTGCGAATTGTGTTTCACATGGGCATGCAAATTCGCGGCGACGTGGGCGTGGAATTTTTCAACGACCAGGCGCATGCCGCCCTCGGGGCGCTTTGAAAAATGCACGGAATCCATGAGGGAATGGATTAAATGAACGCCCAAACCGCCAGGACGAATGTCGTCCAGTTCGCGGCCCTTGAGTTTCTCCAACTCAACATGTGGCGCAAGATCATCCATTTGAATGCGCACGCCTTTGGGGTTTTCTAGTTCCCACACTGAAATCCAAATGTGGCTGTCGAAATCATTTTTGTAACCGTGGCGAATGATGTTTGTCAGCGCCTCGTCAATGGACAGCGCAATGTGGCCACACTCAGTTTCGTTCAGGCCGGCGCGCGAAGCCAGTTCACACAACATGGCGCGAACGGGCGCCATGAGTTCTGGGCGACTTAAAATTCGCATATGAATGTGTGGTTCGTTCATAGGGTGGCTTGTCGAGTTCATGGTGTGGTCATGTGGCGCGTGAGATTGACAAAGAGTAGTACGCCACCATGAAGGCGACGCAATATTTTCTATTTCAGTATCCGATTAAGACGCGGCGGGAGTTGAGAGATTTTTACTTTTGCACCATTCAACCCACTTTTGGGTGGCGGCGGCGCGTTTATTGGGACTATCGCTCCATCCATAGCCAAGCGTGGTGCCAGTGAGTTTTTCAAGCGACTGTTGCGCCGCCCAACGAACCAGCGGGTCCTCGCTTTGAAGGGCCGGCACGATTTGTGGAACTGTATTTTCGTTGGCGCTGTTGCCAGCTTTGAGCAACGCATCCATGCGCGTGTTAGCGTCGGGGCTTTGCAACTTGGCGCCAGAATCAATGGACCCACACGCGCCAAGAAATGCGCACGAAAGCGCGCAAGACAACAGGATTTCAACCAAGTGACGATTCATACCGAGAGTTGTACCATGACTTGTCCAAAGAAACGATGGACACGTGAAGTTTTGAATATTGAACGACGCACAGTGAAAGACGCACATAGAAATGACACTGCAGGCCAAAGAAACAATTCTTGTTCTTGATTTTGGAAGTCAATACTCGCAACTGATCGCGCGCCGCGTGCGGGAAGCGGGGGCGTTTAGTTTGCTGGTGGCGCCCAACGAGTCGTTGGAAAAATTGCGCGCGCACAATCCCAAGGGAATTATTTTAAGCGGCGGTCCAGCCAGTGTCACCGACGCGGGCGCGCCAGTGTGCGATGCGCGGCTGTTTGAACTGGGCGTTCCAGTGCTTGGTATTTGCTATGGAATGCAATTGGGTTGCCAATTGCTTGGGAGCCAAGTGGGCAAGGCGCCGGCGCGCGAATATGGACGGACCAAATTGCACGTGAAAGTGGCCAAGGATTTGTTGCAAGGCATTTCATCGCCCGCCACGGTGTGGATGAGCCACGGCGACCAAGTCACTGGCTTGTCGAATGATTTTGAAATGCTTGCCAGCACGCCCACGTGTCCGGCCGCGGCCGTGAAACATCGCACGCAGAAATTTTGGGGCGTGCAATTTCATCCCGAGGTCACGCACACTCCATGTGGCGTGGACATTTTGCGCAACTTTTTGCAAGAGGCCTGCGGTTGCACCGGCAGTTGGGCCATGGCGGATTTTCTGGATGAGGAAGTGGCGCGCGTGCGCAAGCAAGTGGGCAAAGACCGCGTGATTTGCGGTCTTTCTGGCGGAGTGGACAGCGCCGTGGCCGCGGCGTTGATCGCGCGCGCGGTGCCTGGGCAAATGACCTGCATATTTGTGGACAACGGTTTGTTGCGCAAGAACGAGCGCGACTTGGTGGAGAGCGCGTTTCGCCACCACTTTGATGTGGAATTGAAGGTGGTCGACGCGCGCAAGGAATTTTTGAATGACTTGGCCGGCATAGAAGACCCGCAGGAAAAGCGCCGTCGCATTGGCCATCGCTTCATTGATGTATTTCAACGCGCCGCCAAGGAGGTGCGCGGCGGCGTGAAATTTCTGGCGCAAGGAACGCTATATCCGGACCGCATTGAGAGCGGTCAAAGCCACGCGGGCACGGCGGCCAGTATTAAGTTGCACCACAATGTGGGCGGACTTCCGGAAGATTTAGGTTTTGAATTGGTGGAGCCGCTGAAGGATTTATTCAAGGATGAGGTGCGCAGTTTGGGTGAGGTGCTTGGTCTGCCATCGGCGCTGGTATGGCGCCATCCGTTTCCAGGTCCCGGTCTTGCCGTGCGCATTATTGGCGATGTCACCGAGGAACGCTTGGCGCTTTTACGCGAGTGCGATTTTATTTTGCTGGAGGAAATTCACGCGGCGAATTTGTATCGCACCACCAGCCAAGTGTTCGCGGTGTTGTTGCCGGTGCGCAGCGTGGGCGTGATGGGCGATGGCAGAACCTACGATTCCGTGGTGGGCATTCGCGCGGTGGAATCCAGCGATTTCATGACCGCGGACTTCTGCCGCTTGCCTTGGGAAGTTCTGGCGCGCGTGTCCAGCCGCATTGTGAACGAAGTGAGCGGCGTGAACCGCGTGGTGTACGACATCAGCACCAAACCGCCAGCCACGATTGAGTGGGAGTAGCGCATGTTTCATGCGTTCGGCGATGTGATTGCGAATGCGCAAACGAAGTGGAGCATTCCATGTTTGATGTGATTGGCGATGTGCATGGACATGCGGATGAACTGGAAGATTTGCTGCAACTATTGGGCTACGCCAAGAAGTCCGGCGTGTATCGCCACGCCACTCGCACCGCTATTTTTCTTGGTGATTGGATTGATCGCGGCCCGCAAATTCGACAAACTCTGGAAGTTGTGCGGTCAATGGTGCAAGGCAAGAGCGCGCTTGCCGTGATTGGCAATCATGAATTGAACGCCATGGCGTGGGCTACGTTGCGCGTGGCGCCAAAGGTGAGCGATGATTCTTCCAATCGCGCAGTTGGTCATGCAACTGGCAATGCAACTGGAAATGCTGCGGGTCATTCAAGCGGCAACGCGCCCCTCGTTCACAACGCACATGACCAGAAAAATTCAGCGGATGCCATGCATCAGTGGTGCCGCTCGCGCACGGAAAAAAATCGGCGCATTCACAAGGCAACGTTGGAGCAACTTTCCGCAACGGAGTTGACCGAGTGGTTGAATTGGTTTCGTGGCATCCCATGGTGGCTTGACTTGGGAGCGTTGCGCTGTGTGCACGCGTGTTGGGACGCCACGCAAATACAAGTGCTTGTGAATTCGTTTGGAAATTCGTGGACCGCCACGGATGAAATTATTCGTGCCACCCACGTGTGGGGCACGCCGCTGTCGGACGCCACGGAGTGCATTTTGAAAGGTCCAGAAATTGCGTTGCCACATGGGCACACGCTTGCGGACCCGGAAGGCTTCGCGCGCAAGGTGATTCGCACAAAGTGGTTTGGCGATGGGCAAGCGCGGACCTACGCCGACTTGTGCTTTCCAAAGCGCGAAGGTGTGTGCGCGGACGCGCTTCCAATTGGTGTTGCAAGCGCCACTCAGCGATACGGCGCGGATGAGCCGCCCGTATTGATTGGCCATTACTGGATTCCAGCCACCGATGAGCCACAGCCGTTGGCACCTAATGTTGCGTGCGTTGATTATTCAGTGGCGCGCGGTGGCTGTTTGATGGCCTATCGATGGAGTGGCGAGAAAGTGTTGACCAAAGAGCATTTTGCGTGGGTTCCGGCGCGACTTGTGGCGGATCAAAAAAAATCGCAACAAGAAAATATCATTCGGTAGGATTATGCAATGACGCCTGTGAACCCGACTGCGAATGTTGGCAAGACGACGCACCCAGCCGTCGACGCGAACAGCCACCACGAAATGCACGAGCAGTTGTTGTCGCCGCTGGCCAAGAACGCTAGGGTGCGCGGCGCCATCGATGAAATTTTAAATCAGATGCAGATGTCGGCGCAAGAGTTGACGGGCGCCAAACCAGCCACGCATGCTGGCGGCGAAACATTGCACGCTTGGATGGAGCGCGCCAAAGTGGTGCGCTCGCGTGGAGGATATTTCCCCTATATCGGTAGCGGCCGCGGTCGTGGCGCGCTGGTGGAATTAATCGATGGCAGTGTGAAGTGGGACATGATCAATGGCATTGGTGTGCATATGTTTGGACGCGGCGACCCCGGCGTGACGCGCGCGTGCATGGAGGCCGCGCTGGCCGATGTGGTGATGGAAGGCAATTTGCAATTTAACGCGGACAGCGTGGCGTTCGCGGAATTGCTGATCAAAGAGGCGTCGCGCGCCAGCGCTTTGGCGCATTGTTTTGTGACCAATTCTGGTTGCATGGCCAACGAGGCCGCGCTGAAAGTGTGCCAGCAAAAACGCCAAGGCGCGCCGCGCGTGATCGCGTTCAGTGATTGTTTCATGGGCCGCAGTGTGGCCATGAGTCAGATTGGCGACGAGCCTGGATACCGCCAAGGACTCACGCAAAATATTTTGGTGGATTACATTCCGTTTTATAACGCCGACTTGGGCGAGCGCAGTACCGAGATGGCGCTGTGGCATTTGAAAGAGTGCATTCGCCGCTATCCCGGGCAACACTCGTGCTTTGTGTTTGAGCTTGTGCAGGGCGAAGGTGGTTTCAATGTGGCGCCGCGGGAATTTTTTGTGGCGCTGATGCAGGCGTGCAAGGCCGCAGGTATTCCAGTGTGGGACGATGAGGTTCAAACCTTTGGCCGCACCGAAAGCATGTTCGCCTTTGAGGCGCTGGGTCTTGGTGACTTCATCGACGTTGTGTCGATTGGAAAAATCAGCCAGGCGTGCGCGTGTTTGTTCACCGCCGACATGAATCCAAAGGCCGGACTTTTAAGCGGAACTTTTAGCGCTAGTGTTACGTCGTTGCACGCGGGGCTTTCTATTTTGTCGCGCCTGCGCGATGGCGGCTATTACGGCGCCAATGGGCGCATTGCCAAGTTGCACGCGGCGTTTCGCGCCAAGGCGGATGACTTGGTCAAGCGCCGCGGCGAATTCTTTCCAGCGGTGAAGAAGCCATTTGGACGCGAAAGCAAGAGCTTTGTTAGTGGCGTTGGCGGCATGATGCGCTTGACGCCTTTTGCTGGCGACAAGGATCGCATTGCCAAACTGTTGCAACATCTTTTTGAGGATGGCGTGATTGCGTTTATGTGCGGACATGGTCCACACCACTTGCGATTCTTGCCGCCGATTGGCGTGATGACGCCCGCGGATTTTGATCCCGTGTTTGAAATTTTGGAAAAGTCCCTGTTGCGGAGCGCATAAATGTTTCTTATTCGTCAAGCCACACTTGAAGATCTTCCAACGCTGTTGAAGTTGGCCAAGATGGTGCACTTTCTCAATCTGCCGGCGGACCGCGACATCATCGCCACCAAGATCAACCGCAGTCGATTGAGTTTCGCGGAGCGGCAAGACGACCCGCGCCATAGGCAATTCATGTTTGTGCTAGAGGACAGCGAAACTGGAAACGTGATTGGCACCAGTGCCGCCATTTCATGTATTAGTTGGAAGGGGTGGCCGCATGTTTTTCTGGAGGTGAAGAAGCGCCACTTTTATTCCAATGATTTACAGCAGGGTCAAAGCCATGTCACGCTGGAGTTTGGCACCGACGAAAGTGGTCCCAGCGAAGTGGGCGGTTTAATTTTGGCGCCGGGCTACCGCGGCCACAAGGAAAAACTTGGCTCGCTGTTGTCGCTGATTCGTTTTCACTTTATTGGCCTGCACAAAAAGTGGTTTGCGCCGCGGATTTTGGCTGAACTCATGGGTCCTGTCACGCCCGATAGCCGCACGCTGTTGTGGGAATATTTGGGGCGGCGCTTCATCAATCTTTCGTATCAAGAGGCGGATTTATTTTGCCAACATTCAAAAGAGTTCATGACCAACTTGTGGCCGCGCGGTGAAATCTTTGCCAGCATTCTGCCGCCAGACGCGCGCGCGTTGATTGGCAAAGTTGGCGAGGAGACCTTGGCGGCCAAGGGCATGCTTGATCGCCAGCACTTTCATGTGACCACGCATGTTGATCCGTTTGATGGCGGACCATACCTAGAGGCCGACCGTGATTCTATTCCCATGGTGCGCGACACAAAGGAGCATAAGTTGCTGGCGTTCAGCAAGCGCGAGAGCGGCGTGATGGCGTTTGTGAGCCACAGTAGCAAGGAGCATGGTTTCCGCGCGGTGCGTACGTTGTGTCTTGTGCGAGATGGCGGCGTGGAAATTTCCAAAGCCGCCGCTGACACCATCCATGCGCGTGAAGGTGAGAAGGTTGGTGTTTCATTGCACGCCGAGCATGCAAGCAGAAGTGTGGTGAAAAACTCAGGACCACTTGCCGCAAAAAATGTACGCACGTCAGCGGGCAAGTCAGCGGGTAAGTCAGCGGGTAAGTCAGCGAGTAAGTTAGCGAGCAAGTCAGTGGGTAAGTCAGCGGGCAAGTCATCACGTAAAAGCGCGGGCAAAAAGATCCGCGCCGCGGTTTCCAAAAGTCGAAAAAATTCGCGTGGCAAATGACATGAACGCGTCCACGCAATGGATTGCTCAGAATCCATCGAACTATTTTGATGGTCAGTGGCACGCCATTGCGGGCGATGAAATTCAAAGCAAAAATCCTGCAAATCCAGCGCAAGTGGTGTGGTCTGGAATGCCTGATCCAAGTCATGTTGATGGCGCCGTTGCCGCCGCGCGCGCCGCGTGTACAAGTTGGAGACAACTTTCGCAGAGTGAACGCGCCGAACATTTGCTGGCATTTTCCGCGGCCTGTAAAAAATTCGCCGAGCCATTGGCGCAAGCCATCACACTGGAAATGGGAAAGACCATCGCCGAAAGTCGCGGCGAGGTAAAATTACTGTCCGACAAGATTGACATCACGTTGCAAGAAAGCACCTTGGCGCGCGTGAGCAACTTTGAAGTTGACGCGGGCGGCGGCCGAAAAGGCTTCTGCCGCTTTCAACCCTTTGGCGTGATGGCGGTGCTTGGTCCATTTAATTTTCCAGCGCATTTGCCCAACGGACATTGGGTTCCTGCACTGCTGATGGGCAACACGATTGTGTTCAAGCCCAGTGAAAAAACACCGGCGGTGGGCCAGTGGATCGCCGCCATTGCGCAAGCGGCTGGCTTTCCCCGCGGCGTGTTGAATGTGGTGCAAGGCGGTGTTGAAATTGCCAAGCGCTTAAGCAACCACGCCGATGTTGATGGAGTGATGTTGACGGGTTCTTGGCGCGCTGGCCGCGCCGTGTTGCAAGCCAATCTTGATCGGCCCGGCCGAATGGTGGCGCTTGAAATGGGCGGCAGTAATCCCGCGATTGTCTGGGAAGGCGCCGATATTCGCACCGCCGTGCTGGAATGCGTGCGAAGCGCCTACGCCACCACGGGTCAGCGTTGCACCTGCACGCGGCGCATGATTGTGCATCGATCTATTGCGCAGCAATTTTTGACCGCGTTCACCAAAGTGGCAAGCACCATGGTCATCGCGCCAGGCAACGCGCCCGAGCCCAACTTCATGGGACCGTTGGTGGATCAACACGCGCTTGACGCATACTTGCATCGACAAACATTCATTCGCGACAATGGTGGACGCGCCTTGCTTGAAGGCGTACGCATGGATCAAGCGGGTTACTTTGTCACGCCAAGTTTGATCGAGGTTGCGCGCTTTGAGAAAGAAAGCGACATGGAAACATTTGCCCCCTTGGTGCAAGTGAGTGTGGCGGATGAACTTCAGGACGCGATTGATCAGGCCAACGCCACGGAGTTTGGCTTGGCGGCCGCGGTGTTCACCAATTCACAATTGACATGGCGCGAATGCGTGAGCGGCTTGCGCGCGGGGTGCGTGAATTGGAATAACGGAACCGCCGGAGCCAGCAGTAAATTGCCATTTGGCGGAGTGGGTCGCAGTGGCAATCTGCGTCCAGCTGGCATTTTTGCGCTTGATTCCACAGTTTTTCCTGTGGCTTGCATGGAAGTCGCCGCGCCCGATGCAGCCACCACTTCAGTTGCAAACGGATTGCGTGCCGACCCAAAGTGGTTTGAGTGATTCACACTCACTTGCTTTGTTCAAATGTCGCGGCTGATCTCTCTTGGAGAGCAAGGACTTTATAAATGTACTTGCGCATGTTTTGCGGAAAGAGTTGCAGTAGATTATTTAAATTTTCGACATAGCCAAAGCGCAACAGAACCACGCAGACTCCGCCATATGTTGCCAAGCAAAACAGGAATTCAAACAAGGCCTCAGTTCGGATAGACGTGCTTGCGAATCCAACTATTTGAATCGCGCTGTTTGCCAAGCTTGAAGTGGCGACGGCCGCTAAGACTGAATATGCGGGGGTTGAATACATTTCGTAGTTGAATGTGATGTTCGAGATATGAATCTGTTTCGAAACTTTTTTGATTTGGTAAAACGAAATCACGGTGCAAACAAATCCAACGCTAATGACCAAAGTCAATGCGTAATAATTTTCTGGAATGGGCGCCACAAGGGGCGCGGCAA
>CALFOZ010000169.1 GCA_937919205.1 uncultured Planctomycetia bacterium
CTCTACTGCTTGCGAGTCGCCCATGCGGCGCATACTCTCCCTCGCTCACCGCAGGAAGGAGTCCTGCGAATCACTCAGCCACCATCCACGCACTGAACGCGAAATACCCGTCCCACACTCAATGCCACTTCTACCTTTCTACATCGCAAGCGCAGTCGCCGCAGTTGGACTGCTTTACATTTTGCGACCAAACAAACCCGCGCTTCGCAAAGGCGGCGCCGTGGTTGCGTTGGCTGGCGCTGGTCTATTTATAAGTGAGGCCTTGCGACTTGCGGGTCCACCATCCGCTGGCGTTCCCATTGCGCTGTTGATTGCGCTGGTGGTCATTGGCTTGTACGCCGCGGTGCGCGTCATCACGCATCCGCGACCCGTGTTCGCGGCCCTGTATTTCATTGTCACCGTGGTCGCGTCCGCCGTCATTTTTCTGCTTTTACAGGCGGAATTCATGGCTTTCGCGCTCATCATTGTCTACGCCGGCGCCATCTTAATCACCTACATGTTTGTGCTGATGTTGGCGGATCAAGGTCCGCGCGACTCCATTGGCCACATTGATGATGACAGTGATTACGACCGCGTTCCGCGCGAGCCCATGGCCGCGGTGTTGGTTGGATTTATTTTATTGGGAACGTTGGCCGCGGTTGTGGAGCGCATTCCAAGCTCCGCCGCACTTGCGGAATCAAGCCTTGATCAAAAGGTGACGCGTCAACAAACCGACGCCTTGATAATGATGCCCAAGCATTTATTGAATGTCATCAAGCGCAACAATCCCACCGCGGTGTCCGCGATTGTGCCTGCAAACGCGGCAATTCAAGGCAGTGTTGTGCAAACCCAAGTCACATTTGCCGATGGCACGGTGAAGGACATCGCCGTGGATGCCGCGGGCAAAATTGACAACACCCAAATGGTCGGACTTGATCTTGTGGCGCGCTACCCCGCGAGTTTGGAACTAGCTGGAATCATCTTGCTTATGGCCATGTTTGGCGCCGTTGTTTTAGCGCGCCGCCAAATTGAATTTGGCGAGGACGAAGTGCGCGACGCCGCCGGCCTGCGCCGCATTGTGCTTGATGTTCCAGATCATGAACGCGCCGCAAATGGGGGTGGCGCATGACGCACATCTTGGCGGCCAGTCAATACGGCGCTTCGCACGCGGTCACAATCACATTGGCCATGAGCGCGCTTCTGTTCACTATTGGACTAGTTGGATTTCTAGTGCGACGCAACATGATCCTGATGTTCCTGTGCACGGAAATTATGTTCCAAGCCGCGGCCCTGGCCTTCATTGCATTTGGACGAATGCGCATGGACACAGGCGGACAAATCTTTGTGATCTTTATCTTGACCATCGCCGCGGCCGAGGCGGCGCTTGCGCTTGGACTTGTCATTCTTCTGTTTCGCCGCAAAGAAACGCTTAGTTCAGAGGCGTGGTCGGAGTTGCACGAATGATTCCCATGCTTTCAATCATGGACACGCACAGCGATTCACACGCGCACGCGGTGGTCACGGGCATCGTCAAGGCCATTGCATCGCCTGAACTTGGATGGACCGGTTGGATTCTTTTACTTCCAGCGATTTCCGTTGTGCTGACCGGCTTGTGCTGTGCGTTGCGCGTAAAAAGCAAACTGCCAGGTTGGATCACGGTGCTGGCGCTGGCGGGTTCATTCGCGCTAGTGTTGAAATTATATTTCTTACGCGGCGATGCGGGCGCGCCCGTGGTGGTGCACTTGTGGGACTGGATGAATTTCAGCTGGGGCGATCAATCCAAATGGCACTCACTGCAAGCGGATGTCAGCGTGTATGTGGACAGCCTCACGCTGTTCTGGTTGCTTTTTGTCACTGGCCTTGGAACACTGATCGCCATTTATGCCACCGAATATATGGAGGCGGATGTTGGCAAAGGCTACGCGCGCTTCTTCAACGGCGTAAGCATTTTCATTCTGGCCATGTGCACGTTGGTGATGGCCGACAACTTGCTTTTGCTGTATTTAGGCTGGGAAGGCGTAGGTTTGGCCAGTTACTTGCTGGTTGGCTACTACTACAAAAAACCATCCGCCGTTGCCGCGGGCAAGAAGGCGTTCATTGTCAATCGCGTAGGCGACCTTGGACTTGCAGTTGGTATTTGGTTGATCTGGGTCAACTACGGAACAATTGAATTCAACACGCTCTTTCAAGTGTGGCAAGACATGGAGCGTGGCGTTGGTGGTTTTGACAAGTCGCTGATTCCATATTGCTTGATGCTTGGCGCGTTTGGAAAAAGCGCGCAGTTGCCGTTGTATGTTTGGTTGCCAGACGCCATGGAAGGACCAACTCCTGTGTCCGCGCTTATTCATGCCGCAACCATGGTGACCGCTGGCGTGTATTTAATTGCGCGCACCTACCCGCTGTTCACATTGCATCCAGACGCGCTTGCCACCGTGGCGTGGGTTGGCGGATTAACCGCCATCTTCTCCGCCACTATTGGCATGGCGCAATATGATTTCAAACGCGTCTTCGCGTACAGCACCATCAGCCAGTTGGGATACATGTTCATGGGCTTGGGTGTGGGCACAACTTTTGGCGCGGCCTATCACACGCTTACGCACGCTTTCTTCAAGGCGCTTTTGTTCCTCACCGCGGGTGCCATCATGCACGGATTCGCGGGACAACTTGATCTGCGCAAACTGTCTGGCCTGCGCAAAGTGCCAGGATTTAAAATTGTTTCATGGACCATGTTGATTGGTTGCCTGTGGCTTTCCGCGTTTCCATATTCAGCGGGAATGCTTTCAAAAGACGTCATTTTGGTGCAAGCGCTTGGCGGCAAGGACCACGGCTTTGTGTGGCTTGGTTGGATTGGCTTGATCACCGCGGGCATGACGGCTTACTACGCGTTCCGCGTGTGGTTCCGCGTGTGCGCGGGTCCGGTGTTCTACATGCCAGGCGAGGAAAGTCACGATGACCATGATGCCCATGACGCGCATCACGATGATCACGGCGCGCATGCCACCGCCCCCACTTCAACAACATCACATGAATTTCATCCGCATGCGCCACGCTGGGCCATGAACGGCGTGCTGATTGTCATCATGCTGGGCGCGTTCGCCACTGGCATTCCGGGCTACATGGAATTGCGCGGAGAATCCAATTGGGCGCAAGTCATGATGGCGCATTCATCGGCCTTCGCTGGAAGCGTGCAAGCGCACGTCACCGACGCGGTGAACTTTGGAATGAATCCACATCAGTTGGTGGAACTTTTTGGAACTATCGCGTCGCTAGGCGGAATTGCAATCGCCATGTACTTCCATTTACTGCAACGCAAGTCCGCCGACAAACTGCGCGCCTGGCTGTTGGCTCACAATTCCATCCGCTGGATTCCAGTGGCCATGGAGAACAAGTGGTATGTAGATGAGTTCTATCACGCGTGCATCCGTGGTCCAGCCTGGATTGCCGGACACATTCTGCATTTCACCGACAAGCATGTGGTTGATGGCTTGATGGTCAACGGCATCGGTCGAATTCCACCTGCGCTTGGCCGCCTGTTTCAACCACTTTACAACGGTGTTTTGCAGGGATATGCCACCACAATGGCCGGCGGCGCGGCACTTGTTGTGGCCTGGGTTGTCTATCGATGGCTCACCAGCGGAGCGGTGGCATGATTCAATATATTCTTCTGCTTCTTCCAGTGATCAGCGCGTTGGTGATTGTTCTTAGTTCACAGCGCGCCGCAAAATGGATCGCGCTGATCGGCTCCACCGCTTCGCTTATTGCCGCCGCCATCTTCGCGGTGCAATTTCCGCATTGGACCACTGGCGGATTTTGGCCCGACCTCAGCACCGCGCCAATCCTTGGCAACTTCGGTGTCGATTTACAAATTGGCGTTGACTCGGTCAGCCTGTTGTTGGTCCTGCTCACGGTGTTCCTCACGCCGCTTGCTATCGCTGGAAGTTTCAGCGCCATCACCATGCGCATGCGCGAGTACTACGCATGGTTCATGATCCTTGAAGCCAGCATGCTGTTGGCGTTCATGAGCCGCGACATGATCTTCTTTTATGTGGGGTACGAGTTCACGCTTATCCCCATGTTCTTCTTGATCAGTATTTGGGGCGGCCCGATGCGCGGACCCGCGGCGATCAAGTTCTTCATCTTCACATTCTTGGGCAGTGTGTTCACTTTGGCCTCCGTCATCTTTGTGGCGGTGCGCCACTTCGACAGCACCGGAACATGGACCTTCGCCATTGCGGACTTGGTGAAATTCTCATCCACGCAACTGAGCGACAAGGAACAATTCTGGGTGTTCGTTGGCTTAATGAGCGGCTTTGCAATCAAGACTCCATTCTTTCCAACGCACGCCTGGCTACCACTGGCGCATGACCAGGCGCCAACTGGTGGAAGCGTGATTTTGGCGGGAGTTCTGCTGAAATTGGGCACATACGGCGTGTTCCGATTCGCCCTTCCCATGGCGCCAATTGGCGCGGTTGAGTGCACCACATTCTTCGCCATCTTGGGCATCATCGCCATTCTGTATATGGGTTTGGTGTGCTGGGTGCAGACCGACATCAAGAAGCTCATCGCCTACTCATCCGTCAGCCACATGGGTTTCGTGGTGCTTGGTTTGTTCGCGCTTAATCCAATTGGCTTGCAAGGCGCGGTCATGTACA
>CALFOZ010000170.1 GCA_937919205.1 uncultured Planctomycetia bacterium
CAGGACCGGAGCCCTGAAGCGACGCAAGATCAACGCGCTCTTGCTCGGCGATTCGACGCGCCACCGGACTCACGCGAACTCGCGCGCCGTTGGAGTGAAGAATGTCCTCGGCTTGCGCGTCAATTGGCTCAACACTGCTTGCGCCGCGCGTGTTGGAATTGGCTGAAACAAAGGCATTTTCAGATGTACTTTGTGATGGACGCCCCGCCGCGGATGCGTTGGGCTGGCCAGAAGATGTCGCGGGTTGCGCGCCATCAAGGCTTTCGCCGTCCTCTAAAATAAGCGCGATCTGGGTTCCAACTTTCACTTGCTGACCGGCTGGCACGAGCAACTTTAAAATTTTGCCGTCGTCAAAGACTGGCATTTCCATGGTGGCCTTATCGGTTTCAATATCCGCAACCACCATTCCGCTTTTTACGGCGTCGCCCTCTTTCACATTCCAACGAACAATAGTTCCAGATTCCATGGTGTCCGAAAGGCGCGGCATTGTGACGGAGATTGGCATTGTGTTTGTTTACTTAAGCATTGTACGTGGCGCTTCGAACCGCCTCGCAAATCTTGCGCGTGTTGGGCAAGTATTCTTGCTCCAAATTGTAAGCGTACGGCGCGGGAACATCCTCGGTGTGAACGCGGTGCACGTGGTTGTCCAAATCATCAAAGCAACGCTGATGAATCTGCGCCGCGACTTCCGAACCGGGACTTCCAAAGCTCCACGACTGATCGACAATGACAAGATTGGAAGTTTTACGCACGGAACGTTCAATCGAACCAATGTCCAGCGGACGAATGGTGCGCAGGTCAATGACCTCGCATGAAATTCCTTCTTTGGCCAGTTCTTGCGCGGCTTCCATGCAGAAATGCACGGGTCGACCCCATGAGGCCAGCGTGCAATCCGTGCCCTCACGGCGAATCAACGCCTGGCCAAATTTCACCAGCACATCCTCGCCAACAGGAACGTCGCCCTTCATGCCAAGCATGCGCTCGCTCTCCATGAAGAACACCGGATCATCGTCGCGAATGGCGGTCTTCATTAACCCCTTGGCGTCGGCGGGCGTTGATGGAATGACAATTTTTATTCCAGGCACATTGGAGAACAACCCTTCAACGCTCCAACTGTGCGTGCTACCAAGTTGACCACCCGCGCCGTCGTTGCCGCGAAACACAATGGGGCAACCAAATTGTCCGCCGCTCATGAACAACATTTTTGGCGCGTTGTTCAGAATTGGATCGGCGGCCACCAAACTAAATGACCAACTCATGAATTCAACCACGGGGCGCAAGCCCA
>CALFOZ010000171.1 GCA_937919205.1 uncultured Planctomycetia bacterium
TCCGGTGGCTTGCGTGGACCTGGTGGCCGAGCGTTGCAAGTGGAGCTTGATGGGCAATCACGATTACGCCGTGATGTACGAACCAACTAATTTTAATAAGGCCGCCGAGGACGCCGCGTTTTGGACGCGTGAGCAATTTGAGGCAGAGGCGAAGCGTGACCGGGATGAGGCCATCAAGCGATGGGAATTTTTGGGAAAGTTGAGAGTGCGCGTGACCATGGGACCGTTTTTGTGCGTGCATGGATCGCCGCGGCGGCCGATCAATGAATATATTTTTCCAGAAGATGCCGAGAAAAGCAAAATGGCGCAAATCTTTGAGCGCATAGATAAGTTTTGCATGGTGGGGCACACCCATGTTCCCGGCGTGTTCACTGGCGACAACGAATTTTATAAACCACATGAGATGAATTTTGTGTATGAATTCAACCACAAAGAAAAAGCCATCATCAATCCCGGCTCGGTTGGACAGCCGCGAGATTCAGATAAGCGCGCTTCATATGTCATATTGGATATGAAGGTTGAAACCATCGAGTCCAAAGATGCGAAGGCGCAAGAAGTGATGACCGCGGAGCGCGCGCACTTTTATAGATTGGATTACCCAATTCAACCAGTCGTTGACAAAATTCACGCAATTAAAGAATTGTCCGACTGGTTGGGCGATCGATTGCTTGAGGGAAGATAAGCGTTGAGCGATCAGAAAAAAAAAGCGCGTTGGCCACTTACGCTTGCGGCGTTTCTTGCAACAATTGGCGTGATTGCCGCGGCAATTTGGGGTCCGGGAGCCAAGAAAAATGGCGGGGTTGATCCGGCGCTTGCACAAACAGTAGCGAGCGCGGTTGCGCCAACAGCGCCCGCGACGACGGCGGTCACAGCGACCGCGTCGATGCCAGCAACAACCAACACGGCGGCGCCGGTGGCTTCGGCCAACACAACAAGCGCCACACCAAACACGCAAGCATCAACTCAAATCACAACCAAAAAATTCACCGCGCAATTGCCGGCGGGAACCACGGCGCCCACAACGCCTGCAATGCTGGGCTCGCTTGATCCAAGCAAGTACAAATATCAAATTCAATTTTCACCCATCAGCGCTGGATTTTCCAGGATTATTTTCAGTGACTTTTGGAACGACGCGGTGGCGGCGCAGGAGTCGCGACGGCACCAAGCGGCGCTGAATAGCAAAGAGGCAAATATACCGGCGTTGCCAGCGGATTCTTTGCGCTATGAATTGCAAACCGTGCAAACACTTGAGGGCTATCAAGTGCCCTTGCTTAGTGCGCGCGCTGTAGAAATAGATGCAAGCGAGACAAGCTTGTACGGCGCCGTGTGGGCGGAGCGTTCCCCGGGCGTGTTTGAAACCGAAGTGGTTGGCGAAAATGGCGCGGTGGTGTTGCGCGTGACGCGGCAATTCACGCTGGCGGAAAATTCCTACGACTTAAACCTGCGGCAAACTGTGCAAAATGTATCGCCCGACGCGCACGCCGTGCGTTGGGTTCAATATGGCCCAGGCGATCTTTCCATGGATCAAAGCGGCATGATGGATATTCGCCGCTTTCAGTTTGGATTTTTATACAACGCCCAGCGCGATCCAAGTCGCGCCAATGTGGTGGTGCATGGCGCCATGTTTGAGCGCGCCGATGCATTGAAAAAAATCACCGCGGGCACACCGCAATTGTGGCCGCAACCAGATCAGAAGGCGCAGGGATTTGAGCTGAGTTGGTACGGCACAACAAATCGATATTTTGCGTTGGCGGTGCATGCACCGTACGCGCCACCAGGTGATTCATCCAAATTACTTACGGCCGTGGAGGGCGTGTTTGCAAAGGCGGACGCAAATCCAGCGACGCAAACAGTTGTGTGTGAACTTCGTAGCGCGCAAACTCAACTGGCCGCTGGCGCGACCGCGCGTTTTGACATGGGCGTATATGCCGGCCCACTGAATCCCAAAGTGCTTGCCGTTGTTGAGCCATATCAATCGTTACGTATGGATGGCCTGATTGAATATCTCATGGGTGGTTGCTGTAGTTTCTGCACATTTGGATGGCTGGCGGATTTGATCGTGATCATGCTCACGTTTCTGCATGACTATGTTGTGTTTGACTGGGCCATTGCCATTATGGTGTTGGTTATGGTGGTGCGATTCTTTCTGCACCCCGTCACCAAGCGCAGTCAGATTTCTATGACCAAGGTCACGCGCGGTATGGCTTCCATTAAGCCGGAACTTGAGGCGTTGCAGAAGCGTTACCCCGGCGACACCAAAAAATTACAGGCTGAGCAAATGCGTTTGTACCGCGAGAAGGGCATTAACCCAGTGGGTTGCGTGGGCGGAATGTTGCCAACATTCTTACAGACGCCAATTTGGATCGCGCTGTACGCGGTGTTGTATTTTGCGTTCGCATTGCGACAGCAACCCGCCTTCTTTGGCGTGTTTCAAAATTTCGGTGGCTGGCAATTCTTGGGCGATCTCAGCGCCGCGGATCATTTTATTCGCTTCCCAACCCCGCTGATTAAATGGCCGTTTGAGTTTGCGTCCATCAATCTCATTCCAATTTTAATGGGCGGACTTTTCTTCCTGCAACAAAAATATATGACGCCGCCACCAAACGCGTCCATGACGCCGGAGCAATTACAGCAACAGAAGATGATGAAGTGGATGACGGTGGTGTTGTTTCCAGTGATGCTGTACAACGCGCCAAGCGGACTCACGCTGTACATCATGACCAGCACCACGATTGGAATTTTTGAGGGCAAGCGCATTCGCGCGCAAATGGACAAGATGGATTTCACGCCCAAGCCGCGCGACCCTGCCAAGCAAGATCGCATTGGCCGTTTCTACGAAAAGGCCATGGAGCGCGCGCGCAGTAAACGCGAGCCACAAAAGAAATTCAAAGATCGCGAGTGAGTTGCGCGGTGTAGGCATGGTGTTGTGAGCAGACACAAATTGTGTGTTGACCCAGTGAGTGGGCGGCGTATGTTGAGCGGGTGTATAGCGCAAATTCACCGTTGAAGTACGAGGTTGACTTGTATGAAAAGCACAACAACTCCCGCAGTAAACCAAAATGAACAGTGGCAACTGAATGACGTGATTGTGGCCGTGTCAAGCCCAACAGGGCGCTCAACACGAGCGGTGATTCGCGTTTCTGGAATCGGGGCGCTTCACATTTTAAGCAAGATTGAGCGGGGGCAACAGGCGCGCGGCCGCGGAATATTTTGCACAACATTGTTCTTTGCGTTTGGTGAATTGCCCGCGCTTGTGATTGTCATGCCGGGACCAAATTCATACACCGGCGAGGATTCATTTGAATTGCTTGTGCCCGGCAATCCTCATCTTGTGGAAATGATCGTGACGGACATTGCGCGCGCCAACAAGAATGTTCGCCGCGCCGGGCCAGGTGAATATTCATTGCGCGCATTTCTAAGCGGTAAGTTGACGCTTGAACAAGTGGAGGGCGTGGCCGCCACTATTTCCGCGCGCACCGACGCGGAACTGCGCGCCGCGGAACAGTTGCGCAAGGGAACACTTGGAAACATTGCCGCGCGATTGTTGGAGGCGCTTGCCGACATGTTGGCGCTGGTGGAGGCCGGAATTGATTTCACGGATCAAGAAGATGTGGTCGCAATTTCGCCCGCGGTGTTGTGCGCTGGATTGCGCGCGGCGTTGCAAGAAATGCGCAATATTGTAAATGCCAGCATTCCCATGGAGCAACTAGAGTCCGCGCCGTGGGTGGTGCTCACTGGAAAAACAAACGCCGGCAAGAGCGCGTTGATGAACGCGCTACTGCAACAAGATCGCGCCGTTGTCACCAACCAAGCCGGCACCACGCGCGACGCGTTGGTCGAGCCATGGATTGTTCCGGTGTCGGGGGGAAACTTAGAAGTGTTGCTTGTGGATTCACCGGGATGTATCGGCGAGGGCGCGAGCGAAGGTGCAGGAGTGAGCGAGGACGAAATTTTGTTGCTTGATCAACTAGGTCAAGAAGCCAGAGTGAAAGCAATTGAACACGCCACGCTCATTGTGCGCTGTCATGCGGCTGATGCGAAAGACACACAATCTGCGCCAATCGTGATGAACACAAGCGGTTCGAGCGTGACAGCGAAGGTTGCAGCGAATACCGGCGCGGTTTTTCCGGCGGCAAATGAAATTATTGTTGTCACCAAATGCGATTTATTCAATGCCTCGCAAGCTCCACAACAACACAAGGCTTCGGATCGGCGTGGTGATGTGGATCCCGCACGCAAAAATGGCCTAACGAACCACGCCGAGGGCGTGATCTATACAAGCGCCAAAAATAAAATTGGTTTGAAAGAATTTGGACATGCGGTAGGCGCGGCGCTTTCTGGAAGCAAAATTTCCAACACCGGTCAAGGCATGGCGCTTGCACAGCGACACCGCGCGTTGTTGGCGGCGTGCGTGATAGATATTCAACAAGCGCTTGATGCGGCCACTGCCGATGAAACGCGCCGCCACTTGTCAACGCCAGAATTGGTGGCCAGTGCCATGCACAGCGCGCTGGAAAATCTTGGCGGCATTGCGGGTCGCATGACGCCGGACGACATTCTTGGCCGCATATTTTCTAGATTTTGCGTGGGCAAGTAAAAAATATTCCGTTGGCGGCGCCTCGCGCGGTTGAATAAAATTGCGCGTCAAGTTGCACAAACAATCGCTACCTTGCCCACATGAAGGGTTCCCTAACCGTGCGTGTGCGATATTGCGAATGCGACCCAATGGGCGTGGTGCATCACACGGTGTATCCAATTTGGTTTGAAATGGGGCGCACCGAATTGTTGCGCTCCACTGGAAAAACCTACCGTGAAATGGAAGAAGCCGGCGCTTTCTTGGCCATTGTTCGCTTGCAGGTCAGTTATAAAAAGCCCGCCAAATACGACGATGAAGTACGCCTAGAAACCACCATGAGCGATGTTGGCCACGTGAAGATAGAGCACACCTATGAATTATTTCGCGGCGATGAATTGTTGTGCAGTGCGTCCACCACACTTGCTTGCATTGACCGCGAGGGTAAGGCGCGGCAGATTCCAGAGAATTTATTTAGGGCGCCGTAACACTACCCACGCGGTTTCGAGTCGTCTGGAAACTTTCCAAGCCGCGTTCGCACGCGCAATAATCCCTGCACCGAAATTTTTAAATCATTCTCTAAGCCGCCACGCAGGGCGCGGTCCACTTCAAATGCCGCCGCTGAACTTTCCACCAAAAGAGTGAGTGTTCCCGCGCGCATGGATTCAACCGACGCCACTTTTTGCAGGGCAAGCGGGGCAAGTTGCATCCACGCATCCGTTGCCGACCCTATGGATTTTTCTGTTCGTACAAATTGCTTTGCCAATGCCGACACATCTTTATTGATGGATCGATCCGGCTCGCGCCACGCGCGCCAGACGCCAAGCTTCTGAAGTCGTTGCTCTAATGGGTCCACCAAATCATGGTAGCGCCGACACACGCTCGATTGAAACGCGCACAAATATCAAGGCGTTGTGCGCACGCTCATCTACCAACCTGAATTGGTGTGGCGTTGGGCGACATCAAATGCCGCGTAGCCACACGAACGCTCTTGAGTATCCTTTGACCACAGTGCTTCCAATTCGCCTAGAAAAATTACGCTGTGAGTTTGGGTCGACCGTGGCGGTGGATTCAGTTGACCTGAATATTCCGGCGGGCTCGTTGCATTTCATGTTGGGGCCGTCGGGTTGCGGCAAGACGACACTGCTTCGCATGATTGCGGGTTTTCAAGAACCCACCGGCGGGAAAATTTTCTTTGGCGACCGCGATGTCACGCACACGCCGCCAGAAAAGCGAAACGCCGGAATGGTATTTCAAAGTTATGCGTTGTGGCCACATCTGAGCGTGTTCGACAACGTTGCGTTTGGGTTGCAGGTGCGTGGCGTGTCCGCCGCCGAACAGGCCAAGCGCGTTGGTGCGGCGCTTGAAATGGTGCGCATGGGGCATTTGGCCCAGCGAAAACCGAATCAACTTTCTGGTGGTCAACAACAACGCGTCGCCCTGGCGCGCGCGATTGTTTTTAAGCCGGAGGTGTTGTTGTTGGATGAACCGCTTTCAAATTTAGACGCCAAGTTGCGCTTGGAAATGCGCGGTGAAATTAAGCGTATTTGTAGTGAAATTCACATGACCACGGTGTATGTCACACATGATCAAAAGGAGGCCCTTAGCTTGGCCGACGGTTTGGTGGTGCTTCGCGATGGACGCATTGAACAAATGGGCGCGCCGAAGCAGGTTTATCAACAGCCACGCAATTCATTTGTGGCGGACTTCATGGGTGAGACTAATTTTATAAAGGGCACAGTGAAATTATCCAGCGCAACTGGTTGCGACATAGAAACCGCCGCGGGAATGTTGCACAGCAGTTGCGCCAACGCAGACGTGGGCGCGCACGTGATGTTAAGTATCCGTCCAGAGTCACTGCAAATTGCCGACGGAACGAATTACATTCGCGGAGTTTGCAAGAGCAGTCTATATTTAGGCGAGATGTCGCAACACCAGATAGAAACGCCCGCCGGCATTGTGAAAGTGTTTGAACTTGATCCACGCGAGACCACGCGCGTTGGACAACAGTTGTCGTTGCGCGTGCAACCCGACGTCGTAGTAGTGCTTGTAGAGAAATAAAATGATCCAGATGGAAGTAAATAACGTTCTCGTAGAGTTGAAGCCGCAAGATAGGCAGGTATTTACCCAGTTACTGAACTCCATCCTGCCCGCCATGGTGGGCGGAAAAAAAATAATTGAATTGTTGTGCAGTATTCTTTCCGAGGGCACAAAGCGCGGCATTGAAAGCACAAATCCCACATATCAAGCGGCGTTGTGGGCCATGTATCAGATTGGCGTGCGCGGTGTTCGTATTCATAACGAAACCAACAATGCCGATCTCAAGACGGAAAAGTCGACGGAGTTTGACAACCAGCCATTCGAGTCGCATTTCACAATTGGAAATATTGCCACCGGTCGAGCCATGGTTGCGTCCGCGCTGTTGTTCACCAATCGCGCCGTGCGTGTGAACCAAGTCATGCAACCCGTGGTGCCGCAACCCATGGAGTTGATGAAGCCAATCAACGAAGTTCTATTAAAAATGCGTCTTGCCGGCGAGGATATTCACATCACCTCGGCGCGCTATTTTATGAAGATGATCGAAGCGGGGCACACTTTTGATTCATCGGAGATTCGCTGTGCCTTGCAGGTGTTGGCGGATATTTCCGTGGCGGCGTTCTCGTATAGCGTGGAAAACAAAACTTTCAACATAGAGGGCTTCAACGAGGCCAACGCGTGCGCGCTTGCCTATCTGCAAGGAATGGAAGCGGAGCAAATTTCGCAGATGCATTTGCGCGCCGTCAATTCCAACGCACGCATGCGTGGAGCGCGCGCTCAACCCATTGTTACGGAACGCAGGCGGCGCTCGTAGAACACCACTTCTCTAGGCCGCAGGTCAGTTGCGCAAACACCTCGTCAGGTAATTTTCCAGCGTCCACCACAAGAAAATCATTCGGGTTTTCCTGAGCTTGGCGCAAATATCCCTGGCGCACGCGCGCGTGAAATTCAGCGCCTTTGCCCTCCATTCGGTCCATCAATGGATTCAGTCTGGCCATGGCGATGGCGGTGTCCACATCAAACAACACATTCAGGTCTGGCCAACGGCCGCCAATGGCAACTTCCGCCACGGCGCGAATTTCGTGCGGCGGCAAACCACCCGCGGTGCCTTGATACGCCAACGTGCTTGCGACAAACCGATCACTAAGAACAAATGTTCCATCGCGCAGGGCCGGCTCAATGCGCTCCTTCATAAGTTGCGCGCGGCTGGCCATGTACAAAAGCATTTCACAGCGCACATCCATTTCGCCGTGGGTTGGATCAAGCAACACCTCACGAACGCGTTCACCAATGGCCGTGCCACCCGGCTCACGCACGGTGAGCATTTTTAAATTTTTATCCTTACAAAATTTTTCCAGGCGCGCAATTTGTGTTGACTTGCCACTGCCATCTGGTCCCTCAAAGGCAAGAAACTTTCCACGCAACTTGTTCCACCAACTGTCGCTCATGATCACTCTTCAGTGGTCTCGACCACTTGTGGATCACCAATGACGGCCGAACCCACGCGCACCATATTGGCGCCGCACTCAATGGCCACCTCATAGTCATTGCTCATGCCCATGGAGAGAATGTTGAACACGTCGCCACCTACGCCGCTTCCGCGAATTTCCTGAAACAATTCATGACAGCGCTCAAAGGTGCGCCGCGCCGCCTCAAGTCCGCCATCAAGTGGACCCATGCACATGATTCCGCGCGGCTTCATGTTGGGCATGCCAAGAAGTTGCTCCACTAAATGTTTCACCGCCGGCGGAGCAATGCCGTGTTTGTTGCTGTCGCCGGACACGTTCACTTCCAGCAAAACTTCTGTTGGCGTTGGTCGGCGCGTTGAAGCGTCTTGCACTTCCTCCGCAATGCGCATGGAGTCAATGGAGTGGATTAGGCGCGCGGTCTCCACGCACTTTTTCACCTTGTTGCGTTGTAGCGAACCCACCATGTGCCAGCGCACTTGTGGAAGTGTGGCCTTGGGATCCATTTCTTTGCGTCGCGAAATCCATTCACCAATGGTGGCGGAGCGTTGCGAAAGTTGTTGCACGCGGTTCTCGCCAAAATCAATTTGGCCCATGTTCACCATTTCTCGGATTTGCTCAATACTGCCGGATTTGGAAACCACGATCAACACAACACTGCCCGCGCGTTGACCGGATTTTTTTTCGGAGGCGGCGACACGTTGACGAACTGAATTCAAACGGTCGCGAAGCGCGGTGGCTTGATCAGCGTCAAACGGAACGGATGCTGTTGTTTCTGACATGCGCTTCAAGCGTAACAGCATGGCGCAAAAATCGGCAATGTGAAATGCGCCCGTAATTTGCAGTAAAAAACGCGCGCCATAAAGGTGCAGTATTCCGTGCGCAACACGGCGCATTGCACAATAAAAAATCATGCACGCGGGATTGCGCCACGCTCATCGCTGTATCCTGACGGAGTGAACGCAGTGAATCCGCAACATACATCTGGACCGGTGGTTCTCATTATTCGCGATGGATGGGGAAAAAATCCGCACCCCGAGCAGGATTCCTACAACGCCGTCAAACTTGCGTGCACGCCTTGCGCCGACGACCTAGAAAAAAATTGGCCGCACACGCTGATCAAGACCAGTGGCGAAGACGTTGGCTTGCCCATTGGCCCTGACGGACCCGTGATGGGCAACAGTGAAGTGGGGCACCAAAATATTGGCGCTGGTCGAATTGTGGATCAGGAGTTGATGCGCATTACGCGCGCAATTCGTAGTGGTGAATTTGCGCGCAACGCGCCAATGATTGCGGCGTTTGTGCACGCCAAAAAATCTGGTGCCGCCATTCACGTCATGGGCTTGCTCAGCGACGGCCAAGTGCACAGCGACTTGTCGCACTTGGAGGCTATTTTAAGCGCGGCCAAAGCCAACGGCGTGAACAGCGACAAACTTTTTGTGCACGCATTTCTAGATGGCCGCGATACGCCATCTCAGGGATCGCTGAAATATGTTCCGTGGTTGCAAAATGTGTTGCGCGCAACTGGCGGAAGACTTGCCACCGTGTGCGGGCGCTTCTTCGCCATGGACCGCGACCACCGCTGGGAGCGGGTGAAGAAGGCGTATGACTTGTTGACTAAAAAATCTGGTGGTGGCGCGGATTCTCACACGAACGCGAATTCTGTCACGAACCAGAATTCCACCACCAACACAAATCCTGTCGCGGGTTCAGTCAACTCCGCCACTGTCACAAGCGAGAACCATGTTGATGTAATGGCCGCCATTCACCAACACATTGCGCACCCCGCAAGCGACACCGAACGCGGCGATGAGTTCATGCCGCCCACGCGCCTGTTGGGTGAAGGCGTGATTGAAACTGGCGACACCGTGATATTTTTCAACTTTCGCGGCGATCGCCCGCGTGAACTGTGCAAAGCGTTTGTGCTGGATGATGCCGCGTGGAAAAACATTCAAGGCGGCGGCTTTGACCGCGCTCTACACCCAACGCAACTTTACTTTCTTACCATGTCGCAATATGAGCGCGGCTTACCAACGCAAGTTATGTTCACGCGCCCCGCCAAAATGAAAAACATTTTGGGTGAGTGCGTGTCTAGCGCCGGACTGACACAATTTCGCTGTGCCGAAACCGAAAAGTTTCCGCACGTTACATTCTTCTTCAACGATTATCGCGAGGAGCCATTCCCAGGCGAGCACCGAGAAATTATTCCAAGTCCACGCGACGTTCCAACCTACGACATGAAGCCAGAAATGAGCGCGGCCGGCGTGTGTGACGCGGTGTTGCGGCGCATCGACGCGCCCGATTGTGAATCACTGATCGTGGTGAACTTTGCAAACCCCGACATGGTTGGACACACCGGTTCGCTGCCCGCCGCCATCAAAGCATGCGAAGTGACAGACGCATGCGTGCAGAAAATAATCAACGCCACGCTTGCGCGCGCCGGTCACC
>CALFOZ010000172.1 GCA_937919205.1 uncultured Planctomycetia bacterium
TGTCAAAGCGCAATTGAACTAGGTCAAATGTGCGCGCGTCCCGCGGATGGAATCGACGGTTCACAAGCCATGCAACTGGATTTTGTATGGAGCGACCGCCGGCAGGTTGGCCGATGGCGCGCGTTTTGGCGCGTGGTTGGATATTCGCTGGGTACCCCATCGCGTATTGGCAACACGATGACGCAGAAGCGGGGCCTGCGTGGCGCGCTTTGGTTTTCGTTTCTCTGTTTAAACTTCGCCGGTTTTAATTGGCTTATATTTATTACAATTGCGTTTTGGCTTCCTTCTTTTACAGGTCGAAGTCAGTCATTTCGCGGCGTGGAATTTATCGCCGTGTTGGTGTTTTTGGCGGTTTTTGTTGGCCTAGTGCTTGCACAGCAATTATTTTTTCTAGTATGGGGCCTGATCACACACGCGCTGATCCGCATGACTGGGCGCGCGCGCCGCGCGATTGGTCACACGCTTAGCGCCACGCAGTTTTGCGCTGGAACTTTTATTATTTGTGCGATTCCAATATGCGGATTTTACTTTTCATTGATCAGTTTTGTGTGGATGGCCGTGGCAATGGTGTCCGCCCTCGCCGCACTACATAAAATTTCGCGCTGGCGCACGGCGTTCGCGGTGTTGGCGCCGCCAGTTGTAATGATTTCAGTTTCGGTGTGGTTTGTGTATCCAACGGTTGTTGGATTTTGGAACAATCTTCCTTCCAGAACTCCCATGAACTTTCCGCCCATGCCAACAAATTCCCAGCCAATCGTGGCACCAAACACGCCGATCAACACGCCTTCGAGTGCGCCAACAGACGCGACAGAAGTTGAGACAGATCCTGCGGCAACATCGACAACATCCCTGCCAATAGATGCGCCAACAGCAAATCCTGATCCTGTGAACGCTAATCCAGCGCCAACTCCAACTCAAGATCCCGCCGCACCAAACCCTCCAAAAAATACATCAAGCGATTCAGCGGCTATCTTAAACATTACTCATGGAATCTGAAATCGCTGGCTGGCTAAGTGTCATCTTTCGTTTTGTGCATGTGCTTGCGTCCATCATGTGGATTGGCAATTCCATTTTGTTCACGTGGATGGAGTTGAACCTGATCGCGCCGAAAGCTGGCGATGAAAATACAGACAAGGATTTGTTGGGGCAACTTGACATGTTGCACGGTGGCGGTGTTTTTCATTTGCAAAAGCGCGTGATCAATCCTGGCGCCATTCCCGCGCCACTGCATTGGTTCATGTGGCAGTCGTACACAACATGGATCACCGGCACGTTGCTATTGATTTCGGTTTTCTACATCAACGGCGGTGCGCCACTGCTTGACTCGTCAAAGTCCGCGCTCACAGGTTGGGGCGCCATCGGTTTAAGTGTGGGCGGAATCGTCGCGTGGTGGCTGGTGTACGACACAATTTGGCGCAGTAAATTGAAGGAAGTTCCCGCGCTTGCCGTATTGCTGTGCTTCGCACTGATTATGACGGCAACGGTGTACTTCAATCAATACTTCAATGGCCGCGCAGTGTTTCTGCAAGTGGGAGTGATGCTTGGCAGTGCTATGACGGCGAATGTTTTTGTGCACATCATTCGCAATC
>CALFOZ010000173.1 GCA_937919205.1 uncultured Planctomycetia bacterium
AGTGTTTTCAGTTCAATCAGCACGGTGGCGCCAAATACATTCGCGCCTAGATTTTTCATCAGGTCCACGCAGGCACGCATGGTTCCGCCAGTAGCCAGCAAATCATCCACCATGAGAATCTTTTGTCCCGCGCTCACAGCGTCGTCGCGCACTTCAAGTGTGTCTTGACCATATTCAAGGTCATAGGTCACGGCGCGAATGGGCGGCGGCAACTTGCCGCGCTTACGAATGGGAATGAATCCGCATGACAGCGCCTGCGCCACGGCGATGCCAAAAATAAATCCGCGGCTCTCGGCGCCGGCGACTGCGTGAATGCCTTTGCCGCGAAATGGATTGGCCATAAGTTCAACGGCCATTGAAAGCGCGGCTGGATCTTTCAGCAGTGGCGTGATGTCCTTGAAAAGAATTCCATCTTTGGGAAAATTGGCGACATCGCGGATGAGTTTGCGCAGGTGGGTTGTGGGCATACAGGCATTGCACTTTGAAATGAGTTTTTGCGCAAGCGCCGCTACTATTGAATGTATGGCCGCAGATCCCAAAGCAAAGACACATCGCCTTGAAACCGTTGAACCCATTGGCAAGCGCGTGCTCATTCGTAAGGATGAGGACCGCAAGATCACCAAAGTTGGAATTCATTTGCCAGACAAAATGGAAATTCCTACGCTGACTGGGCGCGTGGTGGCAATCAGTTTGCAGATTGAGCGAGATCAGGATTATCCAATCCGCCAATACGACCGAGTGTTGTTCAATCCGCGCAATGGAATTCCCGTTGATTTTGAAGGGGATAACCGATTGTTTGTGATTCCGATTGAGGACATTGTGGCGGTGTTCCGCGCCGCCGATGGAGACGCTTCGAAGTGATGATGAGCGCCGCGCATGGGGGCGACATTCTGCGCGCGCCGCGGGCGGGCAAACCAGTGCGCGGAAATTTTTCGCCGCCAGGCTCTAAAAGTTTGACTCAGCGCTACATGATGTTGGCGGCACTGGCCGATGGCGTGAGCACCATTGACAACGCGCTTGATTCCGTTGACACGCGCGCGCTTGCCGCGGGTCTTGCCACGTTGGGTGCGCAAGTGCGTTGGCCCAAGAACGGCGCGCTTGAGATTGGCGGCGTAAATGGAATTTTTCCAAACTGCGGAATTCTCAACGCGGTGGATGGCGGAACACCCGCGCGTTTTTTAATGGCGGCGGCGTGCTTGGCCACAGGCACGTCCACGCTGGATGGTTCCGCTCGCTTGCGCCAGCGACCAATGCAAGATGGCGTGGACATGCTCAAGGTTTTGGGCGCGGAAATTTCTCGCTTGGACGCGGCGCAACTTCCTTTGCGCATCACGCCCACGGAACTTTTACGTAATGGCGGCGTGTGCAGTGTGGGCGCGCATGCCAGTAGTCAATTTATTTCGGCGTTGCTGTTGATTGCGCCTTGGCTTAAGCGTGGCATCAAAGTGCGCTTTGAAGGCGATCAACCCAGCGTGTCCTACATTGATCTCACCGTTGATTGCTTGCGTAAAGTTGGCGCGGATACGGCGTGCAATGAGCAGTGCACGGAGATTTGCGTGAAGCCCGCGCGCCTGAAATGTTTTCATGTGACCATTGAGCCCGACGCGTCAAGCGCCGCATACGCCATGGCGCTTGCGGCCATTGTGCCTGGCAGTGAAATTACATTTGCACATTTGCCGCGTAGCTCGCATCAGCCGGACATGGCGGTGTTTGACGCGTTGATTCAGTTGGGCGCGCGTGATTGTTCCAGCGATACGTGCGCGGCGATTGGTTTTGGTAAGCCACTCAAAGGCGGCGTGCTTGACGCGGCGCGTTGGCCCGATGGAAGTTTGGCCGTGATGGCCGCCGCGGCATTTGCGAATTCGCCAATTGAAATTCGCGGTCTTGCCACGCTG
>CALFOZ010000174.1 GCA_937919205.1 uncultured Planctomycetia bacterium
CCCTCTGGCACAAATGAATTGCTTGCCCGTCTTCGCTTCTTCTTGGGTTGATCGTCTTTGTCCAGAACACGAATGGCTTTGGCGGGCTTGCCGCGAATTTCGGTGTTGGTGACGGAACCTGGATCTTTCTTTTCTTTTTCACGCAGGACCGCCTCAAACAATGTGTTGGCTTTATCCGCGCCCGCACCCCACACGGCGCTCACCAACACATGTGGCAGATCGGCGTCTAGCGTGTCGTCATGCGTCAAATACAAGCCAGCTCCACATGAGTCGGGCCACGTCCATGAGTCCTCATCCACGCCCAACTCTTGCATGCGCGCCTTGGTTTTTTTCTCCGATGCATCAAAGTTCTCTTTCAGCAACGCCTTCACTGCGTCGCTGTGAACCCACTTTCCCAGCGGCGTGGCGTTCCAGCGTTCGCGGGTTGCGTTGAGATTGTCCATGCACAACACCAACCACGCATCGGTGGGAACCAGTTGCTCAAATTTGACCGAGTCTGCGACCGAATCTTTGGCGGAGTCCGTGGCTTGCGGGCGCGCGTTAGCGTGAACCGTGACGCAGAACACCAAGGCGAGGGACGCGACAACATGTGTATGCAAGTATTTCATTGTGGATCCTTGAAAATTTTTGCGCGCATCGTGGGCAAATCACATGGTGTCAGAACACGTACGTTGAAAGCGCGACATTATTTCGCGGTGGTTGTGGCGGCGTTTGATTCATCGAGCAACGCGGACTCGGTATCAAACTTGGAACGCGTTGGACCATCGTGATAATTGTGTCCAGAATTTGGATTGCTACGGTCGTAGGCAAAGGCTTCGCGATTGCGCACAAAGTCCTTCACGTAACGCGTGGGAATTGCAAAACCCAGCGCTTCGCCGCCGCGCAATCCCATATTGGTGATTCCAATCACCTCGCCACGCGTGTTGAATAAAGGGCCGCCAGAGTTGCCGGGATTGATCGGGCAATCCATCTGTATATAGGTAAGGCCGTCGAAACTGCGCTGTGTGGTGCTGATCACGCCCTGCGTAAGGGTGCGCTCAAGACCAAGCGGATTTCCAATGGCAAACACGGATTGACCAATATCAAGTTGCTCCTCTTTTTGAATAGGTGCAAATGAGAAGTCCCCCTCTTTGGTGGAAGGAATTTTCACCAGGGCCAAATCCAAATGATTGTTTACCGCAATCAATTCAACCTTGTCAATGTCCACGCGCTTGAGCGTTCCATCTGATTGCGGAAACCACACAGTGGCCTTCAACTTTTGCTCGCCTTGCACAACATGCGCGTTGGTGATGGCGTATCCATCCTTGTCAATGATCACGCCCGAGCCAAGGCCTCCTGGCGTGCTGATTTTTACAACCGCTGGACCGATACTTTTGGCGTGCTCCTTTGGACTTTGGGTTGGCGGATTGATCACGGTGTGAAAAAGATCATCGCGCTCAACTTGCAAGGGCACCGCCGCCGCCGCGGACTCGATCGAAGCCACGTCCTCCATGTCAAAGGACAACACTTCCGCGCCAATATCAACCCACACGCGCTTATCACTGCGTTTCACAATTTGTCCATTGATCGTGGTGCCACTTTGCAGATGAATGACATCGGCGTTGGCCGACTCAATCGCGCCAAGAATCAAAGCCACGCTTGCAAATAGCCGAAGCGACGATAATGACATATTTTTTTTCACTGGCTTATGATAGCCCACCCGCCAAGTTGGCCGGGACATGGCAACATGTTTGGACAAACTTTTTTTGCCCCACCTTTAGGGAGATCCGTGATGCGTATTTCTTGTGCCGCCGCCCTGAGCCTCACCGCCGCCGTCTTTGCCGCGCCGCAAAGCGTCGATCTATCCCCCAACTTTGGCTTTGATCCGTTGGAGATTCAAAAGATCGACTTCAAGGCTGGGCCAATGATCGCGGTGGATTTGGATGGCGACGGCCGCAAGGATTTGGTGGTGGCGAACAATCGCAAAAGTCGAATTGAATTGTATTACCAACGCGCCAACGCCACACCCGGCGAGGAGAAGGCGCCAACAACTGGCTCCAATGAATTGCCGGAGCTGTGGCGTTTTCGCCGCGAAAATATTTCAGTGCCACATGAGGTGCTTGCGATATTGGCCAATGATTTTGACCACGATGGAAAAATGGATCTGATCTACGCGGGACAGCCCGGCACGATCGCGTTTGTGCAACAGAAAAAACCCGGCGTGTTTGAAATTATCCGCAAGACACCAGTGAAAAATCTGGTGGGCAACCGCGACAATTTGCTACTGGCCAATGTGGTTGGCGATTCAAAGCCCGAACTGATCACCAACACTGGCGGAAAAATTTCCGTGTGGCCGTTGGACATTGATCAGCTAGGAACGCCGCTGGAATTAAGCGCCGGCGAGGGAACAATTGTTGCCATTATGGCCGATGATTTTGACGGCAATGGAACCACGGATTTAGCCGGCATCGTGCCTGATGATTCCAGCCCGATCCGAATTTGGCTGACCAGCCTTGAAGGCGACAAACTTGTGGTCGGCCCCCAAAACCGTTTTGAAATGCCGCCACTGCGCGAGGTTGATTCACTGCACTTGCCCGGCGACAAGCAGGCGATGTTGGCGCTCATCGAAAAGCCCAGCAAGCGATTGGTGTTCAGCAAATTGATGAAGTCCACCATTGAACGCGCCAGTGATCGCGAGGCCAGCATTCAAACCGTGACCTTCAATGATCCGCAAAATAAAAAGCGCAACTTCGCCGTGGCCGACATTGATGGCGACGGTCGTTTAGATTTGCTCGCCACCAATACGGGCGAGAACGCCGTCATGCTGTATCGCCAAAAACTTGGCAAGGGATTTGAAACACCGGAGAAATTTCCGGCGCTTGCGGATTTGGATTCCATCGCCGCCCAAGGCGCCAAGGGCGATCAACTTGCGCAAGTCTTTTTGCTCTCTGAAAAAGAGGGAATTGTTGGGCGCTCCAGCGCTGGCCCCGAGGGCATCGCGTTTCCCAAGGCAATTCCGCTACCCGCTGGTAGCTCCCCCGTCACCATGAATTTGCTGGACTTCAACGGCACAAACACGTTGGCGGTGGTCACCAAGGATGGCCGCAACTATCAACTGCTTTTAATTCCCGCGACTGGTGAACAATCCATGGACACAAAAAATCACCGGAGCGTGAGTTTGGGAACGCTCAGTCGCGGGCCTGAGTCTATTTTAAGTTTGGACGCCGACAATGATGGACACACCGATCTATTGGTGTTCACTCCCGACAAGCCCATGATCATGGCGCACGACGGCGTGGACAAGGATGGCAAACCGGAGTTGAAAGTGATGGAGAGCAAGGACATGGGGCAATTTGGTTTGGTGCAGGCCGCCAACGGCCGCAACACATCTACTTTGGATTTGCTTGGCGATGGCAAGAGCGAATTGCTGGTGGCCGATCGAAATTATGTGCGCGCGCTGACCTACAACGCTACGCCACCTGCGGGCACCAGTCCGGGTTGGCAAGTTGTGGCGCAAATCAACGCCGATGCCTCCGATGCCAAACTTACCTGCATCGCCATCATGGGGGACAAGATTGTGGCGGGCGACCGAGAAAATGGACGGCTTGTTGTGTTCTCTAAAAATAAAGACAAGAACGACAAGCCCGTGTGGAAACAAAGCGACAGCATCGAAGTTCCCGGTTTTAAGTTCAATCAAATTTTTGCCGGCCGCCTTGGCGGTGACGACAATGACGTGATTCTTGCGATTGGCGACACCAGTTTCGCGGTGGTTCGACTGCAAGGTGATCGGTGGCGTTTGGAGGAGGTGGCCACTTGGAAAAGCGATGAAACGCGGCGCGTGGAGCATGAATTTGTCATTGGTGATTTGAATGGCGACGGTTTTGTGGATGTCACCGCGCTTGATGCGGCTGAACAAATGGCGGAGATTTTGACATTTAGTCAATCTGGAAAGTTGCGCTATGGCACGGCCTTTGAAGTGTTTGAAACCAAGATGTTCGCGGGAGGCGAGCCCAAGGAGTTTGAACCCAACATGGGCTTGGTCACGGATATCACCGGCGATGGCAAGGACGACTTGGTGTTGATGGCGCACGACCGTGTATTGATTTATCCGCAACAGACCAAGCCAAGCGCTACGCCTGTACCAGAGGCAACACCCGTGAAGAAGTCCGCCGTGAATCCAGCGGCGGATGCGGTTGGAAAAACTGCCACAGGCGCGGCGGTGATTGCGCCACCGAGCAAGCCCGCTGGCAAGTGATCGGGAATTATGATGGCGGCAAACTTATGCCGCGCGTTGCGCCACGCATTGAGCAAAATATTGTGCGTTGTGTGGCGCACGTTATTCGTGCGGTGGATGACCGTGCATGCGCGGCTTACGCGTAACTGTGCAAGCCAGTGATTACAAAGTTGATCACGATCCAGTTGAACAACATCACGCCCGCGCCAATGATGGCCAACACCGCGGTCCACATACCCTTGTCTTTGCTACGCCAGCGCGTGTGTATCAACAGCGCGAACACAACAAAAGTGTTCAGCGCGAATACTTCTTTGGGGTCCCAACCCCAAGGACGTCCCCAACTGTGATCGGCCCAAATAGCGCCCATGGCAATGCCCGACCACAACAAGACGAACGAAAGTTCCATCAGCGTCATGGTGACGCCGTCCAAGATTTCGCCAACTCGATTTGCGCGTATTTCAGCGGCGGGAACGGTGGAATTCACTAGCGACATCATTTCACCAGCGCCGCCAATGCGCGCGTATGTGGCGGCGCCGCCACTCCAGCGCCACACTAAATACAGCGCGGCGCTGACCGCGGCCATAAAGATAAGCGCGTAACTAAAGATGACAACGTTGGTGTGTATGTACAGCCATATATCGTGTAGCACCGGCATCATGTTTGAAATTGCGGGATTCAACTGCGCAGGCAATAACGCACACGCCATAAGCGCCGTCATGCTGGTCACCGCGGCGCCCAGCGCGAACAATCCGCTCACGGCGGTTCGGCGCAAAACAATTTCAACCACAATGGCCAAGCACGAACCAAACCACGCGCTGGTGGTGACGGCTTCAAACATGTTGGAGTTGGGCCAGCGATCGCTGATGTACCAGCGCAACAACAGCGCCGCCGTTTGCAGAATGAAGGCCGCGATGAACACCACCATTCCCGCGCGGCGCGCCCACGGCCATTTCCACGACACTCCTAAAATCAGCAACGCCACGCTGGCAAAAAACACAAACCATGTCCATGTCATTTGTCCCGTGCGGAAATACCAACTCTCCCACCACAATCGATCGGACGACGGATACGCCGCAACGTCAATGTTGGCCGCCGCGGTCGCCAAAGATTTTGCGGCCGCATTCACGCCCTTCGCGTCGCCGGCGCGCCACGCAAGTTGCAATTGTTCCCACGGCGCGCTTGTCGATCCAGTGGCGGCGTCCAAGGTTTGCCACTGGCTTGAAGGCGTATCATTGGCTTGAATTGCAGTGTTTTGCAATGCATTGACCGCAGTTGACGCCGCCCCCGATGGGCTAGTTTGTGGATCGATAGCCAATGGCTTTGGAGCAACCGCCCGCAGACGCGCACGAATTTCATCCGTCTGCATAAGCGCAATAGCGCCTCGCAATTGATCGACTTGCTTGGCCGTGCGGATTAAATCACCAGACAGTTGGCGCATCAGTGGCGCGATATTGTCCTGCCATGCTCCTTTCTGATCCGACCATAACAAGCCACGCGAAATCATTCCATGCGATTGAAATCCTCGCATGCGCTCTTGAAGCGATGGATCGCCTTGCAACAAGGCTTGCGCCAAGCGCGCGCGTACCTCGGCGTTCTTCACGCGGATCACATCGGCATTCTCATATGCCTCAGGTCGAATCGCCAAGTCAAGAAGAGTGAATATTGGTGATTGCGCGCCAATTTTTTTGCCGCCAGAAATTTCCTGCAAGTAACCAAAAGAAAAACTGCCAAGACTTTTAATGCGGCCTTCGCTCATGATGGCAAGACCTTCAAGTGGCTCAAGATTTACTTCGTTGATAAATACGTTGTTCGTGTTGGCGTCACTGGCAATGGCGTCGCTGGCGAAACTGTTGGCCTGCGCGCTGGTAGGCGTACTGTCACCACTGATCACTGGCGCCGCCGCGGCGTCTTGACTCATCAACGCAACTTCACGAGTCGCGACCGACTGAAAATTCGCGCTGGTTGACAGTTCCTGCGCACTCGCGTTGCGGTTGCCCACGTACAACATCGCGCACATCGCCAGCAACGCTGTCAATGCCGATGGTGAATGCAGCCTAATTTGAGCCGCATTTTTACTTTTTTCAATCGCGCGCCGCTTGATGACGGGCTTCACATAGAACGCGTAGCACATTCCAATGGCGGACAAAATTGCGCCCGCAAGTTGCATCCACACTCCCTCGCGTGTTCCTACGCCAAGCACCGTGAAGTTTAAACCCGCGCTTGCTGGCAAGCCCTCTTCGCCAGCGTCCGGCGGGTCCCACTGCGCCTGAAAAAACCAAAGGCCATCATGTTCAATGGGTTGATTCACGCTGACCGCTTGCGGCGCGCCCCACGTTCCATCGGGCTCGCCAAATCGAAGTTGACTTGTGTAGTCGCGAATGGTGGATGTTTCTCCGGTGAACCCACCCACATGCGAAGTGAGCGTGAATGTTTCAAGCGCCACCGGGGCTGGCAAAGGCATGCGCTTGCGTGAAAATAAAATCTCCGCTTCGAAACCATCGGCAAGGCGAATACGTGTGGGCGCAAACAAGCGGCCGCGAAGAACATCTTCTGGGCGATCAAAAGCATAGTCGTGGTAGCGCAACCATTTGGTTTCGCCATCACTGGTTCCGATGCGCGCCATGGATGAGCGCTCACCAACATCTTTCACGCGCTGATTCGCTGGCACGCTCACTGGTCGAACCTCGGTCACCGCGCGTGGCAAATATTCAAGCACGCGCAGCGTGGTGCCCTCGCTTACAACAAGCGGTTGACCAACGGCAATCGGACGAACTTGTATTTCATTGGTCACGGCAAGCACCGCGGTCAACTGCGCGGGATCTGGACCCGCAAGCAACGTGATGGGAATGCGCCCAATTCCAGGCAAATATCGCGCGACCAGTTCCGGCGCCATGCTGATGGGCGCGGAGCGTGGATCAGGAGTGTCGCTGGCGTTCATGTCGCGGTTGAGCGCTGGATCATTGAATATCCAGCGACGAAACTGGCCATGCGGCGTCTTCATGTCGACAATCGCCACGCTCACTTCGCCACCCGAAAGAACCATATCGTCCTGCGCGCCGGCCACTTTAAAACCATAGCCGCTCTCCACTTGACCAATGGGAATGAATCCATCCGCGCCTGGGCTGGCCGCCAAGTCCACAAAAATGTCGCCCGCACCATCAAGCGTGAATTGCACACGCGCTGAATGCGAGCGCTCGGCCAGCATGGCGGAGGAATCCACAAAGCGAAAGCGAATCAAGTCGCCAGGCGAAGTCCGTGCACGCGGATCAAATGCGGCAAGCGTGAAATCGCGAGCGCTTGCGTTGGGGGACTCAATGCGAACGCGCAAAGCTGGGTTCAACGGACTGTCAACTGCTCCACGCGCAAGACGACTTTGCTCCACGGCGTAGCGCAAATATCCAGTGGCGCTGAATGTGATATTTGGAAAGGGATCATTGGCCGCGATGGCGGGAATGGCGACATCGATCGGATCAATTGGCTCATCCACTGCGGCGGAAAAAATGTGCGAGCGATCGGAAATGTAATCGTTATAAAATGGAAGTCCGTTGATGGGCCGCTCGCACCACGCCGTGTCACCAGGCTTGCGCACATACAAGGCCCATGATTTTTCCAAATCATTTTTGAGATAGAACCAGTGCTGGCTGGCGTACTCCACGCGCGCCACAAAGAGCGGCTCCACAATGGCGGTTCCTTGGGCTTTTACAGCTCTTTCTACGGGATTTTGCTCATTGCCCGTGAACAGCAAATCCTCCGCAAGGTCGGGCCGACCAGCGATCACTTGGCGAATAAATTTCTGGCGCGGCCCATTCACCACCAGCATGATGCTGTAAGCACTCTCACCCAACGCATCCGCCGTTTGCATTTTCCAGTTGGGATCAATCGAGTCCACTTGCACGGACCAACTCTCGTTGCCAACTTGAATTTGTGTTTGATTGCCAGGCGCCGCCAGAATTTTTCCAACGCCCTTGCTGGCGCCATCGCTTGAAGTGATTTCCAAAAGCACTTCGCGCCGCGACACTGGTGCATCCCCCTCGACCTTAGTTGAAAAATACCACAGGCTTCCCGCGATCAATGTGAGAATGCCAGAGTGAATCA
>CALFOZ010000175.1 GCA_937919205.1 uncultured Planctomycetia bacterium
CGCCGCCGCCGTGTTGGCAACGATGACACAGGTTGGCAAGATGATGGAATTGATTTACGCAATGAGATTTCCAAGCGCTTTGTGATTACAAAAGACATTCCATTGCCACTGCCGATCTTTGGTGAGACGGCGTCAAATGCGCACTTTTTTGTTGAGTGTCGTTTGAAATAAATCCTCTGGATTTTTCGCTTGGATTTTTTGCGCTGAGTACATACCGAGGCTTAGTGGTCAGGCAGCGCACGGCGCGCGAGCGAGTGAAACGCTTTGCAGAAAGGGTGGCACCAGTCGCTCAGACAACGCACCCCACGCAAGCGGGGCTTGCGTGGTTGCTAAACTCGCTTGTGGTGCCACCCTTTCTGCGACGCGGGAATTTGCAGGGCTTGCGCGGGTGCTAAACTCGCTTGTGGTGCCACCCTTTCTGCGACGCGGGATTTTGGTATTTATTTGCGCGGTTGCTCAAAGAATTGACGCTGACAGAATGGAGCAACTTGAGGTCACAATGTGTGACTTCAAGTTTAAACGCAACGCAAAATATCGTGGATGAAACGTATGGTGGGCGGTTCTCATGGAGGCCGCCGCACATTGCCTCATGCATGAACCGAACATGGAGTCATCATGGCGGCAACTTTTTACGCGCACATTTCAATCAACATGCTGACCGCGTTGCCGCCGCCAAGGCACAGCGAACAAATGCCGCGCTTGCCACCGGTGCGTTTCAGTTGGTGAATCAGCGTGACCAGAATGCGCGCGCCACTGGCGCCAATTGGGTGGCCAAGCGCAACGCCGCCGCCGCAAATGTTCAGCTTTTCATGCGGGATACCAAGCGGGGTGACATCGGCCAACACTTGCGCGGCGAACGCCTCGTTCACTTCGAACAGGTCAATGTCTTTCACGGAAAGATTGTTTTTCTTGAGCAACATTTCAATACCAAGTTTAGGCGCAAAGAATAAATCCTTGGGCGCAACGCCTGCAGTGTTGTAATCAATAATTTTTGCAAGTGGCTTGGCGCCAATGCTCTTGGCGTAGGCCTCGCTTGCAACAATCACCGCGGCGGCGCCGTCGGAAATTTGACTGGAGTTTCCAGCCGTCACCGTTCCATCTTTTTCAAATGACGCGCGCAACTTGGTCAGCGACTCAAGGTTGGAGTCGGCGCGGAAACCTTCGTCCGCATCAAGGCCTTGCTTCTGTGAAATCTGCTCGGCGGTGAGCGCAATAATTTCCGCTTTGTAGAGGCCGTCCTTGGTGGCTTGCGCGGCGCGCAGATGGCTTTGCACGCTGAACTTGTCCTGCGCCTCGCGCGTCACACCAGCGGTTTTTGCCGTGTAATCCGCCGCAAAACCCATGCCCCATTTTTCAAAGGCGCATGTGAGACCGTCCGCGGACATGTGGTCAATAAACTTGGCGTCGCCAAAGCGAACGCCCGCGCGAATGTGCGCGAAGTGCGGCGCAAGATCCATGTTCTCCATGCCGCCGGCCACGCCGCATTGAATGTCGCCGGCCTTAATGCTGGCCGCCATTTGCATAACGGCTTGCAAACCAGAGCCGCAGACTTTGTTCACAGTTGTTGCGTTGAGCGTGTCGGGCAAACCGGCTTTCAAGCCAGCTTGACGCGCAGGATTTTGTCCCACGCCTGCTTGCAGAACGCAACCCATCACGCATTCCTCAATGCCTGCTTTCGCGGCGGGCACATCGGCAAGCGCGGCGGCAATTGCGAAGGCACCAAGTTGCGGCGCAGGAACTTTGGCCAACGAACCACCAAACTTTCCAATGGGTGTGCGACGCGCGGCAAGGATGACGGGATGGTTCATGAAGTGCTCCTAAGAAAGTGAGTGTGTGATGTGCGTTGCCAGAAGAGTGATTCAAGCATTGCCAATTGCGCCAGCATGCAACGCGCCAATCGCGCACATGTTGGGAGGCGGATGGTAGCCTGAGTTTGGGGCTTGTTCTTGCCCTATATGGAGTCAATGCATGCCCGCCGCCAAGATGAATAAAGCCAAATCAAAGCCCGTGAAAAAGCGTAAATCCAAGTTGGTTGCCAGTGGTGTTTCCAAGGTGAAGAAATCCGCACGCGCGCAATCAAAACGCAAGGATGTGGTCACCGACAATCTCGTCAGCTTGCAAAGTTTTATTATTGAAGAAGAGCAACGCTATCCAAGCGCAACGGGCGAATTGAGTTGGATCATTTCCGCCATTTCGCTAGCCGCAAAAATTATCGCCTTCAAAGTTCGACACGTGCGCTTGCAAGGCGTGATCGGTCAAGAGGGCTCGACCAATGTGCAAGGCGAGGCGCAGATTCGCATGGATGTGATTTCAAACGAAGTCATTATGCGCGTGCTTGGTTCGCGGCCTTCCATTGCCGTTCTAGGAAGCGAGGAGGATCAAGAGCCAACCATCTTGCGCAAGGGCAGTGAGGGTGGAAAATATTGCGTGCTGTTTGATCCGCTTGATGGCTCCAGCAACTTGGATACCGCCGTGGGCGTTGGAACTATTTTCACCGTTCTTAAAAATGATCCCAATATTCCTGGCGCCATGGAGACCGTGTGTCAGCGCGGCGCGGAGCAGATCGCGGCGGGCTATGTCTTGTATGGATCAAGCACCGTGTTCATGTTGACCACCGGTCACGGCACGCACATGTTCGAGCTGGACACCAGCGTTGGCAGTTTCCTGTTGGTCAAGCGGGACTTGCAAATTCCTGCGGCAAACAAGGTGTATTCGGTGAATGAGGCGAACCTAGAGGGCTTTCCAAAGGGTTACCGCGACTATGTTGCGTGGACGCACCGCAATCAATATTCAAGCCGCTACATCGGCAGTATGGTGGCGGATGTGCATCGCACCTTGGTCAACGGCGGCGTTTTCTTGTATCCGCCAACCAAGAAACATCCGGCAGGAAAATTGCGCCTGCTGTACGAGGCCAACCCCATGAGTTTCCTGATGGAGCAGGCTGGCGGCAAAAGCACAACGGGTTCACAGCGCACCATGAATGTGGTGCCAAAGCAATTACACGAACGCACGCCGTTGGTCATGGGTTCGCCCGATGAGGTGGATCATGTCATGCGAATCGCACATGGCGTGAAGCGATAAAATTTGGCGCATATGGCATGCGTTAAAAGTTTGGAAATTAAAATTGAATTTTAAATACGCACTTTTGAAATTAAAACAGAAAGAAAAATACATGTCACGCACTTTTTTATCGTTCATGGTGGGAATGGTTTTCATTTTGTCTTTATTCACGCTCGCCGCGCGCGCGCAAACTTTGTCGCAAGGCGTTGAAGCCAAAGCGCCGCCCGCAAAAACCGCGCCGGTTTCAAGCGCTGCCAAAGCGCCGCCGGCAAAAAGCGCGCCGATTCCAAGCGCCGCAAAAGCGCCGCCTATGCTCGCCGATGCGCCAGGGCGGGGCTACTTGTCACACCCGGCGATCTGTGGTGATCGACTAATTTTTGTCGCCGACCGCGATTTGTGGACCACAAAAATCAACGGCGCCGCGCCTTACGAAGCCGCTCGTTTAACCAGTGGCGCAGGTGGCGAAAGTTGGCCAGTGATTTCGCCCGATGGAAAAACCCTGGCATTTGCCGCGGATTATGACGGCAATCCAGAAATCTATGCCATGCCAATTAACGGTGGCTCGCCCAAGCGGTTGACCTTTCACGACTCAAGTGAGCAACCGCTGACCTTCACGCCCGACAGTCAATCTGTCATCTTTCGTTCGGCGCGCACCAATCCGCTTGGTCGCATGGAGTTGTGGCAAGTGCCAGTTGTTGGCGGACCCGCAAAGCCAGTGAACATTGGTGAGGCTAGTTTGGTTTCCATCAATCTCGCCACCAAGCAAATGGTGTTCACGCGTTGGTCAAATGAAAGTTGGCACTGGAAGGGATACCGCGGCGGCACCGCGCCCGACCTGTGGTTGGCAAGCGAGGATGGAAAAACTTTCGCGAAGTTGACCAAGACTCCGGAAAATGAATTGTTCCCGATGTGGGTTGGCGGACGAGTTTGGTTTCTTTCCGACACCACGGGCGTGATGAATCTTTGGAGCGTGAATGCCCAAGGTGGCGAGCGCACACAGCGCACATTTTTCACCGCCGCGGATCTTGAGCCGCGCTGGGCCAGCGCCGATTCAACCCTTGATGGAAGTTTGATTGTGTTCGCGCGCGGCGGTGAAATTATTGCCTTTGATACCGCCAACAATACAATGCGTGCGCTTGATATTCGTCTGATTGGCGACCGCTTGCAGAGTCGCCCACGCTTTGAGTCTGTCACGGAGCATGCGAGCGGATTTTCCGTGGCCCCGGGCGGCAAGCGTGTGGCGATCGAGTCGCGCGGCGAAGTGACTGTGATTCCGGTGAACGCGATGGACAACGAAATCAGCACCACCGCGATGCAATTTCCTGGTCGAAGTGAAAGCCGCGAGCGCGATGTCTTTTGGGTGAGTGATCAAAACGTGGCGTATGTCAGCGATCTGAATGGAAAGTCTGACATCATCATCCGACCTTTAAGATGGTCGCCGCCTAAAACTCCTGATCAAGTC
>CALFOZ010000176.1 GCA_937919205.1 uncultured Planctomycetia bacterium
GTGGGTTGCAGAGTGACAATGGTCAATGGAAAATTATTTGGGTTCTTTAAGGTGAATATGCCTGTCTTGGATTCACCCGGCGCAATAAATCCAAAATCCAACGCCGGCGGATCAATTGTGAGTGGCGGAGGTCCTATAATTACACCTCTCACAGGAGCTGAAACAGGCTCCGGCGGCGGCTCCGTAGGCACTGCCCATGCAACCTGATTCATGCCCGCATTCGTAGCGAAAAAAATCGCTAAAAAGCCTAAAAAAACAATGTTTCTTTTAAAAAGCTGGGTCATATCTTTTCTTAATCATACGAAATCCCGTGACAGAAAGCGCATTTAATTCATGTGTCCAATATGCCCGCGTGAAATAAAAAATTAAGTATTTCTAGATTTTTTACTATCTTCATTTGCATCTTAAAAAACTTGGGCTAGTTTAAATACATCTGAGAGGTTTGGAAAACGGATCTCAAAGATAAACTGACGAAAGACGCTGGAAAGCCAGACCTTTCGTGTGTTTCGGTCACGCAAGTGACCAACTCAAATTGCCCTTTTCCCTCCCTCCGCCCCCGGATCTAGTATCCGGGGGTATTTTTTTTAGCGTTTATTTTTTAACCACGCCGCAAATCGTCATATTTGTTTGGATTTGCCGCTAATCGGGCCGCCTTCATGGCGTCAGTCGCTAAACTCGCCTTTCTTTTCTACTCAATTCGCCAATTTCTGGCCAGACTGGATCCAACCATGAAGAGCACTGAATTACGCCCTGGCATCGCAATTAAAATGGATGGCCGTCTGTACCTGATCATGCACTACGCGCACGTCACTCCTGGCAACTTGCGGGCATTTGTGCAAGTGAAGATGCGCGACCTGAAAGCTGGCTCGATCATTGACAAGCGCCTTCGTAGCGGCGAGGAGGTTGAGCAAGTGGAACTTGATCGCCGCCCGATGGAATACCTGTACAAAGATGGACCGAAATTTGTGTTTATGGATAATGAAAATTTTGAGCAAGCCGAAATGACCCAGGAATTTGTGGGCGATTTGCCGCTGTACATGCTTCCCAACACCAATGTGGTTGTGAATTGGTGCGACGGCAATCCGATCGCGATTGAATTGCCAAACATGGTTGAACTTGTGGTGAAGGACACCGCCCCTGGCATCAAGGGCGCCACTGCAACCAATCAATTGAAGGAAGCCGAAATGGAAACTGGCTTGAAGACCCGCGTGCCGCCGTTTATTGGCATCGGTGAGAAACTGCGCATTTCTACCGAAGATGGCTCGTATCAAAGTCGGGCCTAAGTAGCCAAACTTTCATCGCGGGGTGTGCTTCAGCGTGGTTCAATATTCGACGAGCAACGCTCCAACATCCGCCGAGTTCACCTCGCCGTTGTGATCCAGATCCGCTGGACAATTTGTCGGCACGGGGCACACGCCGAAACTTGTCAACATTAATCCCAAATCGGCGCTGTTCACAGTTCCGTCAAAGTTTAGATCCGCAGGGTTAAAGCAAGGATTTGTTGAAGTGAGATTGAACGACGTCGGCTTGTTCAGCGGCGCATGGGTGATGATGAATTTAGTCTCAGCCTCCACAAACCAAGAAAGTTGTGAAGCGCAACTGATCGCGGGAAGCGAGGCGCGATATTTGTTGCTTCCAATGCTTGCCATGACGGCGCTTTGAGTTGAACCGCCATTCAGGCTCCACTTCAAGCGCACGCCGTTGGTGATCAGCGTGCTGACCACTGGAACAGTTTGAATCTCGACTGTGGAAGCCGTGTTGTCGGCAACTACACTGCCAGGCGCAAGCGTGATTGTGATTGGACTTGACGCCAACAATTTCTCCATCATGGTCATGGCGGCGGCGAAATTTTCTTTGGCATTGGGAATAATTTCGCTGGTTGGCATGACAAATCCATAGGTGCCCGTGTCGCGCACTTCGATAGTGCCGGACATGATGCCTTGATTGCCGTAGGTCCAATCATCAATGCAACCGCCAGTTAAACCGTACGTGCTGCCGCTTGGGCCAGCCGTATAGTTCTTGCCATTCACAGCGGCAATGGCGGTCTTCATTGGGTTACCAACCGCCGCAAGCGCGGTTTGATCGGGCGACAGCGTGGTGGTGTATGACCACGGCCACAGCCATAATTGGCTGTAACTGTGAAAGTCAATGTGACCAACCAAGTTGGGGTGCGCAATCACAAAGTCGCGCATGCCCACGCTTTCAGGTTCGCTAAATGCCACAGTGCCGCGATATGTTTCGCTACTTGTTGTGCCACTTGAACCAGAACCGCCCCAACCCACGCTCCAGTTGCGGTTCAAGTCAACGCCGTACGTGGTGCCGCTGATCAGCCGGCGATTCTTGCGCCACAAACGATTGCCGCCAGTGGCCCACGTGTATTCGTAGCCATCGGGATTTTGCACTGGAAAAACAAATACCTCGGCTGAATCTAGAACCGCCGCGATTCGTGGATCGATGGTGTTGTTCTCCACAAATTGATCGGCGATCCACATGGTGGTCATGGTGCTGGCCCACTCGCGCGCATGTAGCGTGCCGGTGAAAATAAATGCTGGCAACACCGTGCCCGCTGGATAGCGTGAAATACGAATGCCGCGAATAGTGCGGCCTTGAATGGAAGTTCCAGCGTTGACAATGCTGACTAGATTTGGAAACGCCGCCACCATTTCATCAAGTCGCGTGTTCACGGCCGCGAGATTTTTAAAATCAGAAAACCACGCAAGGCCTTCCATGGGTTGCGCCAAACGTGTTTGCTCCGCGTCGATTCGATTTTGCAAATCAGGGATCGTGATGCGGTAAGGAATGCCAAGTCGTTGCAGAGTGTCCACACCTGCCTGCGACATGCGGAAGTCGGCGTCGCCGCCAATGCCAACATGGTGGCTCCACATGTCGTCGCTCAGTTGATTGACCAACATTAAATCTTGCGCGCTACGAATGCTGACTCGCACCACAACATCGCCGTCAAAGCGAGCCATATCGATGGGATCAATGGGCAGAGCGACGGGCGCGACGGCAAGAACTTTGTCCACGGTTTCTTGCAAGACCACCGCTTGAGAAGCGGGCGCAGAAGTGCTTGTTTGTGGCTTTGCGGATGGAGGGGCGAGAGCCAGCAAAACGACAACCGTGAGAAAGCTGATGTTCATGTGCACAGACTAAACTAAACTGTGGCGAATGCCATTGAAAGACAGGAGATTTGAACAAATTGCGTGATTGAGATTGACCTTTGTGAAGTTCTGGCGCACAGTACACACGTGGCATCATTTCTAAACACAGTTCTGAGCGCGACACAGCATGCGCGGTATTTTTTATTGGACGGTCACCGCGCCTGCAACTCATGGCGCAACTGTCAGGGAGCATCTTACAACGCATTTGCCGTGCGTAAAAGCATGTTTGCAAGCCTGATGCGCGCATTTGGCGTGATCGCGTTGGCGTTGCAAATAAATTGCACGGGCTCACTGCAGTTGGCAAAGCCGTGGGCCGCGCCAATGCAATATTCCACGGCACTTGCCGACACGCCATTTCCGCCGCGCGACTTTGCCATGTTTGACGCGGTCAATGGGCGCGTGCTGATGTGGAGCGACGTGATTGATCTCACCGCATGGGCCGATGTGATTGTGATTTCACATGAGAAAACTTGCCCCGGCGGAGTGTGGATGCAGAACGCGCTAACGGAAGATGTTTTGGCGGCGTTTCCACCGAGTTCGTTTTTTCAATCCACAGGCGACCCGGACACGGTTGTGACCGAATTGGATGATTCGCGCAAAGACAGTCGCCGCGTTGTTATTCACTACATGGGAACTGAGCCCCTGCACGATGTTGCATCGGCGATTCGCAAGGCGCACCGAACTGACAATGTGTTCACCATTGCGCTGGTGTCTAGCTCAGTGCGTTTTTTACGCAATGAAGATGTGCGCAAAGCGGATGTTGTGGCGTACACCGCGCCCACGACCGTGGTTCCGCCAAGCGATTTGCAAAGCGATCAACCGCGATCCCCGAAAGATTTAGAATTTAGAAAATAAAATTTCACCCGCGCATTGGCGCGCAAGCGAAATCACCGCTGATTGCACAACAGCTTTTTATTTGGAGCAGATTTGTTGCAGTTCGGCTTGCGTCTTGATGATGCGGAATAGTTTCTCAATCTTCATCATGGCCATGAGCGCCTGCAAGTCCTTGTTTAAACCAAACAGCAACGGCGTGGCGCCAACGGCCGCCGCTTGATTGCGGCACGCAATGCACATGCCCAAACCCATGCTGGCCATGAAGCTCACCGTGGAAAGATCAAGCACAAGAAACTTGACGGCCTTTCCATACTGCTTGAAATACGGCGAGAACTCCTCGGTGATGATGGGGCTTTCGCGCTGGCCAATGTTGGGACCAGTTGGGCGGATCATGAGGACCTTTCCATCCCAATTTAAATTTACAAGTGGAGTGGTTTTTTGCGCTGGCAAGTTGATTGGTTCTGTGCTCACGTGTTGATTCCTTGAAATGAAAGATACCAAGTCTAACGGCGCGTCTACTTGCGATTACGCCTGTCCAATCCGCGGCTCTTTTTCAAGCGATTCAGCGCCGTGCTTGGCGACACCAAAGAATGCAATTCACCTCGAAGTGGTTGCGCATTTGTGATTTCAACTACGGCCACCGCGCCCTTGGCAAAATCTATCGCGCGCTCACTGGCGCCCATCAGGCGCGAAATAAGTTCGCTCAGCACTGGCTCGTGCCCCACCACCGCCACGTATTTTTCATTCTGATATTTGGCCAGCAATTGCAGAAGCACTTCCACCGCGGCAAACCCACCTTCCGTTTCAAGCGCCTCACAGCGCTTGGCGGCTGGCCATTTGGATTGCGAGTGAAGAATGTCGGCGGTATCCCAAGCCCGCGTCCAACCACTTGCCAACACAAGCGACGGCGCCTCTAGCCAACGCGGAATACGCCGCGCGAACTTCACAAATTCACGGCGGCCGTTGGCGCTCAGTGGCCGCTGAGAGTCGTCGGGAAATCTTTTGGCGTCGCGTTCCTTGGCTTTGGCGTGGCGCACAAGAATTAATTTCATGCCAAACATATTACTTCAACGGGCACTACCTTTGCCATAATGGGAATGCTTTCAATCATCAACGCACGCGTGATCACCATGAATGCAAGCGCGCACGGCGGCAATACTGCAACGCAAAACGGCGCGCGCCACGGCGCCGCCATGAGCGATATTGGTGTGATTGAGAATGGCCATGTGTGCATGCGCGACGGCGTGATTACTTCTGTCGCGCCTGGCCGCCCCGCTTCGTTGATTGGCGAAGTGATTGACGCGGGCGGCCGCGTGTGCATGCCCGCGCTGATTGATTGCCACACGCACTTGTGCTTCGCCGGCGATCGCTGGAGTGAATGGGAGCAACTGCGCGCCGGCGAAAGTTATGAATCTATTTTGGCGGCGGGCGGCGGAATTATGTCAACGGTTCGCGCAACCAGGCAAGCCACACCGGAAGTCTTGGCGCATGAACTTGGTGATCGCTTACGCGCGCTGGCGCAGTTGGGCGTGGGCAGTGTTGAGGTGAAGAGCGGCTACGGACTTGATTGGCAGAGCGAAATAAAAATGCTTGGCGCAATTGATGCGGCCGCAAAAAATACGCCGCAACTTGTAATGGCCACTTGTTTGGGCGGCCACGCAATTCCCGCGGACAACCCCGCGTGGCCAGAACAATTCGCCGCGAATCTCGCGGATTTGGCGCGGCAATTTCCTGGCGTGGCGGTGGACGCATTTTGTGAACGCAGTGCGCTGAGCGTTCAACAATGCCGCGATATTTTTACGCAGGCAAAAAAATTCAATATGCCGCGGCGCTTACACACGGATCAATTCAATTCAATAGGTGGCGTTGCAATGGCGATTGAATGCGGCGCGACCACCGTTGATCATTTGGATGCGGCCGATGAGAACTCCATCACGGCGCTGGCAAAATCAAAAACAATCGCGGTGCTGTTGCCATGCTCCGTATACGCGCTTGGAGGCTCATACGCGCGCGGCCGATCCATGATTGATCAAGGCGCGGCCGTGGCGGTTGCAAGCAACTCCAATCCTGGCAGTGCCCCCACCATTGACATGCGTTTTGCAATGCACTTGGCGGTGCGTCATTGCGGCCTAAGTACCAACGAGGCGCTGACGGCCGCGACTTGGAACGCCGCGTGCGCGCTTGGCATTGAAACAAAAGTTGCCAGCCTGCACGTGGGCAAGCGCGCCGACGCCATTGTTCTAGAAGAGCGCGATGAACGCGCATTGACCCATGGTTTCGCTGGTCCGCCGCCGCGCCATGTTGTGTTGGCGGGCAACCTGATCAGCTATCGCCATTAACGTATTGCGGTTTGAATAATAATCTGCTTGTATTTGCCCTAAATTCAAGAATCTGAATTTACACATTTCAAGTGCGTCACGTCGCGCTTTCATGTGAGTTAGCGCCCCGCTTGAATATGCATGGGCGCTACTATCTTCCGCTTCATGGTCGCAACTTCCCCACGAGATATTTCTGACGCGCGCGCCGCCGCGCAATGTGTTGTTGAAACACATCGACGACTTGCGCAGTGGTTGCGCGTTGGCTTGACCCTTGCGGAGGTGGATTCTTTTTGCGTGGAAGTGTTCCAAGAGTTGAAATGCGAAAGCGCTTTCAAGGGCTACAAAGTGCGCGGGCATCCGCCGTTTAAAAGCCACACATGTCTAAGCTTGAATGACATGGTGGTTCACGGCGAGCATGATTCCGTAGTGGAGCCGCTGAAAGAAGGCGATTTGTTGGCGCTGGATATTGGCGTGAAGCACCGCGGATTTATTGGCGACGCCGCCTGGACTTACTCCATTGGCAGTGCCACCGAAATGGGTTTGCGATTGCAAAAATGCGGCCGCGAAAGTTTGCGCCGCGGTATCGCCGCCATTCGACCAGGTCGCCCGTTGATTGAATGGGCCAAAGCCGTGCAGGGATATGTGGAAAAAGAAAGTGGATTTTATTTGGTGCGCGGATTGGGCGGCCACGGCATTGGTCGATCACTGCATGAATCGCCTTACATTTCAAACACCGCGCCCACGTATCCCGGCGAGTGGAATGAAGCGTGGAAGACATTCGAGCCCGGCATGTTGCTGGCGGTTGAGCCCATGATTTCTCTTGGCACCAATGAAGTTCGCTCCAATGGAAGCGCGTGGCCAATTTATACCGCCGACGGAAGTTTAAGCGTGCACTACGAGGCCGATGTCATGGTGACCGCGAATGGATGCGAAGATTTAACCGCTGGCATGAGCGAATTACCCGATGTGGTGGGATGTAAAAATTGAATCAAGTGAGTGAAAAAATCAAGCCGCATGTGGCGCTGTTCGAGGCGGTTCACCCTGTGGCGGCGACTATTTTGCAAGAGCATGGATTCAGAGTGGATTCGCTCAAACACAGTCCTTCGGCGCAGGAATTAGTGGAGCTTGCCAAATCATCCACTCTTATTGGTGTGCGCAGTAAAACAAAGATCACCGCGCAATTGCTGCGCGACGCACCGGCGCTTGCGGCCATTGGATGTTTCTGCATTGGCACGGACCAAGTGGATGCCTCCGCGGCGGCGCTCGGAATTCCAATTTTCAACGCGCCATTTTCCAACACTCGCAGCGTTGCTGAAATGACATTGGCGGAAATTATTTGTCTTTCGCGCGCGCTGTTTCAGAAAAGTTCGCAATTACATGTGGGGCGCTGGGACAAAAGTTCCAAAAATTCGCGCGAGGTGCGCGGGCGTACGCTTGGAATTATTGGATACGGACACATTGGAAGCCAGCTCAGCGTGCTTGCGGAATCATTGGGAATGCGCGTGGTGTTCTTTGATACCGCGCGCAAGTTGGCGCTGGGTAACGCGCAATCACTACCAAACATGGACGCACTGCTGGCTATTTCTGATTTTGTGTCACTGCATGTGCCAGACATGGCAACCACGCGCGGCTTAATTGGGGCGGCGCAATTGAAACATATGAAACCTGGCGCCATGTTGGTAAACAACAGCCGCGGCAAAGTGGTGGACCTTATGGCGCTGGCGTCGGCCCTGAAAAGTGGCCATGTAGGCGGCGCCGCAGTTGATGTTTTTCCTGATGAACCCGCCGAAAATGGCGAGGGTTTTACTACGCCACTCGCGGGCTTGGCCAATGTCATTCTTACGCCGCACATTGGCGGTAGCACCGAGGAGGCGCAAGAGGCCATAGCGGTTGATGTGGCCGAAAAACTGGCGCGCTTCTGGACGCAAGGCTGTACCGCGGCCAGCGTGAATTTTCCGGCCGTTGATCTTCCAAATGTGCGTAGCGGTCAAGTTCGCATTTTGCATGTACATAAAAACGTGCCTGGCGTGTTAAGTAAAATGCACACGTTGCTTGCCAATGCTGGCGTGAACATCAATGCCGAGCATTTGCAAAGCGATCAAAACACCTCGTATGTTATTTTGGATGTTGACGCATTTAAAGACGCCAACATTATGAACGCGTTGCGAACTCTTCCAGAGACGATTCGCATGCGCGTGGCGGGCTGAACATGCGCGGGGTGTGCTAAACATGCGCGCGGTGTGCTAAATATGCGCGTGGTGTGATAAACATGCGGGTGGCGGGCTGAACATGCGCGTGGTGTGCTAAAAATTCCGCGGCACATGTTGTGTGTAACTCACTTCAACAGACCCGCGACTTCTTTGCACTCTATTGCAACCCTGCCATTCCCAACACCGCGCGCGCAACATGGCACTATCATTGCCGCATGCTTTCAACCATTGCCACTCAACTCGTTGGTCAACTTATTTCCACCACTATTTTTCTAGGCACGCTGGCGTTTGCCCCGCCAGTTGAGCAAGCGCAAACGCCCCTCATGGCGCCGGTTATTGAAACCGTGCAAGGCGAGCAATTCACCGATGAAAACCGTTGGTTGGAGTCGCTTGAAAAAGATTCGCCCGCAGTGCGCGATTGGACCACATTGCAAATTGACCGCACGCGCGCCGCGCTTGACGCCCTGCCCTGCCGCGCCGCAATCGCCGCGCAACTTGAACCGCTTATGAAATTGCCCAGCATGGGAACGCCCGTGATGGCTGGCTCGAACATTTTCTATGGCCAGCGCAGTGGCGATCAAAATCAAAGCGTGCTGATGACGCGCGCCTCCGCCACTGCTACGCCGCGCGTACTGCTTGATCCAAACAAGATGAATGAAAAAGGGTTGCTGTCGCTTGATTGGTGGCGGCCAACTCAGGATGGAAAATTGTTGGCCTATGGCAGTAGCATGTCTGGCAGTGAGATGAGCGAACTGCGCGTGATTGATGTGGCCACTGGAACAGCGTTGCCTGATGTGATCACTGGCAAAGTAAGTTTTGAATCCTGGACCCCCAAGGGCGATGGCATTCTGTATTCGTCGTTGCGCGACGCGAAAGATCCCTACAGCCGCGAAGTGCGCTTTCACACATTGGGACAACCGGTTGAAAGCGACGCGCTTTTGTTGAAGCAGACCACGCCAAGTGATGTGCCATTTGGTGGTCTGAGCCGCGACGGCAAGTGGTTGATGCTGGGATACAGCCATGGTTGGCAAGCCAACGATTTGTCCGTTGCGAATTTTCAAAACTGGATGCAAAGCGGCAAAAAAGAGCTAAAAATTGTTCCAGTGGCGGTTGGTATTGCCGCCAAATTTTCGCCCGTGGAAGTTCGCGGCGACATCATGTTCATGCAAACCACGCTCAACGCATCCAACGCAACATTGATGGCGGTGAACTTGAACCACACGGAGCAAGCCAATTGGAAAGTGATTATTCCTGAGCGCAAGGATGAAGTTCTAGAGAGCGTGAGTTTCTCAATGGACGAAATGATTGGCAGTTATACCAAGCATGTGTGCTCGCGGCTTGAGCGATTTGATTTCACTGGCAAGTCGCTGGGTGAAATCCCTCTGCCTGGTTTAGGTAGCGCCAGCATAAGCACCGATGAGGAACACACCGACGCGTACATGAGCTACACCAGCTACGACGAACCGCGCACCATTTATAGAATTGAAAATCTTTCAAAGCCAACACTTTCCGTGTGGTGGAAGCCCAACATTCCGGTTGATCTTTCCAAGTTCATGGTGGAGCGCGTGCGTGTGGCCAGCAAAGATGGAACCATGATTCCGCTGTTCATGGTGCGCAAGAAAAGTTTGTCCCCCGCTGGCGCCTGCCCCACGCTTTTGTACGGATATGGCGGCTTTAACGTGAGTTTGGAACCGGGGTTCAACCCCACCATTATTCCGTGGATTGAGGCGGGTGGTATTTATGCGGTTGCTAATTTGCGCGGCGGAGGCGAGTACGGCGAGAGTTGGCACGAGGCCGGCATGCTTGGCAACAAGCAAAATGTTTTTGACGACTTCTACGCCTGCGCCGAATGGTTGATTGGGAATAAATGGACCGACTCTTCGCATCTGGCCATTCAAGGTGGAAGCAATGGTGGATTGCTTACGGGCGTTGCCATTACACAGCGACCTGATTTGTTCGCCGCGGCCATTAGCGCGGTGCCGTTGCTTGACATGTTGCGCTATCAACAATTTTTGCTGGCTAAATATTGGGTGCCTGAATATGGCTCAAGCGAGGACGCGAAACAATTCGCGTGGTTGCGCGCCTACTCGCCGTACCAGAACGTGAAGGCCAACACCAAGTACCCCGCGGTCATGTTCACCGCCGGTGAAAATGACAGCCGCGTGCATCCGCTTCACGCGCGCAAGATGACGGCGCGCATGCAAGCCATGAGCGCCAATCAAAAAGATGCCAAGCCGATTTATCTTTGGGTGGACCGCGAGGCGGGACACGGCCAAGGAAAGCCACTTGCTAGCCGCATACGGGAAAGTGTGGATATTTGGTCGTTTTTGATGTCTCAAACAGGTCTTTGCAATCAAGTTTCAAATGGCACTTCAGCGGCGATGGCGCCAGCTGGAACAAGTAAAAATTAATTGCTGTCGATGGAGTTAGCCAACAACTTGTAGCCGTGCGAATTCAAGCACCAGCGATTTCACGCCCACTTTTTGAAACTTCACACGCACCATGGTGCTACTGCCGCGCGGCGACAGTGTTTCAATAACTCCCAAACCAAACAGCGGATGTTGCACGCGCATGCCGGCCTTCATGCCGCTTCCACCAGTCGGCGCGTCAACGCCATCATCGGTAGATTCACCTTGATCGGCGTCCATTTCATTTTCATCCCAGCGCGGACCGCGGGCGCGGTCGTCACGCTCCACGCTGTCGGGCAGTTCGCGTATGAAACCACTTTCAATGCACGACATGGGCGTGCCGCGTTGAGTTCGCACCGCCGCCGCGGTGATCAAAAGTTTTTTCTCCGCGCGCGTCATGCCCACAAACAACAAGCGGCGCTCCTCCTCCATTTGCTCGGCGCTTTCAAAACTACGTACGTGCGGCAAACTTCCTTGCTCTACGCCAATGATGCAAACAAAGGGAAATTCAAGCCCTTTTGAAGCATGCAATGTCATCAGCGTCACGGCGCCAAGCTCCGGATCAAACGCGTCGGAGTCCGCCACCAACGACACTTGCTCTAGGTACGCGCGCAATGCGTCAAGCAATGTGTTCATGGGAGACACGGCGTCATCCATGTCGCCGCCACTTTCACGCTTGAGTCTGTCCACCACAAAATCCGCGGACGCGCTGACCACCTGCGCCAGATTTTCCGTGCGCGATTCATCAGCCTCCGTGTCGGTTCGATCAGCCAACAAGTAGTAGGACTCCAATCCGCTCTCCTTAAGAATGCGCGCGGTGAAATCTCCCAACTCGTCTGGCAATCCATTTTCAGCGGCGTGCCGCCATGACGCGATGCGCGTGGCCAACTCCATGGCACTGCCCGCGGCGCGCTTGGTTGCGCCCGAACTTTCCGCGTGACGCAAACCCTCCAGCAAAGTCACGCCATTTTTTGCGGCCCACAATTCAATCTTGTCGAAACTGGTGGAGCCCAAGCCGCGCGTGGGCGTGTTGGCAATTCGACCCAGCGCCAAGTCGTCGCTGGGATTGGCCGCAAGGCGCAAATATGCCAGTAAATCCTTCACTTCCCGACGGTCATAGAACGCCGTGCCACGCACCACTTGATAGGGAATTGAACGCCGCCGCAGAGCCTCCTCCATCACCCGACTCAGCGAATTCATGCGATACAACACCGCCATGCCGCGCCAAGTGATTCCTTGATCAGTGGCCTGCGCGATGCGGTCAGCGACCAACGCGGCCTCCGCATGTTCATCAGCGCAGCGCACATATTTTGGCGCCTCGCCATCGCCCTTCATGGACTTTAATTCTTTGTGCCGGCGCTGGCGATTTCTGGAAATCAAACTGGCGGCCGCGTCGACAATGGGTTTGGTGGAGCGAAAATTTTCACCAAGCGGAATCACTTTGGCGCCAGGAAAATGCTCCTCGAAGTTGAGAATATTTCCAATGTCGGCGCCACGCCAACCGTAGATGCTTTGATCGGGATCGCCCACCACGCACAAATTGCGATGCGATTTTGCAATCTCCAACACGATTGAAAATTGCGCGAAGTTGGTGTCTTGATATTCATCCACCGACACATATTGAAAGCGGCGCTGAAGCGTCTCGCGAACCGATTGATTGCTCTGCAATAAAACCGCCAATTTGCCCAATAAATCATCAAAATCAAGACTGGCGTTGCGCGCCATCACTTTTTGATACGCGTCAAAAATTCGCGCCACAACTTTGCTGCGCCAATCGGTCGCGGATGAAATGGCCTGACTTGGAGTGATCAATTTATTTTTTAAATTTGAAATCTCGCTCAGCACGCTTGCGGGCGTGAAGCGACTGTCGCTTTCGCCAGCATGCTTGATGGCGGCCTTGCACGCGGCGCGTTGATCATCCACATCAAGCACATTGAAATTTGGATCTAGATTTGCCTCCATCGCGAAGCGACGCAACACGCGCACGCCAAAGGAGTGGAATGTTCCCGCGAAAACTCGTCCACGATCTGGAAGATCTTGCGGCAGCAACAACTCAACGCGTCTGCGCATTTCACCCGCCGCCTTGTTGGTGAATGTCAAAGACAAAATGCTCCACGGCGGAATTCCTTGTGACACCAAATGCGCGATGCGGTGCACGATGACTCGAGTTTTTCCAGAGCCTGGTCCAGCCAACACAAGCAACGGCCCATCGGTATGCAAAACAGCTTGGCGTTGTGGTTGTGTTAAGCCTTCGAGCAATTGATTTTGAAGCACTTCAAGAGTCTAGTGACAAAAAAATTCATGTTTTGCAGGTCAAATGAATTACAAATACCATTTGTTGTGTTACAAGCCCCAAACGACAAGATTTACACACAAAATATGGTGCTGTTTAAAATAATTAACCGATACGCAAAGGTTGTTTGAATATGAACTTGCATATTAAATTTACGAAATCACAATATTGTGTGTCCCTGCTACTTGCCGCCCCCAACGGATAGGGGTACGATTGAGATGAATCGTGGTTTTTGGGGTAATTTCCAATACTTCGACTCAAAAATAGTGTTTTTTGTGGGTTGATTTAAATTTTAGCGTAAAAAGTTACTTGGGATTTCTTTAAATAATTAAGACAAATGAGTCAAAATTTGAACCTCAAACTGCTCACAATTCAAACGCCACGCGCTCTCTAACTAGTCCACGCCTTCTGCTTTCTCCCAATATTTTCGACACCTCGTTAAAGGATTGCACAACATGAAGATCACGCCACGATTCACCCGTCCAGGACAAGACGTCTTCAGCACCGTTGAGTGGAGCACTCGAACAAGTCGCATAAGTAATAGCGACGGGTCGACTGTGTTTGAAATGAATGACGCTGAAATCCCGGCGTCGTGGAGTCAGTTGGCGACGGACATTGTGGTGAGCAAATATTTCCGCAAGGCGGGCGTGCCTCAAGTGGACGCGACTGGAAAGAACAAAGTGGATGCCTCTGGCAAAACCGTTCTTGGTCCAGAGCGATCCGTGAAGCAAGTGGTGCATCGGCTCGCTGGTTGCTGGAAACACTGGGGTGAAAAGTTTGGTTACTTCTCCACCCCGCAGGATGCGCAAGCGTTCTACAACGAAATTTCCTGGATGTTGCTCAATCAAGTCGCGGCGCCAAATAGTCCGCAATGGTTCAACACTGGTTTGCATTGGGCTTACGGAATTAATGGTCCCGCGCAAGGACATTGGATCGCGGAACACGACACCGGCGCAGTTTCATTGGCCACCGATGCGTACAGCCATCCGCAACCGCACGCGTGCTTTATTCAAAGCGTGCGCGACGATCTTGTGGGCGATGGCGGCATCATGGATTTGTGGACGCGCGAGGCGCGCCTGTTTAAATATGGATCTGGCACTGGAACCAATTTCAGCCAACTTCGTGGCGACAATGAGCCGCTTTCAGGTGGCGGTAAAAGTTCCGGCCTGATGAGTTTCCTGAAAATTGGCGATCGCGCCGCGGGTGCGATCAAGAGTGGTGGAACAACTCGCCGCGCCGCCAAAATGGTTTGCTTGGACGTGAATCATCCCGACATTGAGGCGTTTGTGAATTGGAAAGTGCGCGAGGAACTGAAAGTAGCCGCGCTTGTTGAAGGCGCCAAAAAGTTCACGCCGGAGCAAGCGGAAATCGCCAAGCGTCTGAAGTTGAAACTGGATTTCGATTTCAACGGCGAGTGCTATCAAACAGTGAGCGGTCAAAATTCCAACAACTCAATCCGCCTTTCGGACGAGTTCATGAACGCCGTTGACACCAACGCGCAGTGGGATTTAATTCAGCGCACCGACGGAAAAATCTCCAAGACACTTCCAGCGCGCGAGCTGTGGCAGCAAATTAATTTCGCGGCGTGGCAATGCGCCGATCCTGGACTGCAATACGACAGCACCATCAACGCTTGGCACACATGCCCTGCCGGTGGTCGCATCAACGCCAGCAATCCATGCAGCGAATACATGTTCCTGGACAACACCGCGTGCAACTTGGCCAGCATTAATTTGCTCAAGTTCTACAACTCAGAAACGCGCGCCTTTGATCTAGAGGGTTACGAGCACGCGATCAATCTGTGGACCTCGGTGCTTGAAATCAGCGTGATGATGGCGGCGTTTCCTTCCAAGGAAATCGCGGAACTCAGTTGGAAATATCGCACGCTTGGATTGGGCTACGCCAACTTGGGCGCCATGCTTATGCAAGCCGGCATTCCATACGACAGCGATCAAGGTCGCGCGGTGTGCGCTGCGTTGTCCGCCATTCTCACCGGTCGCAGTTACGCCGCCAGCGCGCTGCTTGCGGCGGAGCACGGCGCTTTCGCTGGCTACGGCGAAAATCGCGAGAGCATGTTGCGCGTCATTCGCAATCATCGCCGCGCCGCTTACGGCGTGGACCGCGCTGCAAATGAGTGGGAAACGCTGGACATCCGACCTGTTTCTATTGATCACACCTTGTTCAAAGCTGGAAAAGTTTCGCTATCAAACGCGAGCGACTTACTGGCGCGTTCATTGGCGTGTTGGGACGACGCGTTGTTGTTTGGAACCAAGTTTGGTTTCCGCAACGCGCAAGTCACCGTGATCGCGCCAACCGGCACCATTGGTTTGCTGATGGATTGCGACACCACTGGTGTTGAACCAGATTTTGCGTTGACCAAATTCAAGAAACTTGCGGGAGGCGGCTACTTCAAGATCGCCAATCAAAGTTTGCGCCCCGCCATCAAGGCCTTGGGTTACAACGATGAGATCAGCGACCGAATTATGACGCACGTCATTGGCACGCTCAGCATTGACACCGCGCTTCCAAGCGTGACAGGTGAAATCAACGGCGACTCCACCACGTTGCGCGAGTACCTCAGCGCCAAGGGTTACACCGGCGACGATTTGGTCGCGTTGGAAAATCAATTGCCAATGATGTTTGAATTGGGCTTCGCCTTCTCCGCATGGAGCATGCCGCAACAAGTTCTTGAAAATATTGGCGTGAACGCCGATGCCGCCAAGAACGATCCAAAGTTCAACGGCCTGCGCAAGTTGGGTTTGAAGAAGAAGCAAATCGAAACGCTCAATCGTTTGATTTGCGGAACGCAAACCGTGGAAGGCACGCCGCTTCTCAAGGCCGAGCACTTGCCTGTGTTTGATTGCGCCAACAAGTGCGGCGCAACTGGCACGCGCTTTATCCGTCCCGACGGCCACATTCATATGATGGCCGCGGCGCAACCTTTCATCTCTGGCGCCATTTCAAAAACCATCAATTTGCCCGCTGAAGCCACGGTTTCTGATGTTGGCGCGTCCTATCGATTAAGTTGGGAACTTGGTTTGAAAGCCAACGCGCTGTATCGCGACGGTAGCAAGTTGAGCCAACCTTTGAACACCAAGACCGATGTGGAGCAAGAGGATGAGGACATGGACGGCTTGCAGTTGACCGAATCCACTTCCATCACAACCACCGTGATCCACGAGACGCTCTCATCAAGCACGCAGACAATTGATCGCGTGATTGAAGTGGCCGCGACCGAATCCGTTGTTGTGCCTTCGTCCACAAAGGGTGAATTTGTGGAACGCGTTGTTGAGCGAGTTGTTGAACGCATCATCGAGCGGCCACTTCGTCGTCGCTTGCCAGAAACGCGCGGCAGCATCACGCATAAATTCAACGTGGCTGGCCATGAGGGCTATCTGATTGTTGGCTTGTACGAAGATGGCCGCCCTGGCGAACTCTTTATCACTATGGCGAAAGAAGGTTCAACCATCGGCGGTTTGATGGACTCGCTTGGCACCGCCATCAGCGTGGCACTTCAATATGGCGTGCCTGTTGAAAGCCTGGTCACCAAGTTCGCGCATCAGCGATTTGAGCCGATGGGCATGACCACTAATTTGGAAATTCCTTTCGCCAAAAGTTTGGTGGATTACATCTTCCGTTGGATGGGCATGCAGTTCATCAATGGATATCGCGAACAAAATTCACCGCGGCGCGGAGCTGCCGCGGCTTCGTATCCAGCGCAGGATGTTCCCGCGTCTGGCGCTAGCAACTCTGTCAAGGAGGACACACAATGGTCACAACGCATGGAAGGCGCCGCGAATCAACCGGCGAATCGTTTTTCCACCACGGAAGCAACTGGAATTGGATCGAGCGGTTTGGCAGATCAAGTCTCCGCACCGAACATCTTCAAAGACTCGGCGAAGACCGACGCTGTATTGAACAGAATGTCTGTGGAGGATCTTGGACGATTGACGGGCGAATCTTTGGCTGGAGTGGCGTCGTCCGTGACGATCAAAGAAGAATTCACCAGCGGAGTGCTCCAATCAGCATCCGTGCTTGACCAATCAAACGCTCAACTGATGGGCGACGCTCCGGCATGTGATGTGTGCGGAGCGATCACTGTTCGAAATGGAACTTGCTATCGATGTCTCAACTGCGGCAACAGCATGGGCTGTAGCTGATTCATCTTCACAAACATCTCCCGAGTCGTTCATCTCTCCGATAGCGACTCGGGCGTATGCACGCGATGGGGGTTTGACCCCAAAGGCACTAGTCGGCATGTGGATGGACCTCCTTGCACTGGTCGGACGAGCATGGAGACCGCTCTCCCGACCCCTTGACTGCGGCCGATACCGGAAGCCGTAAGATTTGGAATGGATTCCGAATCCGTCAAGGTGGCCTGCCTCCAAAGACTGCCCCCATCGCCCTTACGCACTTCAAATCCATCCCCTCGCTACAATTATATTTCATGCCTATTTGCACAACGATTCAACCATTTGTTTTTTGGCGCAACGCAATCTTCGCGATCTTGTGCTTTGTTTTCGGCCTTTGGGGTTGGTACGACTACTCGGTAAAAATTCCAAATCTTGAAAGGGATTGTGCCGCCATAGAAATTGCCAAGGAAGAGATCAAGAAGTTTGAGACCAAAGAACAAACGACCAACAGTGCGTTGGATGCGTCTGACAAAGAACAGTGGAACGCCGCCAAAAAAGTGGTGGAACAAATCACAGCCCGCAACTCAGGCGCGCCGGTCAAGCCCTCTGCCTATGACCGCCAAATGCAATTGTGGTTGTATATCATTGGTTGCGGCTTGCTTGGAACGCCATACTTTATCTGGCCAATTATACAAATTGCAAAGAAGAAGTATGTGCTCCAAGAGAATGGAACACTCATTACGCCGGAAGGAACTTTTTCAAAGGCGCAAATTTCTG
>CALFOZ010000177.1 GCA_937919205.1 uncultured Planctomycetia bacterium
GATACAGGGTGTATTACACAGAATGTCGCGGTGAGATCATTGTGCTTCTCGCAGGCGGGGACAAATCGACTCAGCGTAAAGACATTGAGCGCGCAATTTTGCTCGCCAAGAATTTGTAAGGAAAATAAAATGGCAAATCGCAAGACATCAAAGACAACATCTAGAAGCAAGCGCAAGACCACGTCCAAATCCGCGCACAAGACCAAGACCATTCGCTACGACGTTGCTTCACAACTTCGCACACCCAAAGAAATGGCGGCGTATTTAGAAGCCTGGCTTATGGATGCGCCCGATGACGCCGTTGGCATTGCGCGCGCGCTTGGCGACATTGCCCGCACTTGCGGCATGACACGCGTGGCACGCGACGCGGGACTGAGTCGAGAAAGTCTTTATAAGGCGCTGAGCGAAAATGGCAACCCAAGTTTTGCGACCATTATGAAAGTTGTTCGTGCAGTTGGAGTTCAGTTTCACGCTTCTGCCGCGTGAAATGATTCACTCAAACCGCACTAAGCCAGCGTATTTCACAAACCGTCAAGCGTTGCTTGAAGATTTTTCTGTAATTTGCGTAAGACAACCCGCGCCTCATGCCGCATATAAAATCCTGGCGTCGCGGGCCAATGATTCGCGAAGATATGGATTTTCAATTCCACGTTCGGTGATGAGATCGACTGGGTGATCAACCAGAACCGCAAGCTCGCGACGCAGTGACATGTATGCGCCGAAATAATCAAAGCCTGGAATATCTTTAAAGTCCACCAAGAAATCAACATCAGAGCGCACTGGATCAAAGTCGTCGCGGACCGCGGATCCCACAAGCGCTAAGCGCGATACTTGCGAGCGCTCACACAACGATTTCACTAAAGCTGGAAGCGCGGAGATGCTGACCATGAAGTCAGTATAAGGCGTAAACAAGATATTCTTTCGGCGCCTTGTGCGTGTGTCATTTTGTGTAAGTTAAAACAAACTCCTACTCAAACCGCACTTGCCCCGTGCCTTTTTCAATGCGACCCATGACCCAGGGCTTCTCGCCTTGGCGCTTTAATTTTTTCATGGCGCCGTCCACAAAGTCTGGTCGCACAATCACGCAATATCCAACGCCCATATTGAACACGCGCCACATTTCGGCCTCGTCCACGCCGCCCTTCTCTTGTAAGAAACGGAAAATGGGCGGCACGTTCCATGTCGTGCGATCAACCACGGCGTCGAATTTTTCGGGATAGGCGCGGCACAAATTGCCTTCAATGCCGGCGCCCGTAATGTGCGCCATGCCCGTGACCACGCGCTTTGATTTGTAACTGCGCACAAGTTTGGTGATGGCCTTGGCGTAAATGCGCGTGGGCTCCAGCAAAATATCGCCCAGGGTTTTGTCGGTCGACGCGGCGGCGGCGGTTGGAATATTTTCTTCGTCGTCCGCTGGCTCATCAACTTGCTTGACGCGCTTCTTTTTATTTTTGCCCGCAAGCACAGGCAATTCCTGCGCGCATAATTCGGGATAGACCTTGTTCAAATCCAACTTGGCCTCTTTGATAATGCGCCGCACAAGCGCGTAGCCGTTGGAATGCACGCCACTGGAACGCAAACCAATAATCACATCGCCCTTCTTCACGCGCTTAGGATCAATCGCGCGGTCCATGTCCACCACGCCCACGGCGAAACCGGCGATGTCAAAATCACCAGGCTTATAAATGTCGGGCATCTCGGCGCACTCGCCGCCAATCAGCGCGCAACCGGCAATCTCGCAACCCGCGGCGACGCCCTGAATAATGGTTGCGGTTTCCTGCGGACGAATTCTGCTGAGGCCCAGGTAATCAAGAAAGAACAACGGCTCCGCGCCTTGCACAATGAGATCGTTCACATTCATGGCCACGCAATCAATGCCGATGGAATCAAGCCGACCCATTTCAACCGCAAGCACAACTTTGGTTCCAACTCCGTCGGTGCACGCCACAAGAACCGGGTCCTTGTAATTACGCTTGAACATTTTCTCTTTGAAGTCCAGGCGAAACATGGCGGCGAAACTTCCGTAGGCGCCAAGCACGCGCGACGAATGCGTGCGACGCAGTGCGGGCTTGATGAGATCAACCACGGCGTCGCCCGCGTCCATGTCCACGCCAGATTGTGCGTAGGTGAGACCAGTTGAAATTTGCGATGCATGCGCGCTGGCCTGGCTCGCTGTTGAATCATCGCTTGCCGCAACTTCATTGTTGTTTTTTGCCGCAAAGTCCATGCGCAGATGGTACTGACAGAATCACGCTATCTTTACGTAATGAGCATTTTGATCGACGCCGCAACACGTGTGATTTGTCAAGGAATTACTGGATCCGCAGGCGCGACCCACACCAAGGGTTGCCTTGATTACGGAACCAAGATGGTTGGCGGCACCACGCCCGGCAAGGGCGGCACCAAGGACGCGAATGGTTTGCCCGTATTCAACACAGTGGCGCATGCGGTGCGCGAGACCGGCGCCAACGCGACCATGATTTTTGTTCCGCCGCCATTTGCGGCCGACGCAATTCTTGAAGCGGCCGACGCGGGCATTGCGCTGATCTGTTGCATTACTGAAGGCGTGCCCGTGCAAGACATGGTTCGTACGCGCGCTGTGCTTGATGAAACGTATCCGCACATCACGCTGGTTGGTCCAAATTGTCCCGGCGTTATTACGCCTGGTCGCTTGAAGCCCGATGGCGGCGGTTATGAAGGCGGATGCAAAATTGGAATTATGCCGGGCTACATTCATTTGCACCGCGCCGATGCCAAGCAACGCAAGGCCGTTGGAATTGTTAGCCGCTCCGGCACGCTGACCTATGAGGCGGTGTGGCAATGTTCGCGCATTGGAATTGGTCAGAGCACGTGCGTTGGTATTGGTGGCGATCCGGTGAAGGGTTTGAATTTCATCGAGACGCTTTCTATGTTCAACTGCGATCAAGAGACCGAAGGCGTGATCATGATTGGCGAGATTGGCGGTCAAGATGAAATTGACGCGGCCGAATGGATTCGCGTGAACATGAAGAAACCAGTTGCGGCGTTTATCGCTGGTCGCACGGCACCAAAAGGAAAACGCATGGGTCACGCGGGCGCGATTATTGGCGGCGCCAACGATACGGCGCAGGCCAAGATGGACGCACTGACCAGGTGCGGCGTGCATGTTGCGCAAAGCCCCGCGGATTTGGGCAGCACCATGGCCAAGGCGCTTGGGTTGCAAGCCGTTCTAGTTTGATTAAATGTGAATCTGCTTCGCTGGCGTTGCGGCGCGTGAACAAGAGATTTATTTCATATTTTTGCGTGATGCTTATGTAATTGATGCGTAATTTTTGCGGTGAATTGTCTTTTAGTAGGTCACGCTCATATGCTGTGAAGAACTGAAATGAAACATTTGCGAACCACAATTCTTTCCAGCCTGGCGTTTGCGTTGTGCATTGCGCTACCCGCCTTCGCGCGTGAAGAAACCAAAACACTTTCGCGCATCGCCGTGATTGGCGCAAGCATGAGCGATGGCTTTGGAGTGCGTGTTACAACCACGCTTCCTGACGGAAAGAAAATTTCAGAGGGAGTGAACTTGGCTGAGTTGGTGAAAGTCTCATGCAAAGACCCGGCGGTGGTGGTGAGCAACTACACAAGCAGTATGTATTTCATGAATCCGGCGCGCACCGCCCAAAGTAGCGCCACGCGCGCGTGCGGCGACAACGCGCAAGAAATGCCAACCTGCGTATTGGCTGTTGATTGGCTGTTCTGGAACGGTTACGGAATCAGCAACGTGAGGGGCGAGAAATTATCCAGCGACACGGAACGCATGGAGTTGCTGGACAACGCGCTTGCGTGTCTTGAACCAATGTGCGCGGCGAACATTCCAATTGTGCTGGGAGATTTTCCAGACATGCACAGCGCGATTGGCGGCGGGATGATTTCCGCGCCCATGGTTCCATCGGTTGAATGCTTGGCGGCGCTGAATGCGCGCGTGGCGCAGTGGGCGCTGACGAAAAAAAATGTGTGCATTGTGCCGCTTTCGAAATTGACCCAGGATCTTTTGCAAAAGAAACCGATTCACGCCGCGGGCCGCGAGTGGGACGCGCAAACCCTTGGGCCGTTGTTGCAGAAGGACCGCTTGCATCCAACATTCGCTGGAACGGTGACGGTATTGGCGGCCACGCTTGACGCGCTGGACACAAAGACAGACAACGCCGCGCTGAAAGGTTTTGAAATTGATCCAGCCGTGCTACGCGAACGATTTGTCACGCAACTGAGGGCTAGCGCCGAGGAACCGGACCAAGTTGCGCCCGCGGCGCCAGTGACGCAACCAGATTCAAAGATTCCCGCAGTGGCGCCCGCGAAATAAGTTGGACGCCATTAAGACTGGTTTGCAAGTTCCTGCAACAACTTCACTTGATTTTGATCCTTTTCTTTTTCAATCGCCTTCATAATTGCGCCGCGCGCGCGATCCGCGCTGGTGGCTTTGGCAAGAACCGGCATCAATCTTCTCCAATCATTCACGGGCCATGTTGGCCGTATCGCTTGCTGAAAAATGAGAACAGTATCCGCGTCGTTTAATTGATTCAATTGCTCGCCCCAAAGTTGCCACAACATGTCTTTGTCGCGCGCGGTTGGTTCGGGCACCATTCGATACGCCACAAGAAATTGATCGGCGTTGCGTTGACGAAACAATGGCTCTAATGCGAGGGCCGACAGACGAGGCGCGAAAGATTTTGCGGCGCATGTCATCCAAAATTGCGCAGAAATCTTGTCTTGGCCACACTGAATTAATTCACGCATGGCCGCGATGCTCGTGCCGCCATCTTTATCATCCTTGCTTTGCGCCAAAAGTTTTTTGCAATTCACCAACACATCTTCTTGACCAGGCACTGGCGGAGGCGGCGCCTTGCGCGGCGGCAGTACCAGGGAGTTGGGCGCTTGAATCAACATGAATGGATCACCAAGCGTGGCCACGCGCCATGGCAAAGCAAATGGGCCGGTCCACACTCGCGACGCGATCAGAAATGGAACATAGTTGACGCAACGCGAGAGCACTTCTGCGGGAGGCGAAAATGCCGGAAGAAAAGGCTCAAAAACACTGCCCACATAGGCGTACACGCCGGACTCAAGCCAACGACCGCCAATACTTTCGTGGGCGGATGGTGACGTGAGCGACCACGAATGAATCATGTGCAATGCGAGCGGCCTACTTAAAATTGGAACATCTCCAGGCGCTCCCCTCTCTTGAATTGGAACTGATCCAGGATTTCCAATGTCAAAAAAATCCGAGTTGCCCGATGAATTCACAAATAACACATCGCTAGAAAAACCCTGCGCGAGCATTTTCCGCCAATCCGCCATGTGACCCTTTGGGCCGGACCACAAAGTTGTTGTGAAACCAAGTGGCGGCAATTTCACCGCCAAATCAGTGAAGTCATAGGCGGAAAAATTGGCGGATTGATAGCCGCTGAATGCGCCAATTGAGGGACGCGATAAAAATAAACTACTCATGGCGGCGTACGCGCAGTAACGCGATGTGCCAAATATGGAACCACAAAAAGCGTAGCGCGAACCGTCCGCGTTTCTGCACAGCGCGTCGGTGGTGGCCACCGGATCGGTTGATTTAATTGCAGGCATGCCGCCCCCGCTTGGACGAATGTTGGCTGGCACATCAATCGTGGTTTTTTGCGCGGTGGTTCTACACAAGGCCAGTCCGTCAAGCGCGTCGCCAAGATTGGCGTAGGGAAGTCCAGTGGCGACGAAGGCTTGCTCAACCTGTTTGGAAAGATCGCTGAATTGATCCGAAGAAAGTTGATCGTTGACGCCGCCAAAGTTGCCTTCAATAAAAAATGGAACAAGACCGCGGCCCGCCGCGAGCGCCACTCCCGCAACCCACGCTGGATCGGATGTATCCATGATGGCGATGCCGGGTGGCGTATAGGTTTGGGCCGTGATGGCGCTCAGAGGCGGCATGTTGGGCGCCGAAGCATTCCATGCGCTTGACACTGCGTTGGCGATCGCGGCCTTCAACGCGGCGGGATCATCAACATTGGGCGCCTTCTCAATGCGGCGCAGAACTTGCGCGGGCTTGAACGCGCGGATGAATTGCGGCGCGAAGATGTCGTCCTCTATCAACACTGGCCAGCGCGCTTCAAGACGCCAGTGGGAAATTTCATCAAGGAATGAAGCCTCATCTTTCACCAATACCACGCGATCAAGCGTTGGGATTTTCGCCTCCACCCCGGCCACGCGCAGACCAAGTTCAACGCACCAAGGAGTTTTTTGCGCGGTCTGGTTTGCCGTAGCGGGCGCAGTGGCTTGCGGCGCGGCGGCAAACATGACCATGCATATTGCAATTGCCACGGGCGCCACACAATGTTGAATGCATTTCAAACTGTTCGTGCGAGTTGATGTCATGTCAATGATGATAGAGTCGAAGGCGATTGTGACGACCCGCCCCACCGAACTTGAAGGCATGGATGAACCCAACGCGTCGCAGTTGGACATGGACGCAAGCTTTGAATTTATTCGGCGAGTAAATCGTCTGGCTGGTGGTTTTTTGGCTTTCAAACACGCAATCCGCGTGGCGTTGCGTGGGCGCGGCCATAGCAGTGAGCCGCTGGAAATTTTGGACGTGGGCACTGGTTGCGCGGATCTTCCGATTGCCATTGTGGCGTGGGCGTTGCGCCACAATATTCCCATTCGTGTGACGGCTATTGATCCGCACGCTGGTTCAATTGCGGCGGCGAACGAATGCTTGAGCGCGTACGGCGCCAATGCAAATTTTATTCAGCTTGCGCAGTGCGGCCTTGACGATGTTGCGCAACAGTGGCGCAAACGAACATGGGATGTGGTGCACGCCGCCATGATGTTGCACCACTTTCCAGATGAGCGCGTGCCCGCGGCGCTTGCAACCATGGGCCGCGCCAGTAGCGGCCTTGTGGTGTGGAATGATTTATGGCGCACGCGCATGAGCGCGACGATTGTGCATGCGCTGACCATGTTCTCGAGCGAGTTTGTGCGCCACGACGCGCGCCTGAGCGTTGCGAAAGGTTTTTCACGCGGAGAAATTCTGCATCATGTCAGCCGCGCGGGCTTGCACACGGACGCGCTTTCAATGAATCCATTCACCGCGCGATTTTTATTGCTGGCCACCCCAGTGCATTGAGCGCGTCACCCCGCGGCCACAACGCTTGCCGTATTGAGCGCTTTGAAAATCCACGCCGCCAACAAACCGCCCGCAAGCGGACCAAAAATTGGAATCCACGAGTAGCCCCAATCGCTTGAACCCTTGTTTGGAATTGGCAAGAGCGCGTGCGCAATGCGTGGCGCGAAGTCGCGCGCGGGATTGATGGCGTAGCCCGTTGAGCCGCCCAAACACAAACCAATCGCGAACACCAACAACGCCACGGGCAACACACCAATGGCACCCAAACTCATTTTCACAACACTGCCATCGTTCATGTTCAACTGCGCGTCTTTGAGCGACAGAATTCCAAAAATTAAAATGCCGGTGGAAATGACTTCCGTTACAAAGTTTGACAGCGGCGCGCGAATGGCTGGCGCGTTGCAGAACACGCCTAGTTTTGTTGGCCCATCGGGCGTCTTTGCCCAATGCGGCAAATATGAAATCCACATCAGCACCGCGCCCACAAATCCGCCCAGCATTTGCGCGGTGATGTACGACGAAACTTTGTCGCCATCAAAGACGCCGGCGCACCACAAACCAATTGTGACCGCGGGATTTAAATGCGCGCCACTGGCGGCCGCAACGCAATACACCGCCACAAATACCGCCACACCCCAACCGGCGCACATGGCCAACCAACCCGCGTTGTTGCCTTTGGTGCGAGCCAAACAATTATTGGCAACCACGGAATCTCCAATTAAAACCAATAGTGCGGTGCCCACAAATTCGCCCATGAACGGTGTCATGCGTGAAAGCATACGGACAGATCTCACTCCGTGCGAATGCGGGTTACTCTTTCAAGCGCCATGTTTCTTACCACGCCAAGATGGTGGTTGCCATTCTTCATGCCTTCAACTATTTCGTTGTTGCTGATTGTTGTGGGCTTGATCTTCATGTGGCGCAATCGCGCGCATTGCAATGCGCGTGCGTGGCGCTTTGGCGCGTTGCTGAACGCGTGCGGCGCGGTGATTTTGTATCTGGCGTGCGCTCCGCTTGTCGCAACCTGGTTGGCCCTGGGCTTGGAGCGCATGGTTGCCCCGCTTCGTGCCGCCGATGCGCCACAGTGCGACGCGATTGTGGTGCTTGGAAGCACATTTCACTGGCACCGTGATCAACCAAATGAAACATGTCTTATAAGCGCAACCGCGGATCGATTTCGCGTGGCTGTTGAGGCATACAAACTTGGCAAGGCGCCACTATTGGTGTTGGGTGGCGGCGGCAAGCCCGATGATCCAAACGTAAGTGAGGGGCAATTTCAAAAACAAATGGCACTTGAGTTGGCTATTCCGCAAAGCGCGATAGTGGTTGGTCCGCAAGCCGTGAACACCGAGGGTGAAGCTATTCAACACGCCAAGACATTGCGGGGCCTTGGTGTAAAAAAGATTTTGCTGGCAACCAGCGTCTTTCATTTGCCACGCGCCGCCATGCAATTTCGCGCGCTTGGATTTGAAGTAGTTGAGCTTCCTTGTCACTATCTCACAGCCGGAATTGATGAGCAATTTTCATGGCGCATGCTGTTGCCTCGCGGGCAAGCCTTGGATCAAACCGAAATATGTCTGAAGGAATATTTAGGCTTGATGTCGGCGACGCTTTTCCCGGCCAAGGAAACAACCGTTGAGTTAACGCCATGAGCGGTATTTGCGGCCTGATTGATTTTGGCGCGGGCTTCACCGGAAAAAAACTTGTGGCATTGATGGGGAACATGCAACAGGCCATGATTCATCGTGGCTTTGAATGCGACTCGCTTTGGTTGGACGAGCAAACACAAATTGCGTTGTCCGATTGCCACCTGTTGACGTCGCGCACCGCGGTGCTGACAAACTCCACGGCGCAAATACACATTGTGTATGACGGCGACGCGCTTGCATCCACGCGCGGAGACACAGTTGAGCCCAACCAGCACCCACCCGTGTTGGCGGAACTTGCCCATGTGTTCGCCGATCCAACCAAGAGCCCTATTGATGCTCTGCGGGCCATTGACACTCCATTTGCATTGGCGCTTTGGAATAATCGACTTAAAAAATTGCTTCTGGCGCGCGATGCCTTCAATGCCAAGCCGCTGTATTTCGCTTCGGGTCGCGGATGGTTTGCGTTTGCCAGCGAATTGCGCGCGCTAAAAATGATTCCTGGATTCAACGCAACGCTAGATCAAGACGCGATCAATGATTACATGGACCATGGCGCGGTGCTAGCGCCGCGATCCATATATCAAGGCGCGCGCAAAGTGTGCGCCGGTGGATTTGTGGAGCTTGACTGCACCGCGCTTATGGCAAGCGCAAGCTTGACCACTATCCGAGAAAGTGATCCCGCCGCCAGTGGCGTTGTGACCATATTGGCGCCAATGTGCCCAGAATTGCATTCGTCAATTTTCCACTGCGCGCAATCAAAATATGATTCGCAATTTTTTCAGACATCTCTGGCGCAAACAAATCGAATGCGACTCACGCTTGGCGAACAAAGTGAATTGATGCGGCGCGCGCTTCTTGATTCATTGCAACAGTCGCACTTTCGGTCTAGCAGTGTTCATGTCATGCAGAACAACGCGCCACTGGACGCTCTATTGATGGCAATGTGCCGTTTGGAATTGCAACTTGAAACACACATGCACGCGGTGGCGGACCCCCTGCATGCCAATAACGCCGATCTTTGCAATGCAATTGCCCAACATCTTGGTGTTGGTCATGATCGCGGTGAATCGCCCGGTGATTTTGCTGAATCGCTCAGTCGAATCGCCGTATCGCTTGACGAGCCAATTGGATCACTTGATGCGCTCCACCTAAACGCGACAGTCGCCTTCATGCGCATGAATTCTTCGCACGCGTTCAGCGGAGTGGGCGCGCCCTTTGCCACGCCCGCAATTGCAACACAATCGCACCAACGTGACATCGCGCTACTCAATCAACTTTGCGCGCATCACTCACTTGCCGTGGCCACGCCATTTCTAAATCAGCACATCGCCAAGCTCATGCCCGCAGAAGCCACCAGACCAACCAATGGCCTTGTGGGTGTATTTGCTCAACACGGCTGGCCGCGGCAATCAGCGGTCGCGCAAGGCGACGTGCTGTTACATATGTTGCGCCGATATTTTCCAGAGACACTGATCACGCGAATCATGCAAGCCAACACCATGCAGATTCTTCCGCGCGCCGAGCAATCACTGATGGAACTAGGCGAGTCCATGCTATTTCACAACGATTCACAAGTTTGTAAACTCACCAATCGAATCGCATTGCGTGGCGTGCTCGCCAGCCCAGCCCCAACGGCGCGCGAGGCCGCACAGCGACGCTGGTCATTGCTGGTATTGGAATATTGGTTGCGCCGACATATGGCGTAAAGGTGGTTTCACAAAATACACGCCACTTCAGCGCGATTTTGCGACGGTGGTTTCATATCCACCCACAAGCTCGCCCAGCAATTTACGCACCACACCATCGTCTCGCTGATCGACGGCGGTTTGCAAGCGATCTAATTGCACCTCTAGCAAATTCCATGACTCAAATGGCTCGCGCGCCAAACCAATAGACGCGTGCTCGGTGGTGGTGGAGTCACTGCTGATCAGCAATTCCTCATACAACTTTTCACCCGGTCGCATGCCCGTGATTTTAATTTCAATTTCACCCGTGGGGTGGTCCTCATTGCGCAAGGTGCGGCCAGCTAGGCGAATCATGTTCTTGGCTAGGTCCATAATTTTCACGGGCTCACCCATGTCAAGCACAAATACCTCGCCGCCCTTGGCCATGGCGCCAGCCTGAATGACAAGTTGCGCGGCCTCTGGAATAGTCATGAAGTAGCGCACCATTTCCGCATGCGTCACCGTGACCGGACCGCCACGTTCAAGTTGCTCTTGAAACAGCGGAATAACGGAGCCGGAAGATCCAAGCACATTTCCAAAGCGCACCATTGAAAAAATGGTGCGTCCCTTTGAAATTTCATTCATGGACTGCAAAATAATTTCAGCCAATCGCTTGCTTGCGCCCATGACGCTGGTGGGTCGCACGGCCTTATCAGTTGATACAAAAATAAACGCCTTCACGCCGGCGCGCAACGCGGCTTGCGCCATGGTGAGCGTGCCAAATACGTTGGTCTCCACGCCGGCGGTCTCATGTTTTTCAACCATGGGAACGTGCTTGTAGGCGGCGGCGTGATAGATCGTTTCAATTCTCTGTGCCACCAATAATCGGTCAACTAGCACGCGATCGTTCACCGATCCAAGCGAGGTCTCCAGCAACATTTCACTTCCATGCTTGGAAATAATGTGGCGAATTTCTTTTTCTATCACGTACAAATTGTGCTCACATTGCTCCAGAAGAACCAAGCGCGTTGGACCCGCCTGCACAATTTTGCGGCACAACTCCGAGCCGATTGAGCCGCCCGCGCCAGTCACCAGCACGCTTTTACCAGCGATGTGCCGATGCATTAATTCATCGTTGGCTGTAACAGGCGTGCGGCCAAGCAAATCGTCCACTTTCACGGGGCGAAGTTGCCCCACTGACGCCGTGCCATCATCCAGTTCGGCCAATGTTGGCACGGTCAATACGCGCACGCCATGCGCTGTTGCTTGTTGCACCAACTTTAATCGGCGCGAGCGACTTGCGCCCGGAAGCGCCAACAACAACGCCTTGATGTCATGCTTGGCGAACACGTTCGAAATATTTTCGGAGCTATACACAGGAACATTGCGGATTTTTCGGCCCTGCAGTTTTGCATCATCATCAATAAATGCAACAACGGATTGTTCGCGGCCATGAATAAGCGCGGAGTGCAAACCAATTCCAGCCGCGCCCGCGCCAAAGATGGCCACTTGGTAATTTTTTGCGTAGCCGCCCTTGCCCAGCAGTACCCAGCGCGCCGCAAGGCGGGTGCCGCCAATCGCCAAAGTGGTAATGGCGAAATAAATAAAAGGCACTGTTCTAGGCAGTGATCCAAAGCGATCATATAAAAATGTGACCAGCAACATGGCCGCGGTCAGCAAGGCCACACCCTTGCACACACGCACCGCGAAAATTGGCCCAATGTATCGCGTGATTTCTTTGTACAAACCGGCGAGATAAAAACATATTGGGCCCAACAGCGCCGCCCAAATTAAAAGCGACTTGCTTGCGGACCACGCCTCATTGATGTCACCGTAGCGCAACAGATAGGCGCACAAAAAGAGCCCTGCGCACAGCACCGAGTCGGTCACTGCCGCCACAAAGAGTTTGGAAGCCCCAGTCATGTGCACAAGTGAATTTCGCACGAATGCATCATAGTGAATCTTAAATTGAATTCAAGGGGCGGCCTGTATCGCAACCAGAATGACTTGGGCTATACCATTCACTTTATGAGCGCCCCCATGCATGTATGTACCGCACGATTTGGTGCGCCGTGCCGAACAAACACCAACCCATTGTGGAATGGTAATGCATGTGCGGCATAGCGGGCTTCATCGATTTTTCACATTCACTCAAGAACCCCGAGGGCGTTCTGCGCGACATGGCCGCCACACTTTCGCACCGCGGGCCAGATGCGTCTGGAATTTTCTTTGATGCGCCAACGCGCGTTGGCTTGGCGCACACGCGCCTGAAAATTATTGACTGCACCGACTCTGCGGCGCAACCCATGCGTTCTCACAGTGGCCGCTTCTCACTGGTCTTCAACGGCGAGGTGTACAACTTTCAAGAGTTGCGCGATGAACTGCGCGCGTTGGGCGTGGCGTTTCGCTCACACTCGGATACGGAAGTTCTGTTGGCCGCCGTGGAAACGTGGGGCGTTGCGGGCGCGGCGCGGCGCGCGGTTGGCATGTTCGCATTTGCCGTGCATGATGTATTGGAACGCACGATGTATTTAGTACGCGACCGAATCGGCATAAAGCCCCTGTATTTTGGCTGGATTGGCCAGGGTGATGCGCGCATGTTCGCGTTTGCCAGCGAACTGAAAGCCATCGTGTGCGTGCCCAACTTTGAGCGTGCCGTGGACCGCGACGCGCTGGCTGACTACTTTCAATTTTTGTACGTGCCTGCGCCGCGCACAATTTGGAAAGGCATTTCCAAACTTGCGCCCGCGCACATCATGTCCATTCATATGGACACGGGCGAAACACAGACATCCATGTTTTGGAACGCGCGCGCCATTGCCGAGCGCGGCGTGGCTGAACCGTTTGTGGGAAGCGACGCAGACGCGCAAGATGCGCTGTTCATGCGCGTGCGGAGCGCGGTTGAGGATCACATGGTTTCGGATGTTCCCATTGGCGCGTTTCTTTCTGGTGGAATTGATTCCACGCTTGTCTGCGCCGTCATGCAATCAATTTCTCCACAGCCCATTCGCACATTCACTGTTGGCTTTGAAGAAACGCACATGGATGAGCGCCTGCACGCCAACAGTGTGGCCAAACATTTAAAGACCGACCACACCAGCATTCGCGTTTCTTCGCCTGAGTTGCGCGACGCCATTCCCCGGCTGGCGCACATGTTTGATGAACCATTCGCGGATTCCAGCCAGCTTCCAACGTATCTCATTAGCCAAGCGGCGCGCCAGCATGTCACGGTGGCGCTGTCTGGCGATGGCGGCGATGAACTGTTCGCCGGCTACAACCGGCATCGCATGATGGATCATGTGTGGCCGGCTCTGCGAAAAATTCCGAATCCACTGCGAGCAACCGCGGCGTCAATGATCCGCATGTTTTCCACCAAGCAACTTGATGTTGTTGGAAAATTCGCCCAGCCACTGTTGCCCGACGCGTTGCGATCAAGTCAATTTGGAAATCACTTGCATAAAATTGCGTCGTTGGCAAAGTGCAAAGAGTGGAGCGACGCCTATGTCGCGCTGGTCAGCGCGTGGAATGACCCCGCGCACTTGGTGATTGATTCGCGGCACGAAGCCACGCGCGTTGATCCAATCAATCAAGCCAACATGCCCGACGCATTGCGCGCCATGCAGTGGCTTGATCAAACAACGTATTTGGTGGATGACATTTTGACCAAGCTCGACCGCGCCAGTATGGCGGCAAGTTTGGAGACGCGCGTGCCGCTACTTGATCATCGACTTGTGGAGTTTGCGTGGACATTGCCCGCGGATATGAAAGTGCGCAACGGTCAGGGCAAATGGATTGTGCGGCAAGTGCTCAACAGATTTGCGCCCGCGCCGCTTATGGATCGCCCCAAAATGGGCTTTGCCATTCCGCTGGAGTCGTGGCTACGCGGCCCACTGCGTGAATGGGCCAGTGAGTTGTTGGATGAGCGCCGCGTGCGCGAGCAAGGATTTGTACACGCGGATGTTGTGGCGCAAGAATGGCGGCAACTCTGCGCCGGCGGTGGCGCGCATCAACACAAAGTTTGGGCGTTGCTGATGTGGATGGCGTGGGTTGAATATTGGAAGCCAACATCATGAGCGCCAACATATTCCACAACGCGCTGAATGGCGCACGCAAGCACGCGCGCGCAAGATTGGGGCGCGCGCGATGACCCAGAAAACACTCGCTCTGCTTGGAAAAAATGCGCAACATGTGTTGGCGTTTCGCGGCAGTTTAATTCGCGCCGCGCAAGCCAATGGCCACCGCGTAATCGCGCTCACCGCGCCCGCAAGCCCTCGTGCGCGACAACGCTTGCGCGAGTTTGATGTGGAGCACTTTGACACACCTCTGAGTGGCGGAAAAATTTCCCCACTACGCGATTTGCAATTTCAAACGACAGTCAGTGAAATTTTAAAAACGCAAAAAGTAAACGCGCTACTGGCGTACAACCCAAAGTGCATTGCGTTTGGTCCGGTTGCCGCGCGTCGCGCGGGCGTGAAAAACATCGCCGTCGTTGTCACTGGTCTCGGCTTTGCGTTCACTGGTCGCTCAATCGCGCGGCGATTCATTCGCTTTTTCTCCACACGCCTTTATCGCCGCTCACTTGCGGCCTGCGATGCCGTTTTCTTTCAAAATCAAATTGACCGCGATGAACTTACAGCGCTTGAGGTGTTGACCAACGTTCCCCCCGCGCGCGTGCACATCATCGCGGGATCCGGAGTTGATCTTGAATACTTTGCGCCACAACCTGTTCCAACACAAACGCACTTTCTCATGATCAGTCGCCCGCTAAAAGACAAAGGGGTGGCGGAATTTGCGCAGGCGTGCAAGATTGTGCGCGCACGCAATCCCGCCATTCGTTGCACGCTGATCTGCGCGTGGGACGACAACCCAAGCAGTTTCACGCGCGCCGACATTGCGCATTTGGCGCAACAAGGTTGCTTTGAGGCGCTTGACGAAGTGGAGGATGTGCGTCTGCATCTGCAATCGTGCACCACATTTGTATTGCCTTCGTATCGCGAGGGCACAAGCAAAGTTGTGCTTGAAGCCATGGCCACGGGCCGCGCGATTATTTCCACGGACGCAATTGGGTGCCGCGATCCCATTGAACCTGGCGTGAACGGATTGCTTGTTGCAACGCACTCCGCCACCGAACTTGCCGCCGCCATGTTGGAACTGGCCAATGATCCAGCGCGCAACGCCGCCATGGGCGCGGCAAGCCGCCGCATTGCGCAAGAAAAATACAACGCCAAGCCAATCGACGCGGCCATTCTGCATGCGCTGAATCTGGACGCGCCCGCGCGCGCCTAAGCGCGTATGGCCGCGAACCGCATGCATTGCGATCAATTGCATGTATTGCAGTCATTGCCTTGTAGTTGCGCGTAACCTTTGTATTCAAATTGCATGCACACGCAAAGCGTTGCGTTATTCATGAATCAATAGAATGCGCCCATGAATATTCTTGTCACCGGCGCCGCGGGATTTATTGGTTCATTCACCGCGCATCAATTACTTGACCGAGGCGACCACGTTGTTGGCCTTGACAACATGAACAACTATTACGACCCCACGCTCAAGCAAGCGCGCTTGGCGCGTCTGCAAGCGCGCGCCAATTTCACATTTACGCAAGTGGATTTGTGCGACACGGACGCAATGAAATCCCTATTCGCCAAAAATAAGTTCGACCGCGTGATTCATTTGGCGGCGCAGGCCGGCGTGCGCTACTCCATTGAAAATCCAATGGCGTACACGCAAAGCAATTTGGTTGGCATGACCAACATTCTTGAAGGTTGCCGCCACGGCAAAGTGGCGCACCTGGTCTACGCCAGCACAAGTTCTGTGTACGGCCTGAACACCACGCAACCATTTTCGCCGCACCACAGCGCCGATCATCCAATGACTTTTTACGCCGCCACCAAGCGTGCCAACGAACTCATGGCGCATTCATACAGCCACATTTTTGGCATGCCCACAACTGGCCTGCGTTTCTTCACGGTGTATGGTCCGTGGGGTCGCCCCGACATGGCGCTGTTTCTTTTCACCAAGGCCATTCTTGCGGGCGAACCCGTTCGCTTGTTCAACCACGGCAAGCACACGCGCGACTTCACCTATGTTGAAGATATTGCGCGCGGCGTGATCGCGTCCGCCGATCGCATTGCAACGGCGGACGCAACATTCAACGCGGCCAAGCCCGCCATGGCAAGCAGTAGCGCGCCGTGGCGCTTGTACAACATTGGTTGCTCGCGGCCAGTGCAGTTGTTGCGATACATTGAAGTGTTGGAGCAATGCCTGGGCAAAAAAGCCCAGACAGAAATGCTACCACTGCAATTAGGCGACGTGCCCGACACATTTGCCGACACCACAGACCTAGCGCGCGATATGAACTATCAACCCTCCACCACGATTGACATTGGCGTGGCGAATTTTGTAAAGTGGTACCGCGACTATTACAAGGCGTAAGCGCGCAACACCATCACGCGCCCGCGCGTGTGCGCAGATTGTCCAACACATTCATAAAATTAATGTACGCGTCATACGGACTGTCATAGGGCGAGAAATATTTGTGCACGTCGCCGTCGGACCAATATTTGGTGCACATGTAGTACAAGTGGTCGCTGGTAGTCAGCTTGCGCCAATCCTCCAGAATGTATGGGTCGCCCTTCAAGTGCTTGTCGCGCACCGCGGGCTCAAGCCGATACAACTCCTCCACCGCGTTGTCCTGCAGTGGGTTGCCCAACCACGCCGACAAATCACGCTCCATGTCGGCCCACGAAATTGGCTTGGGCACATCGTATTCACCAACGGGTCGATACTTCTCAACGGCCTGCGACACGGTCAAGAATTCATTCTGCCCAGGGTTCACATCAAAAATATATTTTGGCATGGCGTCAAGAAAATCAAAGATGCCAGTCTCGGCCCATTGATGCTCGCCAAATGTTTCATAGTCCATGAATAAGTTGCACAAATTTCCGTCGCCGTTGATTTGATTCACCCAACCCGCGAACTTCTCGGCGGACAGCGGCCAATCTTTCCAATCACGATTGCTGAAACGAAACGCAATGTCGTCGCTTAAGCGGTAATTTTTCAACAGCAACGGCATGGGCGGCCGGCCCTTTGGAAAACCATTTCCAGGAACCGCGTAGAGATAGTTTGGATTACGGAAACCAAGCAGGCGATCAACGCCCTCGCACACCACGGCCTTGTGGCGACCCATCCACGCGATATGCCCGCCTATTTCGTTTGAATAAATCAATTCGGTGTTGCGAAAAACTTTTGGCTTCTGGCCAAAGAGCCGCTCAATCATGGCCTCTTGAATGGCGACCTGCTCTTCAAATTCCTTGCGGCTGAATAAAAAACTGAGCGAGTGATGGCTGGTCTCCGCCAAGAATTCACACGCACCGGTGTCGGCCAGGCGCTTGAACAAATCGATTAAGTCGGGCGCCCACTGTTCAAATTGCTGTAACGCCACGCCACTAATGGAGTAGCTCACGCGAAAGCGATTCTCGTGGCGCTTCACCAGATCGAGAATTTTTTCCGTGGTTGGTCGATAGCACTTGTTGGCCACCTTCTGCAAAATGGTTCCATTGGCTTCGGCGTCAAAGTAAAACGGATCAGTGTCAAACACGGAGTAGCGACGCAACCGAAACGGCTGATGCACTTGGAAATAAAAGACGACGCTTGCCACAGGGGTCAGAGTGTAGTTGCAATTCTTAAGCGCGCACGGCGCTTGCGCCAAAGCGTTTTTGGCCAATAAATTGTGAAGACCAAGCCACTATTCTGTATGGATGGATCGAACCACACTTGCCGTCGAAATTGCCAAAGTTGCCATGTTGCGCGGATCCTTCACACTGCGCAGTGGAAAAGTAAGCCACTATTACCTGGACAAATATCTGTTCAGCACGCGGCCAGAAATTTTGCGCGAACTTGGCGCGCTGTTCGCTACGCGCGTTCCCGCCGGCACCACGCGCTTGGCCGGCGCGGAGTTGGGCGGCATTCCACTGGTGTCCGCCGCCAGCATGGCCAGCGGTTTGCCATGCGTGTTCATTCGCAACCAGAAAAAAGAATATGGAACTGCAAAGCAACTTGAGGGCAAGTTGGAGCTCGGCGACCGCGTGATGATTGTGGAGGATGTGGCCACCACCGGCGGACAAGCGCTTGAGGCCGCCAAGGTTTTGCGCGAGGGCGGCGCGGAAGTCACGGCCATCATCAGCGTGATCGACCGCATGGAGGGCGCGCGCGAAAATATCCAGGCCGCGGGCATTGCGTTTGACTCGCTCTTCACGGTGAAAGACCTGGGAATTATTCCCGACGTAGCCACGTCCACTTTGTAATGAATCAACTGTTGCAAACCAACCAACGCCGCCAATTCAAACGACTTGGTTTGTTTGTTGGATTGGCCCTGCTCGCCGCCGCGCTGTGGACCATCGCGCGCAGTGGCACGCTTGCAAGCCAAGCGTGGCAACATCTCTCGCACGCGTCGCCACTTCTTTTTGCCGCACTGCTTGGTTGCGTGGCGCTGATCACGCTGTGTAGCACATTGTGCATGCTGGTTCTGACCAATCGAACTCGCCCGCCAATTTGCGTTGAGTTTCGCGAAATGCTGGCGCTGATTTGCGCCAGCACGCTGGGCAATTTTGCTCCTCTGCAACCAGGTCTCATTGGACGCATTGCGTTTCACCACCAAGTGCACGGCATCGCGGTCGCCATCAGCGTGTTGATTGCCATTCAATCAACCGCGCTCACCGGAATTGCGGCGCTATGGATTGGCGCGGGACTGGCGCTCACTCACGCGGCGCATTTGTCATGGATTGCCGCGGTGCTTTCACCTATTGCGCTTGTTGTATTTTTGCGCACCCCAACAGCGCGCGAATTTGCCGCCGCGTTTTTTATTCGCATTGTCGAAACATGCGCTTGGGGACTGCGCATCCACATTACATTTCAGTTGATCGGACAACCCATTGACGCGCCGGCCGCGTTGGCGCTGGCCTGCGTTGCCAATGCCGCCAACACCATCCCATTTATTGGAAATGGAATTGGCGTTCGCGAATGGAGCGTTGGCTTCTTGGCTCCGCTGATCGCGGGCGTGCCGCTGGCCGACGCGCTTGCCGCGGAACTGCTTGGCCGCGTGGCGGAAATTATTTTCTTCATTCCAGCCGGCCTTGCCGCGTGGCCCACATTGCACAAGCGTCTACGCGTACAACGGCGCGCAAACGTCTCTGGATTGAGCGCGGATGAATTTGTTACGTGATTGGCCTTCAATCAGGCTTCAATCAGGCTTGTGAATCAGTCTTTTGAATCAGTCTTTTGAATCAGTCTTTTGAATCAAGGCTTCCCTGGCTGTTTCGCGGCTCCGGGAGTGGTGGCATCCTTCACCTTTGCATCACCACCCAAAACCCCAAATTCATCTTTGGATTCAGTCAACTGAGCCGCGCCGCGAAGTTGATCTATGATCTTGGCGCGAATACTGGAAGCGATTGTGATCAATTGTTGATTTCCACCACGCTCAACCGCGCTTAAAAATGGATCATCTTCTGAATCCACCCATCTCAACAACGCACTCGTCTGCACTCGAACATCTTGTGATTCTTTCGCGGCTTTCGCAATCGGATTGATCATGGATGCTGGCTCCTTTGGCAACACCATCAACGTCCAAGCTTGCGCCGCGGCGGGCAGTTGCTTCCAGGCTTTGGCCACTTCGGCCCAACCTTCCTTCACCTCGTCTTGCGCCGAGGCGTCGCCGCTTCTACTTGCAAGATCAAACGCAAGAAGAACCAAAGTGGGCAAGTCATCAGGTTTATCACAATGAAAAATTGATCCCAGCGACTCGTCGCGCCACGCGGCGTTGCACACAACGGGAGAAATTCGCAGGGATTTTTTATCCGTGGTGCGGCCTAAAAATCCCGGCACAACGGCATCCAAAGTGAGCCTGAAATTAGTGATCAATTCAACTTGTAAATACGCCCCGTCAAGCGGTGACTTCAACAACTCAGCCGCGGCTGGCATGCGGGAAATATCCATAACAAACGTTAGTTTTTCATTTGGAGCAATTTCAATTTGTTCGTCAATTAAAATAATAATTGGAGGCAAAATTTTCGGGATTTTTGCCCCAGAGATAACCTCTAAAATAATCGCCGCCCTGGATTCGATTGGTCCATCCGTGGAAATAGTCAGCGTCATGGGACATTTATTTATAATTTCAATTTTGCATGGCAAAGATTCAAATGGCTTGGCGGTGGTGGAAAGAAATTCCGCGCTCACCTTTATAAATGGACTTTCATCTTTGCTAAATTGAAACATGCCCGGCGGCAACCGCTCAAACGCTTTCATGATCTCCGAAGCCTGGCTGGAAGATCCAAGTCTTTTATTGACAATTTGAAACAATTGATCGTTGGCGTATAGACCAAGCGCGTGCGCTGGATCGGCGCGGACAATCGCGGCAAATTCCTGCGCCGCGTCTTTTACATTTCCCGCCTTTGAAAGAGCCAGCGCATAGCCCAGGCGTGCGCCAGGATCGCTTGACGCGAGGGGTTTTAAAATTTCAATCGCCTGATCGGTCATGCCCGCGCGCAACTTCATCCACCCGTTTAATTTGGCCTTGGCTTGCTCTGAAAGCAATGGACTGGATTGGATTTCATCGATCCATGGCTGGGCAGATTCCAAATTTGAGCCCACGCCAATCGAGACCCATGTTTTTTCCATCAGCAAAAGAATGCGCCGAGAGGGATTATCTTTCATCGCCTCTATTTGCATATCCAAGCCAGAAATCGCTTCATCAAGGGCCTCTTGCGCGTTGGGCAAGGAACCACTTTTGCACATCACGGCATGGATTGTATTCATGGCCGGAGTCAAGGCCGTCACTGGTTGCGGGGGTAATCCGCTGTTGATTTTTTCCTTCGTGATCTCAAAGATCTCCTGCTTTCGCGCCTGAAATATGTTGTCGGCTTTTTGATGTTTGCCCATGCCCCAACGCGCCAACATTTGTTGAATAAGCAAACTTTCAAATTCATTGCTCATCAAGTTTCTAGCCGCAATCCGAGACGCAATGCCAAAAAGTATTTCGGCTTGTTCATACATCCCCTGCCCCATACAGATGTGGCCCAATTCTTTGAAGTGCGAAATTTCGGTTGGGTTGGCCAGGATCGCGTCCACAAGCGCGTTTGATCTGATTTCCAAGGAAGAGTCGGCTTCCAATTCATATGCCGCCACTTGTGAAGTGGCGCTTGGAAACCATCGATCCAACTTCACCGACTCACGCAAACGAATCATGGCCGCGTCGGCATCGCCTCGTCGGCGCAGAAGAAGTGAATAATCAAATGCAAGCCGGCTAGCAACCTGCCTTGAAATTTTGTCGATCGAAGCGGGCTGTAATAAATGCTCGTACGCCGTAATGCGCTCCTCCGCGGTGGTACTGCGATTCACCACTTCATCCAGGCGCGCAAGCCTAAGCACCAAATTACCCGGGGCCAATTTGGACATGCGCAAGACGGCCTCGTTTGCGGCCGTGGCCGAAGAAAGCATGCCCTCATCGGTGGCGTCCGCGATCTCCAACAAACTCCTCCACCCTTCAGCGTCATTGGGTTGCAATTCCGCGGCCATTCGTGAGACAACCACCGCCCCCTCATAATTCTCGGGGGCGGGCTCTTCGGGCTCCGAAATCATTTGCATTGCGGCGCGACTCCAGGCTCCGCTTAATCTTTGCAACGCCTCGACCTCAACGGTTTTCTCCGGCGGTGCAGAAAGGGCCATAGTTAGGGCTAGGGTCGCAAATGACAGCATTATTCATTGAGTGTAACCTTCAACGCTGCGTAGTTGTTCCGTCAAATCAAATGCAGTTGAATAAATTTATAAATACACTTCAAATTGATATGAGATATTTTCAGCAATTCTTCATTGTATTTGTCCTTCTTGCTCCAATGCAATTTGCCGTGGCGCAAGCTCCGCCCGCCGCGCCAAAGACCGGCGCGCCCGCCAAGACGCAGGCAAAAGTCCCGGCTCCAAGCAAGGAGTTGGTGTCCAGCACCAAGCCAATCGACGCGGCTGGCCAAAAACAAATCTCGGAATTTATCGCCAGTCGTTGCAGAATCATCTTGGAGGGCGATCCTTCCCAGGCCAGAATTGCGTCAGCCGACTTGCAGACCGTGTTGCGACAAGCAACCGCGACGCCAATATTTCTTCGCGCATGCGCCGAGGGTCTGAAACCGTTGGTGCCCAAAATAATCGCCACCAATGATTCATTTCGCATCAACAATATCTTGCAAGTCGTCAGATGGACCCGCAGTGCGGAGGCCTTGGATATCTTGATTCAACAGGCAACAACCGCCACGCAAAAAGATATTTCGATTCGCATTGGCGCAAGCCGCCTGATGCCTGGTTGCGTGGCCAACGCCAACCTCACCGCGCCGCAAATTGACAGCGCGGCGCGCCGAATACGCGACGCCTCTGAAAGTGAAACCCAGTGGGTGGTGAGCGTGCATGAAATGCAAGCCTTGGCGGCGTTGGTGGCGGTGGCCCAAGAGGCGAAGTTGACGGCGCAACTTGACTTTGCGCGCGCGGAATTTCTAAAGACGCTCACGGTATCGACCGTGCTTGTGTCCAAGCCAGAAGGTCAAGAACAAATCTTCGCGTTACAGCGAGGTCTGATTATTTTGCGCGACATACTGCTTAAGACACCCAAGGAAGAAATGGCCAAAATGGCCCCAGCGATACGCGCCATCACGCAGGCAACCAAATTGATCGCCAAGGTGAAGGCGCCCTCCGTGAATGGGTTTAGCCAATCCGCCAACAACGCCGTGGTTGTTGCTGGTGTCATTGACAATCTTGTTGGGATTCAGGAAAGCGCTCCCAAATCCAAGGGCGGTTGATTGCGTTCTTCGGGCATCATGCCCCGCGTGCGAATTCTTGCTCCGTTTATTTTTCTAGCCTCTCTGATTCTGATCAGCGTGTGGTTGGATCGCCCACTGCCGCGCGCGGACATTGTGTACGCCAACACATCGGAAAATTTCACGCTGGATCCGCAACGCTTGAGCTACCAGCACGACGTTCGCACTTCACGAAGTTTGTTTGAGGGCTTGGTGAATGTCGAAGGCGAACATGGAACGCCCGAGGCCGCCGTTGCCGCGAGTTGGCGGCGCGGCGAAGATGGCCGCACTTGGACCTACCACTTGCGTGACGACGCTCATTGGTCAAACGGCGCGCCCGTGACCAGCCACGATTTTATCTACGCATGGCGCCGCGCTATTTTGCCCGATCTTGCCGCGGATTACACCGGCTTCTTTTTATCCATCGAAGGCGCGAAAGATTTTTTTGAGTGGCGCGTGAAAGCTTTGGCGGAATTTGCAAAGAGCCCTGGCGGCGCGGACGCCGCGAACAAACTTTGGAAAGAAACTGAATCGCGTTTCGCAACGCAAGTTGGTTTGTCCGCGCCGGATGATCACACGTTGGTGGTCAAGCTTGCGCGACCCGTTGCGTATTGGCTTGATGTATGCGCTTTTCCAGCCATGTTTCCCGTGTATCCACCGCTAGTTGAAAGTTTCACGCGCATCAATCCGCGCACCGCGCAACTTGAACAAGATCCTGGTTGGACCAAGGGCGGCGTGCTTGTGAGCAATGGTCCATATCAACTTGTGCAGTGGCGCCCCAAGCGATCCATGCGCTTTGAAAAGAATCCGTATTACTGGAACGCCGCAAATGTTCCAAGCCAAACAATCGAAAGCATTCCGATTGAAGATCCCAACACCGCCGTGTTGGCGTTTGAAAATGGCGACATTGATTGGCTTACCGACACCATCGTTGAATATCGCGGCGACATGTTTGACGAGGCCAAGCGCGGACTGCGAAAAAATCTACATGTGCTTGACGCGTTTGGAACGGATTTTTTCTCCTTCAATTGCCGGCCAAAACTTGCCGATGGCCGCGCGAATCCGTTCGCCAATCCCGCCGTGCGCCGCGCCTTCACGCTTGCCGTGGACAAGGCCACCATTGTCAACAACATCACGCGCATGGATGAGACTGTGGCGACAACATTTATTCCACCTGATTCAATTCCCGGATATCAAACTCCAGCCGGACTTGCGTTTGATCCCATCAAGGCGCGCGCCGAACTCGCGGACGCTGGCTGGAAAGACCGCGACAACGACGGCGTTGTGGAAAATGAAAGCGGCGAAAAGTTTCCAACTGTTGAAATCATGTACTCCGCTGGAAGTCCGCGCTACCGCGACATGGCCGGCGCGTTAAGCGCGATGTGGCGCGAAACGTTGCATGTTCAATCGGCGCCGCGTAGCAAAGATCCGCTTGGATATAAAGACGCGCTCAAGCAAGGCGACTTCATGATCGCCCGCGGTGGCTGGTACGGCGACTATGGCGACCCAACAACGTGGCTAGATCTATGCCGCACCGGTGACGGCAACAACGACCGCAAGTATTCCAGCGCGGAGTTTGACGCGCTGTTGGACAAAGCCGCCAACGAGCTGGACTCGGCGCGGCGATTTCAAATTTTGCAAGACGCCGAACGCATCATCACAGAGCGCGATCTTCCAATGATTCCAATTTGCCATTACGTCACTGTCTATATGTATGACCCGACGCGGCTGACGGGTTTGAGTCGCCACCCGCGTCTAGAGCAATATATGGGCCGCTTGCAAATTAAAAAATAATTCGGATCACGCTTGTTGAATACGTGGATCGATCCATGCGTACAACATGTCCACCGCCAAATTCAACACCGCAACCAGAAGTCCGTACGCCAGGGTTATGCCCATGATCAGCGTGATGTCCTTACCCAACACCGCGTCGACAAAGTGGCGACCCAAGCCAGGAACGGCGAAAACTTTTTCCACAACAAATGAACCCGTGAGCGCCACCGCCGTGGCTGGGCCAAGCCAACTCAGCACCGGAAGAAATGCGTTCTTGAGCGCGTGACGCACAGCGACTTGTGAACGCGACAAACCCTTGGCCCGCGCGGTGCGCGCATATTCTGTGGTCATTTGCTCGATCATTCCAACGCGGACCAATCGCGCCACCGCCGCGGAAAATGGCAACGAAAGCGCGATCGCGGGCAAAACAATATTTGATACGTGCCCCCATCCTCCAACTGGAAACCAGCCAAGTTTGGCGGCAAATACAAGCAGTAACAACGCGCCAATCACAAAACTTGGAACGCTTACGCCCACCATGGCAAAAATTTGCCCCGCGGCGTCAACCACTCCGCGTGGCTTCAATCCGCTGAGAACTCCCGCGGTCAATCCAATCGCCAACGCCAACAACATGGCGGCGCAACCAAGAGTCACGCTCACTGGAAGCGCGTCGCGCAAAATTTCATTCACCGTCCAATCTGGCTGGCGCAAACTGGGACCAAGATCAAATGGCCGCGGCGCGTTTCCCAGCGCCCAACTCACTCCACTGGCCTTGCCCAAGTACTCAAAATAAAATGTCACGGGGTCGTCCAAGTGATATTGCTTCTTCATGGCCTCAACAACTTCCGGTGGCGGTCGCCTGCCCTCTGGATTCTCAAGCGGGTTTCCCGGTATCAACCATGCCAATGCGAATGTGATGGTGTACATCGCCAAAAGCAACGGTGGAATCAAGGCGAGTCTGCGAAGGAATAAAGACACCATGGCATCAAAGATCCTAGTCGCAAGAACACTACACTGAACAGCGTATGGCCCGACCGCACGTTGGAACAATTCTTCAACAATGCCGCGCGATTCGCGTTGCCTTTGGGTGCCTTGTGTTCGCAACGGGTTGCAATACCATGAATGGTCCGGCAGTGATTGAAATTAATTCCATTGATTATTCCAAGGCATTTGAAACATGCATTGAGGTGAGTCGCAGTGCCGGCATGCCACCGCAAGCGGCGGATCGAACCACGGGCATTATTGAAACAGAGCCGCGAACAATTGGTAGTTGGGTTGAACCATGGCGATTTGATTCCACCGGCGCCATGCAGAAATTGGAGAACACAACGCAGTTTCAACGGCGGCGCGTGCGATTTGTGTTCACGCCAAAAGATTGGCAACCTGAATCCATTGAATCAATCGCAACCATGACTGGCTCGGCGGCGCCCGGTTCCACCGATGACCTGAAACGATTTGATTTGGAAACTTACAAAGGTCTCATTGAAATCCGCGCGCGAGTTTTTGTGGAACGAAATTTTACCGATGGCATGCGCATCAACACGTGGAGCTCCGCGTTGACAAGCCAGACACAAACACCCAAGCCAGGTGTCACCGATGGCTCCACGCGCGCGCAAACAACGTGGACGCCAGTTGGCCGCGACGAGGCCTCCGAGCGCACCATCATGGCGGAGATTCAAGCCATCCTGAACGAGCCTTCTACTTCAAACCAGACAGCCGCCGTACCGTCATCATGAACGATCGTTTCATGGCGGCATGCATGCCAATAGTCACGCCCACATAAAGCGCCACGCTTGCCATTGCTCCAAATATAAATGACGAGGTAAGAAGCGAGGCATTTTCCAAACTGGCGGTGATTGAATCCGCGGGCATCACCGCGGCAAACACCAAATTCATCGGGCTAAACGACTGAATCGCCGGTCCAAGCACGGCGATATCTTTGCCTGCGGCCGCGCCACAAATTCCAATGGTGGCCGCCACCGCCACCACCACCCCAATGGCGCCGATGGTGCTTGCAATCACGCCTTTGGATTTAATGCTCCAACTTAATCCAGTCATCACCACAAACGAAATGAACGCCGTGAGCACAAACGGAAATACCACCGTCGCTATGGGCAACACAATTGGAACATCCAACTTGCTGGTGCCCACAAGTTCCATCGTGGTCACGCCGCCGGCCCGCATGCCGTTGCTCAACACATACGCGGCGGCCAACAATAAAGTGATCGATGGCACCGCGATCAAAGGCCACAAGACCGTGATCAATCCGCGTAATTTTCCCGAGAGATATTCGCCTGGTTGAATTGGCGTGGTCAACAAAAGATCAAGCGATCCATCCTCGCGCTCGCGGCTGACCGCGGTCGCGCTTGTGCCCGCCGCCAACAACACGGCGATCACCACCTCGCTTATCACCACGGCCGCCAGAATCACCCGAAGCACCGGCGCGTTCAGTGCGCCGCCACGGTGCGCCGCAAGAAGAATCAACACCAACAGGCAACCGCACGCCAAATATCCCCAACGCATAAACCTGGCGGCGGGTGCTGAAAGCCTAAGATTGACCTCCCACCAAGCGATTGGATTGCGCCAAACATGCCGTGAAACACGCTGATTTTTAGAATTCACATTGCGCACAAACCGCGTCCACCATTGATTGGCGCTTTCCACCCGGCTTCCAATCAAGCGCACCCGCAGAGCGGCGAATGAGGTCAACGCAAATGTAACGATGCATGCGAGATATGTTTGCGCACGAAGTGGATCGCCGAACCAAAGTTGCCGCAAAGCGCCGACATTGTCGGACGTGAAATCGCGCGGTCGATATCGATTACTTAACAACACGCTTTCAAGCGTGAGAAATGGATTCATTGGCGTCCAAGCTGTTGTCCACGACGCGTCCATGCCAACGGCAATGGGCGCGCGAGCCACTCGATCAAGCGCCGTGGTTGCCGCCAAATAAATCACCACCACCACATAAAATGTAAAAATACTCCGCTTGCCGGCGTTTCTAAAAACGCTCAGCGCGATGGCGATGGAACCCATCACCAACGCCACCAAAAATGAAACTTGCAGGCTTGCGATCACACTGCCGCCGCGCACTCCGCCAAAAATTTGCGTCATAAGAAAAAGTGGAAATGCGGACAGCAATAGCGCCACCACAAAAAAGAGCCGTCCAAATAAATTTCCAAATATAATTTGCGCGCTTGATAATGGCGTGGTTAACAAAATTTCCCACGTCTTGGGATTGCTCTCTTGGGCGATGGCGCCCGCCATGAACACTGGAGTTAACAAGCAAATGGCGATCACCTGTCCAAAGCTCATCAGCGTAAACGCGCTGGCCCCGCGTTGCGCCAAATCTTTCATACTGCCGGTGGATGGTCCAAGTAATGAGAAAAAAACCAGCACCATTAATATTCCCAAATACAAGGAGCGAATCAGCAAGTGCCGACCACGGATACTGCCCCCCTTCACAATGCGTAGCGCGACCGCGTTGTTGGGGCCAAGGGCTAGGAGCCAATTCAGAAACCGCGGCATGCGCACAGTCTAAAGCCTGCGCCCGCAAAGAACCTGTTGACCCTGAACACAATTCAAACCATAATCACATTTCTTAAACCAATCGGACCAACACGATTGGATTCCAATTTTCACGGACCAAGCGCCGGATGGCTTCGACCGATTCAAATCACTTCACTGCGATACGGTCACTCATCGGTCACAAGCAATTTGGGCGCGGCGGGCATTGCGCATCGCCAGTCTGATTTTTTTATAAAGGAGGCGCCATGCCTTCACCGATGATTTTTACGTCGCCGCTCGCGACTGTTGCTCAAACTGAATCCCCCGTCAATTCGTCAGCCCTTGTGTCCATTGCGATTGTTGTCATTTCATTGGCCGCGCTTGTGATCATGTGGTGGTTGGGCGTGCGCAAGTTGCAACGCATGCAACGCGAAGGCGAGCAACTGATAGAGAAGGCTCGCATTGAGGGCACGGCCAAGGCAAGCGCTCTTGAACTTGAAGCCGAACGGCGCGTCGCCGACCGCCGCGCAAGCGCCGACAAACAGATCGCTCAATCGCTGGCCGAGACCAAGGAGGCGCAAGAACGCGTGAGCCGCCGTGAAATTTCGGTGGACAAACGTTCGGAGCAACTGGAGAACCGCGAGGGCGCGATAGAAAAACGCGCGCAATCCCTGCAGGAAAATGAGGTGAAACAAAAGTTGGTAATTCAGGAAACCCAAGATATTCGCGAGCAAACTCGCCAACGCCTTGCCGAAGTAAGCGGCCTCACACAAGAGCAGGCGCGCGAGCAATTCATGCAGGAAGTGCGCGATCACAGCCAGCGCGACGCCGCGCACTTGCAACACAAGATCATCGAGGAGGCGGAACTGAAAGCCCGCGAGCGCGCGCGTGAGATCACGTTGATGGCCATGCAACGCTACGGCGGCGAATCCGCCACTGATGCCACGGTGCGCTCCGTAAAGATTCCATCGGATGATCTCAAGGGTCGCATCATTGGCCGTGAGGGCCGCAACATTCGCACCTTTGAGCGCGCCACTGGCGTGGATGTACTCATTGATGACACGCCGGGCGTGATCGCCATTAGTTGCTTTGACCGCGTGCGCCAAGCCGTGGCCGTTGAAGCGTTGCAACGACTTGTGGCCGATGGCCGCGTGCATCCAGCGCGCATTGAAGAAGTTGTGGAGCAATCGCGCCAGGAAATCCATGAGCGCATGATGAAAGCCGGCAATGAGGCGGCGGTGGAGGCTGGGGTACCCGGCCTAAATGTCAAGATTATTGAAATGATGGGGCGGCTTCACTATCGCACCAGCTATGGCCAAAATGTTTTGCGCCACTCTATTGAGGTTGCGTTCCTTAGCCAACTCATCGCGGATCAACTTGGACTTGATGGCACGGTGGCGCGTCGCGCTGGTTTCTTGCATGACATTGGCAAAGCCATGGACCATGAAATTGAAGGCGGACACCCAGCGATTGGTATGGATTTTGCCAAGCGCCACAACGAAAAAAGCGAAGCCGTGCTCAACGCCATCGGCGGGCATCACAACGATATTCCAACCACAACTCCGTACACGCCCATCGTCACCACGGCCGACGCGCTCAGTGGCGCGCGCCCTGGCGCCAGGCGCGAAAGCATGGAGCACTACATCAAGCGCCTTGAGCAACTCGAGGAGATCGCGCACAAACAGCAAGGTGTTTCGGAGGCCTACGCCATTCAGGCCGGCCGCGAAGTGCGCGTGATTGTGAACGCCAAGCAAGCCGATGACGCGCGCTGCTTCATCATCGCGCAGGAAATTGCCAAGCAGGTCGAGGCCGAAATGACTTTCCCCGGCGAGATCAAGGTCACGGTTTTACGCGAGCATCGCGCCGATGCAATTGCGCACTAGATCCACAAGCCCAGCAACATAATGACGACCACCACAAGCGCGATGCACACATGAAGCCAATTGCGTTGCAGTACAAATCCGAAACCCACCACTATGGTGCGCAGAAATGGCATGGCGATGCCGCACACTATTCCAAACATCATCAACGCAGACGCATCGCCGCCGCCAATGGCGCGGGTGAAATCCCCCAGTGAATGCCAGGCGGAAACCGCCGCGCGAATTTGCGTGTGCGACAATCCGCGCGACCACGCCAACCCCTGCCCCACGCAGATCAAAGTGATGGACGTGATGGCGATCACCCACAGCGCCCAACGCTGAATTTGCCGTAAAAACATCTGTAATTGACGAGATCGCAAATACTCCGCCTCGTGCTCCAAGGATTGCAATTGGTTGGTCATTTGAACAACTCCCTACCGCCCTTGAGCATCATTTGCAGTCCCACCAGCACAATCACAACAAGGAATATTTTCTTAAGCGTGGATACATGAATTTTTGGAACTAGCCATGAACCAAACATCGCGCCGGGGACAATTCCAATCAGCACGGGTCCAGCAATCGTTGGGTCCACCATTCCGTCGCGCAGATACACCATCACGCCGGAAGCCGCGGTGATGCCGATCATAAAATTGCTGGTGATTGTGCTCACGCGAAACGGTATGCGCATGCAAGTGTCCATAGCCAATACTTTGTAGGCGCCCGAGCCGATGCCCAACATGCCGCTCAACAAACCAGCGATCGTCATCACGCCAAGTCCCACGGGAACTTTTTGCACGTGATAAACTTTTAGACCTTCTTTGGTTTCCTCAACCCCATCCAATTGCAGAACGCGACCCCACCAAGTTTGGGGCAACACACGTTCGGTGTCATCCACCACGCGCCACGACAACGCCCCCGTCGCCAACAAACTCACGCCAAACAGCATGGTCAACACATCGCCTGGAGCGAGCGTGGCCAACACCGCCCCCGCGATCGCGCCCAAACCCGCGGCAACCTCCAGCGTTACGCCCACTCGATAATTGCTCATGGAATCGCGGCCGCGAATAAGCGCCGCGGCGCCGCTGGTGGTAACCACCGCCACCAAACTCGCGGCAATGGCGCTCTTTACATCAACGCCCAGAACAGAAACCAAAACTGGAATTAAAATCACGCCGCCGCCAAGGCCAAGCATGGCTCCAAAACAGCCGCTTGCAATGCTGACCGCAATAATGATCAGGTCAAACAGAACTGGATCGGTTGCCTGCACGATTGATGTTGTATCAAATATCGCCGAGGCGATTTACGCCGGCATAAAATTTTTAAACGTGGCAAACATGCTCACGCGTGTTGTTGCTCCGCCTAGAAAATCATTGTGTCGCGCGGGTACACTTTTCGCATGATCCAATTCATCATTGCCGCATGTCTTTGTGCTGACGCCCGCATTGCAATTGCAACACCCGCGTCAACCACTCCTTCGCCCGCCCCAATAAACGGTGTCAGCCTGACGGTGTATTCAAGCGCCGACGCGGCCAGCTTTGATCCGCAAACGTGGATCGCACAGCAACGCCAAGGCAACGACCCAACCGCCGCCTATCAAGTGCCCGGCTTTGGAGTGATCCGAGAAATTCGCGGCGTGGACATGCCGCAAGGCGCTGGCTCGCTGGCCTTTACGGACGTGGCGGCCTTCATTGATCCAACCACCGTGGCCTTTGAAGACTTGACCGACCCAACCACCGTGGTCACCAACCAACGATTTGAATTTGATCTTGTAAGTCCACAAAAACTGCTGGAAAAATATGTCGATCAAAAGATTTCCGCCATGGTGGACATGAACACCGCGCCCATGCGCGTGGATGGAACGCTTCTTGCGGCGCGCAACGGGCAACTTGTTGTGCAAGGCGCCGATGGCGGCGTTCAAATTGTGAATCAATCAAACACAACATTGCTCCTTGGCGCCCTGCCTGGCGGATTGCGCACACGCCCAACTTTATTGTGGGACGTGATCTGCGCAAAGTCTGGCGCACACCAAGTGCGAACCAGCTATCAAACTTCCGGCATCACCTGGCGCGCTGATTACAACTTGATCCTTGACCCCACCGATACCAAGGCCGACATGACCGCGTGGGTTTCCATGCTGAACGTGTCGGGCCGCAGTTATGACAACGCGCAATTAAAATTGATCGCGGGGGATGTGCAACGCGCTCAAAGCAACAACAATCGTGGCCGCGGCGCGCCGATGATGTTGAAAGCCATGGCGGATGGCGCCGCCGAGGGCTTCCAAGAAAAAGCCTTCTTTGAATTCCATCTTTACACACTGCCGCGCCCCGCAAACATTCCAGAAAATTCCAGCGAGCAGATCGCGCTGTTTCCAACCGCGCGCAACATTCCTGTGGAAAAACTTCTGGTGTACGAAGGCTCGGACATCAATGGGTTTGGCGGCGGCATGATTGACCAGCCAGAATTTGGGGCCATGGGAAAAACCAAAGTGGACGTGTTTGTGCGCTTCAAGAACGAAGCCGCGGCCAACTTGGGAATGCCACTTCCAGCGGGCAAATTGCGGGTTTCCAAGCGCGACGACGCGGACGGCTCGCTTGAATTTATCGGCGAGGATTTGATCGGCCATACGCCTAAAGATGAAAAGATTCTAGTGCGCCTCGGCTCCGCCTTTGATGTTGTGGGCGCCCGCACGCAAACCGATTTTAAATCCGACCGAGGCCGTCGCGAAATGACCGAGTCATTCAAGATTGAAATTCGTAACCGCAAGGACAAACCAATCACCGTGCTGGTGCGCGAACCGCTGTATCGCTGGAGCAATTGGGAAATCACAACCACCAGTCAGCCGTTTGAGAAAAAGAATTCAGCCACAATTGAATACACGCTTGACGTTCCCGCCAACTCCGAAAAGCTGATCACCTACTCAGTGCGCTATCGCTGGTGATGCAAACTCTCACAGAAATCAAAGCCATTCTCGCCTCGCGCGGCTTGCGTCCCAAGCACCGCTTTGGGCAAAACTTCCTGCATGATCACAACGTGCTTCGCGCGCTTATGAAGGCCGCCAACATTTCCGCGGGCGAAGTGATTCTTGAAGTCGGTCCGGGCACTGGCGCCCTCACGGATCTTTTGGTGCAAGCCAACGCGCAAGTGATCGCTTGCGAAATGGACCGCGATTTGGCGGCGTTCAACCGCGAGCGCTTTGGCCCTCGCATCACTTTAATCGAAGGCGATTGCCTTGCCACCAAACATTCACTCAACCCACTGATCACGGCGGCCATCAACAACCGTCCATTTCGCATGATCGCAAATCTGCCGTATCAAGCGGCCACTCCGCTGATCGCCATTTTGCTTAATGACTTTCCAAATTGCATGGGAATGCATGTCACCATTCAGCGCGAAGTTGCGCAAAGGCTAACCGCCGCGCCCGACACCAGCGAAATGGGTCTGCTCAGCGTGATGGCGCAATTTTACGCGCGCATACATATGGTCGCCGAAATTCGACCAGGAAGTTTTTGGCCAGAGCCGGAAGTCACCAGTTCTATTATTGAGCTTGCCCCGCACCAACCGCGCCCCGCGCTACCCGAGCGCCTTCATGTACTGCTGGAGCGCGCCTTTCAACACCGCCGCAAGCAGTTGGGTTCCAGCCTTGCGAGTCAGTTTCAATTTCCCGCAGACTTTGATCGTATGCGTCGCCCAGAAACGCTGTCATTGCAGGAGTGGATCGCTTTGGCAAACTTTCAAACCAGCCGCGATTGATTCAACCATTTGATTGACCCGTAAAAAAAACAACCACCCGAACGCGCTATGTGTCGGTGGGATCCGGCCCGTTTTTGTAGACCATGCGCAGTGTGTTGCCTGGTGCCACATGAACAACCTCGCTCATATAGGCGCGCATCAGCATCAATCCGCGCCCCGAAGGTATCTCTAAATTTTCCTCCGCGGTCGGATCGGGCACGCCCTCTGGATCAAAGCCCACGCCTTCATCTTGGATTTCAAAGCCTGCGCTTTCGCCGTCAATTTTGCAATGAAACTGAACCACCTTGCCTGGCTCACTGCGGTTGCCGTGGCGAAATGCGTTCACGATCGACTCTTCCAAACACAAGCGAATCGCGAACTGCGCAAAATCCGTGTACCCATTCTGAATCAATGCCAACGCAACGCCATCTTGCACCTTCTGTAAATCAACCCGAAGGTCGGTTAATGTTTTATCTTGAATGTATGGTTCGCTTCTCAATTGCATTGATCCACGAGATGGGCAAGTTCAATTACTTGAAGTTTTTCATGGCGGATTCCGACGTGTCCGCTATTTGAAACATTTTATTCAACTTGGTGATCTTAAATATTTCAAAGATGGTCTTGGATATATCGCTCAAGTAAAGCTGACCGTTCTTCACGCGCACTCGATTGTGGCAAGTGATGAGCACCCCAAGCGCGGCCGAGGACAAGTGATCCACTCCACTGAATGAAATCAGCACCTTTGGCTGGGTCGCCCCATCGATCGCGGCCACAATATCTTTGCCAATCTGATGGATCACAACTTCATCAATGATGCTTTTCTGCGTGAACGTGATTTTTTTCACGCCACCCTCGTCTGAAATATTAAGAACGCTTGTTGAATTGCTCATAGTAGCTCCGTTAAAGAGTAATACATTATAGACGCGGCGAGTTCAAATCCGATCACATTCCCGCGCCGCTTAATGTATTGCGCAGACCTGGAAAGAGAACGTCCTCGGTTTCTTGTTGAATCAAAATTTCTGGTCTCAGCATCATCAACAAAGTTTGTTCGGTCTTGTTGTTGATTCGATTGGTGAAGAAACGGTTCACGATAGGAATTTTGCTCATTACTGGAACGCCAACTTCCACTTCGTAGTCACTGGTCAGACGCTGTCCGCCAAGCACGCCGGTTCCTTTGTCTGGAACGGTGATCGTGGTTCCAATGGAAGTATTCAAAAACTTTGGCGTTTGGAATGAATTGGTGGATGTCGTTCCGATTGGTTGTTGGCTTCCACCCGCCACTGATTGCTGGAATTGAACCGTGTCAAATGTGACTGGTCCCTGCAGTGAAAAGTTCACGTTCAATGTCACGTATCTGCGATCTGCGCTGATCACGCCTTGCAAACCAAGCGCAAATCCTTCGGAGATTGTGCTGATTTGCGGCGTGCCAGTCACTCCCTGCGTGGCGGGCGCCGTGAAACCAGAAACATACGAGGTGGTGTTCTGCACGGAGATGAACGAAATCTGCCCATTCTGCATGGTCAAGCGTGGCGATGTCAGAAGCACATTTCGCTGATCGGCTTGTGTGGCGCGAACCAACAAATCCACTTGCACATCGTCTAGGAATGTCATGCCAACAGTCATGGCTGGATTCAGCAACGCTGTCGCGCCGAACGCGCCCTTGATACCAGCGGCACCAAGGGCGTTCACAAGCGGCAAGCCTTCTTGCTGAACGTTGACCGCGGACAATCCGTTGCTGACGGAACCGTTGGCATATGTTTCGCCATTTTTCACCACTCCAACTGGCGTGCCAACCGGCCTGGTTTGATACTGAATTTGCCCTGCCGTGCCGCCTGGCAAACCAACTGCCTGTCCTGAAGCCACCGCATTCGCCGGGGCAAGCGAGTTGCCCGCTGTGCCACCCACGCCGCCAAATACAACGGGATTTTTCATCAGGCCAGTCTTGGGATCGCTCGCCGCAGTCTGGGAATTATTTTGAAAGAAGAAATCGCGCAAATTAAAGTTAGGATCAGCCGCTAGTGCATTTTCATATTGAGCGTTGTTGGTATTGAAATAGATGTCAAAGTCCAAACCAATTTGCTCAAACCAATCGCTATCAATCTTTAAAACTCGAACTTCAATGTTGATTTGCAACGCAAGATTTGCGCGAATTTGCTGTAGTAAATCAGCAATATTTCTGTGCGTGTCGGGTCGGGCCGTGATGATCAACTTGGTGTCAAAGGGTTCCATGCTGGCACCCAAATTCCATGCATCAGGATCAACGGTTTTCTGAATGAGCTCCTTAATAAAGTTCACCCGTCCTACAGAGCCGTCAAGTGTGATAAATGGATCGAGTGGAAAGAATCCAGCACCAGCGCCACCGCCAGCGCCACCGCCAGCGCCACCGCCAGCGCCACCGCCAGCGCCACCGCCAGCGCCACCGCCA
>CALFOZ010000178.1 GCA_937919205.1 uncultured Planctomycetia bacterium
CGTTTGAAATGCCAGAACTTGGTCCAGTGGTGGAGCCTATTTCTGGAATTAAATCACCGCTTCCAAATGTCATGCCGCCAGCTGATCCAGCCATGATGCCGCCTAGCGGCGCAAAGTCTGCGCCCATGCAGGTTGAGTCAACTCCGCAGTCAACTCCGCAGTCAATTCCGCAGTCAACCCCGCAGTCAATTCCGCAGTCAATTCCGCAGTCAATTCCGAAGCCAGCATCGCAACCAATATTGGAACTGATGCCAGAATAAATATTTGCCGAGCGGGACCTGTCGCAGTAATGTAACGCATGCGCAAGGCACGAACCGGTACGCGTGCCACGCAACATGTGCCACGCAACATGTGCCACGCAATTCAAAATCTGCAACAGTTATGGCGAGAAGCGCCACTTGGCATCGGTGGCTTGATCGGCCCAGCGACGCATGTCGCGCAACTCTTCGATGGGTACCAACTCCGTGGCGCCGTTGGCCGTGCCCACGCTTGCGGCGCCTTGCCAACGCGCGCTGACATTGCCGCAACTTTGCGCGACATCCGCGTCGTAGGTTGACCATTGTGGACCGATCCAGTTTGGACTTTCCACGCGAAAATATCCCTCACGGCACGCGTCGGTGGCGGTGGCGGATTGATTGGTGCGACTTGATGCGAACACAATCAAACGCTCTGTGTGACGAATAGTGGAGAGGCGTGAAACGTAAAAATTGGAGAATGGATTTCGCTGGCCCTTGATTTCAGCGGGGAGAAATCCGTAGCGTTCTTGATCGCCACCAACCCACATTCCATTCATGCCAAATGATGGATACAAACTAGAGAAGTACAAATATTTTCCCAAATCATTTCCAGAGGCCAGCTTGACCTGATCGTCACCATCTTGCATGGTGAGCGCGCGAAAGTCGTTGCCCAAATATGGCGCGAGTCGCCACGGCCAACGGCATACAACCGCGCGCTGACTACCGTAGACATCGGTGGGAATGGGTTTGCCGTCCTCATAAAAAGCTGGAAGCGCATCAAGCGGGGGATTGCCGTAGAAGGCGGGAATGAGCGCGCCCTTTTGATCGGTGGCGTATTGATTCCACGCGGTCAAGGTGCTTCGAAGCGCGGAGAGTTCCTTTATTTGCGCCGCCCGATCGCGCACGCCCGACAGGGAGGGCAAGATAATCGCGCTCAACAGCGCGATAATCGCGATCACCACCAGTAATTCAATCAAGGTGAATGCCTTACCGGTTAAAGACACGCATTTGCCACCCTTGAAAAATGCAAAATACGGAAATGCGTGGTCCCATTTTTGATTTGTCTGGCAAATTAAATTATGTTTGTGTGGAAAAAACAATGTGAAGCACTATATAGTAATTCCCCTATGAAGACGAGTTTTTTGTTTCTAATTACCGCATTCATGTCTTGCATTGCCGCGCCCGCGTTTGCGGACGTGATTGATATTCAATTGAATCAGCCCGCGCTGGATCGCTGGATGTATCCATTTAATAGCACGCCTGGAACGCGCTCGGTATTAACCACTTTTGGAAGCGACCGCGACAATCCAACGCAATTTGACGCGCGCGACGGGCAAATTTTGCTGGCTTTTGACACGGGCGTGCAAGTTCCAATTGGAAGTGGTCAATACGAAATCATTGAGGCGGAGGTTTCAATTTCATTTGCCAACGACATGGTTGTTCAGTACGACCCAACCTCCGATCCATGGCAAATGTTCCTTCCCGCGGGCGATTCGCGGCGGGTGAATGACCCAGACGCGGGGCAGTCCATTGAGCTTGCTGGAGTTGGATTTCGCGGCGGATTCACGGCGGCAACTTTCATGGAGAACTCCGCGTATGCCGTGAGTGGCTCTAGTTCCTTGTCGCCGGGCGTTCGCAACGCGTTTGCCGCGTGCTATGACAACGCGAATAATTTTGTGGACATGTCCAACAATCCGCGGGTTGGATTTCAACCCAACGTGTTCGCGGTCGGGCAAGTTGCCGGCCTCTCCGCGGGTCAATTGATCGCGCAAGACACCGTGATGACATTTCAAGTGAATGTGGCGGACGCGAATATTCAAAATTATTTACGCCAAGGTATCCAAGCGGGTCGAACATTTTTCTCAGTGAGTAGCCTCACATTTGTGGCGCAACAGGCTGGCAACTATCCAGCGTTCTACGCCAAAGAAAATGCGTACGTGCAATTTGGTTTGGCCGATGCCGCCCAGTTGCGCATGAAGGTGCGCCCGATTGCAACATGCATCGTGGAGGATCTCAATTGCTCTGGGCATGTGGATTCCGCCGATCTTGGTTCGCTTCTAGGAAAATTTGGCCCGTGTGTTGATTGTGCCGAGGATTTCAACAAAGATGGCTTTGTAGATTCCTCGGATCTTGGTCGGATGCTGGGCGCTTTTGGCCAATAGCCTAATTAGACCAAAGCAAGTTCGGCAACTTTAATACGTTCACGCATCCAAGAGCGCAAACGATTTTCAGCCGCCAACACCGAGGCGGGGTCGCGTGAAAGCACCGACGCGGTTTCGTGGCGCGACAAATTGTCGGCCCAGCGAAGTTGCAACACATTTCTATCAAATGGGGTGAGCGAAACAATCGCCATTTTCAGAGTCTTATACTTCTGCTCTGCGGCGTCTGTACCAGCGAAGCCTTCCTTGGCCTCAAAGTTCATACGAGTATTGTGACAACACTCCAAGTATCAAGCAAGGGGTTGAAAACAAATTTCTGGATTTTTTTTAAGCGGCAAGAGCCGGCTCGCGGTCGATCAACTCAACAAATGTGTTGGCAATCTTGGGATCAAATTGCCCGCCGGCGCTCTCTTGAACTTCTTTCAGGGCGCATGCAACACTCATGCAGTCGCGGTAGGGACGATTGCGCCGCATGGCGTCAAAGCTGTCAACCACGGACATGATGCGCGCCAGCACCGGAATATTTTCGCCAGACAATCCGTGCGGATAGCCAGCGCCGTCCCAACGTTCGTGATGCCACAACACGGCTGGAACGGTTTTATCCAAACCATCCAGACCCGAAATAATTTGCTTTCCCATTTCAGGATGTAAATTCACCAAGCTTCGCTCCTCGCAAGTGAGTTGCCCGCGTTTATGCAGAATTTCCATGGGAATTCCAATTTTTCCAACATCATGTAGAAGTCCAGCTACGCGCGCCGTTTCCTGTTCCGTCGAAGAAAGGTGGCACTCGCGGGCTAGACGACAGGCAAGATTTGAAGTGCGTTCACTGTGACCGCGTATGGATTGATCGGCGATTTCAATCGCACGAAGCAAAGCCTCCACTGTTGGAACAGCGCTTGCGATTCGTAGCGAAGCTGGGCGAACCGATGACAGCATGACGCAGATGCGCGGAATTTCTTCGCGCAAGATTGTCGGCTCGCATTGCAACATGTCGCGTGTCAACTCAAAGTCAACACCAGCGGATTGGCACAAGGCGTTCAAGGATCCCCTTGGACCGATGGCGTCTTTGGTGATGGCCACAACGAGTCCCCGCGACACTCCATCGGAGCGAATTTTTTTGCCGGCAGGAATCACCCAGCAACCTGGGATCGCTTCAACAGCCAAAGCGCAACTGTTCGCGGCCCACTGCGTCACCACTTGATCAACCGATCGGCGCATCCAAGAACTGTTGACCACTAATCGTGTGAGCCATTCATCGGCGTTGGAAAATCGCAGACAGCTTGGTTCGGCTTGCGCCCAAATCAAACTTGCTTTGCGCATGCGCGCGGCGAGGCGGTCAAAGCGTTCGCTTGAGCGGTTCTGTGAGTGAAGTTGTTCGATATGCAAAGAAGGGGTGATGGACTCTGCGGGATTGAATTGAAGTTTCATGTCGATCCTCTCTAAAATTTTTTCAGCGCGATTGGCTTCCGCACAGAAGCCATCCTTGAGGTCGACCGTTGAAAGAACCCACTGAATTATTTGTGCGCAGTTCACCCACATTTGCCCATATGGCGCCCGCATAAACGGAACTTGGCGGGCAATATGCATGATTTGTGATGAAAAATCGGCGTTGATCGGGGTGGGTATTATTTCGAACAAGGTTTTTTTATGTTTCAGATTCATCCATTCACAGCATTTCGACCCATTCCCGCCAAGAGCGCGCAAATAATCAGCGATGCGGAAGCCGCCGCGCTTGAGTTTGAGCGTTTGAAAAGTGAAAAGCTGATTGTGCAAGACGAGCAACCGCGGATGTACATCTATAGACAGGCGCGCGCCAAGGAGAAATATTTTTCGCTGATCGCCGCGATGGAAATGTCGCCAACTATTTTTGTAAAGTTGTCGCATCTGCAGGACTATGACCAGCAGGTTGCGAGCCAAACTTGGCAACGAGATTTTAACTTGAAGGCGCACGTGGAAATTCCAGTGATGGCCTTTGAAGCGTGTGATGAGTTGTTGGATGAGATGCAAGGGGTCGCCAATGCGCGGCCGTTGACGCATTTTTTGGGCAAGGATGGTGCCACGCACTCGGTGTGGGCCTGTCAAGACGCCGCGCGCTTGGCGCAATTGGTTGGGCAACTTCAATCATTGGTTGTGTTAAGTGGCGCAGAAATATTGGCGCGCGACACGCATAGCCAAGGCGCGACGCCGGTTCTTCGCGCGGTGGCGTTCACGCCCATTCAACGTGTCACGGCGTCTGCATCGCACATATTGGTTTCAGGTGGCGATGGAGCGTTGTTGAAAAAAAATGTGTTGCACTTGCAAGAATCCATCGTTGAGTCAAGCGAGCAGGAGATGGGCCAACCACCTTCCGGCTTTTTTGACACGTACATGGCGAGCGCGCCGGAATTGAAAACGGGCACGAATACTGTGGCGGGCCTTTGGACGCGACGGCGCTTGCCCCAGCCCAAACTAGGGGATTCCAAGGCCGCCAATTGGGAACGCACGCGCTTTGAAAGAGCGCTCTTGACGCCATGGACACAAGCCAGTGCGGACACAAGTTTCCAAATTCAAAGCCTGCACTCGGGATTCACTAGGGCACAATTGGCCCAATATGTTGACTCGGCTCAGGCGCACGCGGCATTTGTGTTTGCTCCCACGTCCATGCAGGACTTGCTTGACATTGTCCGTGATCACGAACGCATTCCGCGCAACGCGGCAAGTTTCAGCGCCCGCATACCAAGCGGTCTATTTATTCAGTC
>CALFOZ010000179.1 GCA_937919205.1 uncultured Planctomycetia bacterium
CGCCACGGTGAATAGCCGCGCGTATGTAAGCCGCTATGGCTTTGGCGGCACCGAGCAACAGAAGTTGGTTGGCATTCTTTCAGGTGGCGAGCGCAATCGCGTGCACTTGGCGCGCATGCTCACCAGTGGCGCCAATGTGATTTTGCTTGACGAGCCCACCAACGATATTGATGTGAACACCATGCGCGCGCTTGAGGAGGCGGTGCAGAACTTCGCGGGCACGGTGTTGTGTATCAGCCATGATCGTTGGTTCTTGGATCGCGTGGCCACGCACATTTTGGCCTTTGAAGGCGACGGTAAATTGTTTTTCTACCACGGCGGTTGGAGCGAGTATGAGGCGGACCATCGCAAACGTACTGGCGCGGGCGCGGACAATGTTCCAGCCAAGTTTAAGCACAGGCGAATTTCGCGCGATTGATTTGCGTTTACGATACTTTTTATGATCGCCAACGACGAAGCAATTGTGATGGGCGGCATTTCCGCCACAAATATGACGCTGTTTCACCAGACACGCTTTCGCGTGGGTGATCCGCTGGCTTTCGCTGATATTTCCGCGGCAAATGGCGCGCGCAAGCGAACGCTGATTGTGCGCGACATAGAAATTGATCGGGCCAAGCAACATGCGCGCGCGGATGTGTTCGCTGTTCCCAGTGAGTTTGCCACGGCCGCGGGTTTGTCTGGTGAGCGCGATGTTTCCACGGCGCAAGCGTTGGCGGAATGTTTGCGCAGAGCCGGCGTGAAGCGCGCCGTGTGTGACCGCACATTTCCTGGTGTGTTCATGCATGTGCTGATGGCCGCGGGGATTTCCGTGCGCTGTGATTTGGATTTGTTTCAATCGTCGCGCCGGTGCAAGGACGCCGTGGAGTTGCAAGCCATGGATGTTTCACAGCGCGCAACCGAGGACGCGATTGAGTTGGCGTGCCGATTGATCGCGCGCGCGGGCGTGAACCAGAATGGCCAGTTGATGCATGAAGGCGCGCCGCTGAGCAGTGAGCGCGTGCGTGGCGAGATTGACATGTTCTTCGCGCGCTGTGGATTTGAAAATCCGCGCTCCATTGTGGCGGGTGGCGCGCAGGGCGCGGATTGCCACCATGATGGCGATGGCGTGTTGCGCACAGGCGAATTGATCATGGTGGATATTTTTCCAAAGTCAAAAAGCAGTGGATATTGGGGCGATTGCACCAGAACCGTGGTGCATGGCAAGGTGTTGCCGCAAGCCGCGCGAATGCACGCCGCCGTGGTGCAAGCCAAGGCCGCCGCCGTGCGCGCGGCACAAGTTGGCGCGGGCGGCGGCGATGTGCACGGCGAAACATTGCGCGTGATTCATGAACATGGTTTCAACAGCGGCACGCCGCCGGTTGACGCGCCAGATTCATGGTGCGCCATGGTGCACGGAACTGGCCACGGACTTGGGCTTGATGTGCATGAGCCGCCGCTTGTTGATCGCGGCGGCTTGACGTTGGTTGCGGGCGATGTGATCACCATTGAGCCGGGCTTGTATTGCAAAGCCGTTGGCGGCGTGCGCGTGGAGGACGCCTATGTGATTGAAGCCACAGGCGCGCGGCGTCTTGGACGCGGGTTGCCAGAGGGACTGGATTGGAGTTGACGGCGATCGTGGGTTTGTAGATTCACGCAACTATTATTTTTGCGCGTTTGAGAAACCATCACGCGAATTATTCAACTCGCTCCGCAAGAGCGAATCAATAAATATCATTCGCCAAAAATGATTCGCCAAAAATCATTCGCCCAAAATCATTCGCCTTGATCGTCGTTTTGAGTTTCATCTTCAAGGGCAAGTTCGGCGTCAAGTTCCGAAAGCCCGACGGGCTCACTGCGCTCAAAACCTTTCTCGGCTTCGCGGCACATGTCCGCCAACACGTGGTGCAAACCTTCATGATCTGGAACAGCGTCTAAAAGGCCTAAAACCGCGTCGATTTGCCTGTCCAAGTCCATGCCGGAGTCCACATGTGAGCCAGTCAGGCCGGCGTCGCCCAGCGCCTCCATGGCGTTCACATACCACTTCATGGTGGGCTTCTTTTCATTCTCTGGTGGCTGCACATACGCGCGCACCGTGACCACGCCAATGGCAACAATGGGCCAAAGCCCGCGCAAGTTTGGCGGCTCACAACAAATCACAGTTGCGGGTTTCTCATCACGCAACGCGGCCAAGCGAAGTCGCCGCGCGTCCGCGCCAACAAGTTGCATGGGCATCACCAAGTAGCAACCAGATTCGACTTTGATCTCCTCCATGTTGCCTTCAAACAATATGCGGATTTTTTTAAGTTCAAGCGCGGCTTGCACGCGTTGACGGCGCGCCTCTTGCAGTGGCAGACAAATGCGCGCCATTGTTCCAAAGTCCTCAATGCGCCGCGCCATTTCCATTCCGCGTTGCGCAAGGCGCTCGGCTTCAAACCATTGACCACGGCGAAGCGCGGCTTCCGCTTTCTCCATTTGCTCTTGCAGTCGCGCGTCTTTTTTTGCTGAACTCATTTGTTTACTCGCTTGGATTATTTTTTAGGGACAGTGGATGCCGCCGCGGCGATTGATGGATGGTTTCGCTTGTCGTCTGGGCGCAGTGCTTCTTGTGAGCGTCCATGTGTTCCTTCGCCCGCCTCAAGCACGGCGTCGCACACTTGGGCAATGCTTGTAAAAGTAGGGTATTCCGCCCGTAATTTAGCCACTTTTTCCATAATGCTTCCGCCGCGATCGCGGAAGAGGCGCTTGTAGGCCTCCTTCATGGCGTCCACTTCGGCGTCGGCAAATCCACGGCGCTGCATGGCTATGGCGTTGTGCCCGCGCACTTCGGCGGGGTTTCCCTCGGCGATCATGTAGGGCGGAACATCTTTACTCACGCGGGCCATGGCTCCAAGAAACGCGCACGTGTTCAAGCGCACAAAGTGGTGCAAGCCGCAACCGCCACCAACATTCACATAGTCGCACACCGTGACATGCCCCGCCAACATGGCGTTGTTAGAAAGAACGACATGCGAACCAATATTGCAATCGTGCGCGATGTGCACGCAACCCATCACCAAGTTGTCACTGCCCATTTTGGTGGCGCCGCCGCCGTTGCCGGTGCCGCGGTGAATGGATGCGAACTCGCGGATGTGATTACGGTCGCCCATCTCAAGCGTGGTTCGCTCACCGGCGAATTTTTTATCTTGTGGCGGTCCACCCACAATGGTGAATGGGTGCAACACATTCTCGCGTCCAATGCGCGTGTGGCGATCCATGTGCACATGACTGACCAGTTCACTGCCCTCGCCAATTTCGCAATCGGGTCCAATGACGCACCACGGTCCAATGGTCACGCCCGCGGCGAGCTTGACTGATGGATCGATGATGGCGGTGGGATGGATTTTTGTCATAAAGAATATTTAAAAAATAAAAGATCAGGCTTCGGTGGAATCCACCATCATAAAGCGAATTTCAGCCTCCGCCGCCGATTTTCCGCCCACCGTGGCGCGGCATTTTACGGAGGCGGTTCGGGCGTTGGCGCGCACTGTTTCTACTTCTAGAACCAATTGGTCGCCAGGCACCACAGGCTTGCGCAGTTTCACGCGATCCAAACTTAACAGCATGGCCACGCGGCCCGAATGTTCCAGCGTTTGGCTGAGCATGAGTCCGCCCAATTGCGCCATGGCTTCCACAATCAGCACGCCCGGCATGATGGGCGTGCCCGGATAATGGCCTTGGAAAAACGGTTCGTTCATGGTGACATTTTTCACGCCAACCGCGCGTCGATTGGCGTCCATTTCAATCACGCGGTCCACCAGCAACATTGGATAGCGATGCGGTAAAACTTTCGCAATCGCGCGCGCGTCCATGGCTTGCCCCGCCACCAAACTCTCGGCCAAGTCCGCGGCCTTCATGGCGCGCAGAAGTCGCTGACACATTTGCCGGTTCAATCCATGGCCACTGCGGTGCGCAACAATTCTGCATTGCACAGGGCGACCCGCCAAATATAAATCGCCAAGCACATCAAGCAACTTGTGGCGCACGGGTTCATCGCTAAAGCGAAATGCATTTTCAATGGGTCCGTTGTCGCCAATCACCAACGCATCGCGCACGGTGAGATGTCTGCACAAGCCGGCGGCCCAAATGGCCTCGGCCTCCTCCTGCAAACTAAAGGTGCGCGCCGGTGCGATATCGGTGGAGTAGTCACTGCGCGATGGATCAAAAACCATGGTTTGACGGGGTATTCTGCGCTCTTTTGCTCCATAGTCCAAGTCGTAGGAAATTTCCATTCCCTCGCCATCGCGCGGAAGCGCGGCGATCATGGAGTCTTCGTCCTCCACAACAATCGCCTCGCGCAAACGGAACACGCGCCGAGGCGCGTCTTGCTCAATCAAACCAGCTTCGCAAATGGGTAGCACAAACGGCAAAGCACTGCCGTCTCCGCAAGGCAACTCGGGTCCATACAAACGCAAGATGGCGTTGTCCACACGAAGACCGGCCAGCGCGCTCATGCAATGTTCAATCGTGTCAATGGTGACGTCGCCGCCACGCAATGTTGTGCGCCGCGGCTTGGGCAACACATGCGTCACCAACGCGGGAATGGTCACGGATGGATTGAGGTCAACGCGCTCGAAAATAATTCCGGTGCCAGGCGGCGCGGGGGTGATTTCCAACACGGCCTCTTCGCCAAGCATCAATCCTTTTCCGCGAACCGTGGCCACGCGCGCAAGTGTGCGCTGTGGATCAACGGTGGTTCCGCGAAGTTGCCCCGTGGGAAGAACTTTGGTGGCGATAGGTTTCATGGCCCCTGGGGTTGATCCTTGGATGGACTCTTTGTCTGGTCCTCTAGTAGGGTTCGTAACTTGCGTGACCATTGTGGCAATTTACGGATTGCGGCGATCACACGCAATTCCTCCCGAATCTCCTGAGCGGGCATTCCGCCCCATGTGGCGCCCGCGGGAACATCATTCATTACCGCGCTTTTGGCGGCCAAACGCGCGCCGTCGCCAATGGTTGTGTGGTCGGCAATGCCGCAATAGCCACCAATTTGAACGCCGTCGCCCACGGTGACGCTACCGGCCAATCCACTCATGCCCGCGATCACCGTCATGCGACCAATTCGGCAACCATGTGCGATCTGGCACAAATTATCTATTTTTGTTCCCGCGCCAATTCGCGTGCTACCAAACTTGGCGCGGTCCACGCATGTGTTGGCGCCAATCTCAACATCGTCATCCAGAACAACATTGCCAGTGTGCGGAATGCGCATCAAACTTTTTCCATCCGCCGCGGGGCGATATCCAAATCCGTCGCCGCCAATCACGGCCGACGCGTGAATGATCACGCGAGAGCCCAACACACTGCGCTCATCAATGAAGGCGTTGCAGTGAATGACGCATTGATCGCCAATGGAAACATGCGCGGCCACGCGCGCACCGGCATGCAACACGCAACCCTTTCCAATTTTTGAACCAGCGCCAACGCTTGCAAGCGCGCCAATGCGCGCGCCGTTTTCAATTGTCGCGCTGGCATGAATGACAGCAGAAGCATGCGCGCCCAATTCTGGAAGCGTTGCGGGCGGGGCGAAGGCTTCAAGCACTTTGGTCACCGCAAGGTCGGCATTTTCCACACGAATCAGCGCGCGGCTTTGTGGATTGCCCGCGTGCGTCGCACTCGACGCTTGGCTTGAAGGCTGAATTGTCAGTGGCGCTTTCACTTGGCGCCCAACAATGGCAACGCGCGCGCGGCTGTGAGGCCAAAGTTTGGCGTGAGCGTCGCTGGTGATAAATGTCGCCTGCTGTTCGGTGGCGTCTTTAAGCGAAGACAATCCAGTGAACGCAATATCTTGGTCGCCTTCAAGCGCACCGCCCACCAACAAAGCGAGTTGCGAACTTGTAGTGGGGGTCAACGCCAACGGTGCTTCACTTCCCTTGTCTCTTGGAATAATTCTCATTCATTTGCTTGATCACAACATCGCTGAGGTCAATCGTGGGATTGATCCACAACATACGGCGTCCGGAAATTTGCGCCATGATGGGGCGCGTGTCCTTGGGATCAAACGGCGGGGTGGCGTCGTCCAGAAACACGGCGTCAATCATTTGCGCCTTGCAAATATCTCCCAGTGATGACTTGATGGTTTGATAGGTGTTGCGCAGAAGAAGCGCTTTTTCCATCTCAAATTTACTCCGTGAAAATTGATCAAAGGCCTTGAAGTTTCCAATGGCTTCCTCGATTTTTCTAGATGTCTCAAAAAATCCCGGCGTATCAGGCTTGAAATTTTCCAATTCGGCTTGCAGAGCCTGCACGGATTGCCCCATTTTTTCATTTTTAGCGTTCAGTTCCTTGGCGGTTTCTTCAAGACGTTTTTCGCCAGCCTTGTGCTCATCCAAACCGCTGTAGAGGCGCTCTAGATCCACCGTGGCAATGGTGGTTGGTTTTTCAAACCTGCTGAAAGCCCACAAAGAAACCGCGGCAAGCGCCACAAACAATGTGACTGGAAGTAAAGAAAATCTACGCATTTGAATTCTCCAAAGTGGGGTGAGGTCAATATATACACAAGAATGCAGTGGACGAAGCAATATGGATCAAGCGCCGCTTATACGGCGAACGAGTGGCGATTATTTTTTTGCGGGACCCACTGAGGCTGGCGCGGTGGCGTGGGTGTTGTTCATTTTCACAATTAACTTGTCGCTGACATCGGTTGTGGGGCTTGCAAAAATAATTTGTCGGCGGCCAATTTGTTCCAGCACTTGCTGTGACATGGGCATCTTCACCTCACGACTGGTGACGATGTTGTTGACTCCATCGTTGACAATGATGTAGTCATAGCCTTCGCTCTCGGCAAGTTTGGCGCTTTCCTCGCGTAAATTACGATAAATGCTTTGCCACATCAAACTATTTTCGCGGTCCAGTTCGGCGCCTTTCAGGGTTGCCCATTGCTCAAGTTGCAGACCTTCCAGCACAACTTGCTCCGCAATTCGTTGTTGCTCGGCTTGGTCAGTGGTTGCGGAAGCCTGCTGTTTCTCGGCCTCAAGTCTTTTCTTGCGGCTGTCGGCCTCGTCGCGCATTTGATTTTGCAGGGCGGCGATTTGCACTTCCCAATCCGATTTTTCCTGCAGTTTGTCCAGCACTCTTCCTAAATCAATGCTTCCAATTCGGGTGGCTTGCGCGGGCGCAACTGGACGGCTTACGCCCCAGGCGAATGATCCCAAACCAAAAGCGATGAGCGAGGCGATGATGACGGTTTGCGTGGGAGAATTTTTCATGGCGACCTTCTGTATGTGTATAGATAGTGAATGTCGCAGTGTAAGTGCCGCCTTGAAACTTTGCCCAGCGATTTCACCGCTCTTTACGGCTGTGATTTAAGCCGCAATTGGAACGATCAAGGCGCGCTTTCTATTAGAAGGGAAGCTCCGCGTTAAACGAGAAGACTTGGGTTTCGTCGGTGTCCTGTTTCATTAACGGAACCGCGAAGTCCAGCGCGATTGGAGCCGGACCCAACGCGCCAATATAAAGGCGCAAACCCACTCCAACACTCACGCGATACTGGGTAAATCCAAGAGGATTTGGAATATCGCCCGCATAGTCATTGCCAGTGACGGTTCCAGAATCAACAAAGGCCACGCCGGTGATGACATCTTGGAAGATGGGGGTTTCATATTGCGTGCCGGCGAAGAACATGAATTGACCACCGATGTTTGTAGCGGGCGCGCCGTTGCTTGGACCTTGTTCGGTTGGCGGATAGGAGTTTGGATAGCCCTGCAACTGATACGTCACAGGACTGATAGTGCGAAACGCGAAGCCGCGCAATGAGCGACCACCCAAATAGAAGCGCTCAAACACAGGGGCATTGTCGCCGGTGATGTATCCAAATTGCGAGTTCAGTCGTAGCGTGGTTTTGCGGCCAAGAAAATCCTCATCCAACGTAAGGAATGTGGTGTAACTACCGCGGACCATTGGAAAACTGTATGCGCCCGCGTACATGCTTCCCGTGAGTTCCGCCACAGAGCCAGCCCCTGGACGCGTTTTGCTGTCGATGGTGTTGCGCGAAACGGAAAGCGAAAGCACGCCAAACTGACTTGGTCCCGCTTGGTCATTCACAACCACAAGCGGAGTGCCCGTTTGAAATTCCGTCAGCGTGACATTTTCCAGACGCACGTTGGTTCCAAATGTCCAGAAATCGCCAAGGCGTCGGCCAGTTCCAAAAGACATTGTCGTGCGCTCTTCGGTCCATTGCGGATAAATGCGATTGCGATAGGACAAGCTGGTGTTACCCGACCAATCGCTTTCAAATAAATGCGGCTCGCCCAACGAAATGGAATACGTGCTCACATCAATACCTGGCTGAATGGCAATTGCGAATGATTGACCCGCGCCGCGGAAAGCGCGACCCGCGGTGAATTCGCTGAATGAGGTCGGCACGTCGGCGATATCAAAGTTGTATTGATTCAACGAGATTTCACCGCCGAAACCTTGGTCGGTGCCGATGGCCAAACCAAAGTTCACGCTACCGGTGTTCTTCTCCTTGATTTCCACAAGCACATCGCGGGTTCCGGGCTTGTCTGGATCCTCCTCTTGCGGCGTCACGCGAATGTCGTTGAACAAATTGGTGGACTTTAAGCGAATTTGCGTGAGTTCAATTTCGCGGCCATCCATGGGACGGCCGGGTTGAAAGCGCACCAGGCGCCTGATGATCTTGTCGCGCGTTATGAAATTGCCTTGGATCTGCACCAAACCGGTTTCAAATCGTTCACCCTCGGTGATGCTGACCAACATATCCACATCGGCCTCTTCGCCAGAGCGCACATAGTTGGAGTTCACCTTGGCGTTGATGTAGCCCATGACAAAGTAGGCGGTTTGAATACTTTTTATGCTTGCGTCAATGCCCCTCTTTTGAAACGCGTCGCCAGGGCGAAGTGTTATGAGCGAGCGCAATTGCTCCGATGAAAAAACCCGCAGTTGACCATCGGCCGTCGAGCTTTCCACCCGCACCGAGCGCAGACAATATTCACGACCCTCATCGATCACAAAAACAACCTTGGCTTCTTTCTGATCGGAGTTCAACTCCACGCGGCGATCCACGCGCACGTCAACGTAGCCGTGCTCCTTATAGAACTTGTCCAAGGACGCCACGTCATCCACCAACGCCTCCTCATCCAAGTTGCCTTTGCGAAAAATAAAAATCCAAGGTTTGGTCTTGATTTCCGCGGCAAGTTGCTTGGCGGGAAACGCGCGATTACCCACGAATTCAACCTCTTGAATACGCACGCGCGGGCCTTCAACAATTCTAAAAATTAAAATTCCCGAATCCTTCAGGCGCGATTCGTCCACCGTGATCTCCACCAAGTAGTGGCCCTTGCTGCGATACAGATCCTTCATTTTCAGAATGCTTTGCTCCAGAAGAAAGTCATCGCGCGGGCCGCCGGGATACAGCGGAACCACGGCGCGCAATTCCTGGTCGCTCACGGCTTTGTTGCCAACAGTTTGAATGTCAAGCACCAGGCTTTGTTCAATCAATGTGTACGTCACCTCCACGGTGCCGTCGGGGAGCAGTGACGCTTCGGCGGAAACAGTTTCAAAGTGGCCAAGGCGATACAGACTGGCCACGTCCGCGCGCACTGCCAAGGATTCAAATGGCTCGCCCGCGCCAATGCGTAGATTGTTTTTAATTTCCTGCTCGCTGATTCGACTCAAGCCCTTGATGGTCACCAATGAAATCGGGCGATCGGCGAAAGTTTGGTCCTCAATGTCGCCCGCCAGCGCCAGAGGCGCCACCAATGCGTTGATGGCGATCAGCGCAAGGGTGACAAAATGAAGCCGCCACTTGTTCGGGCGACAACCCGAGCAACGGCGTTGATTGACGAACCTTTGCATTTCTACTTTTGAGGATAACCATGCGCAAGCCGTATCGCACATAAGGCCACCACGCGATCAAAGTTGGTTGCTAGGCTTGCGGTTGTTATGGCTATCCGACTTGACGAACTTGCCCAAAAAATTGGCGCCACATTGCATGGAGATGGCTCCGCGCAAGTGAGTTCCTGCGCCCCGATTGAGAGCGCGCAAGTTGGCCAAGTGAGCTTTCTGGCCAATCGAAAATATGCCGCGCATTTGGCCACCACCAATGCCACCGCGGTGATTGTCGCCAGTGGAGCAACAGTGAAAGCCGGGGTTGCCATATTGGAGGCCGTTGATCCTTACTTCGCATTTCGCCAAGCCATGGTCGCGTTGCATGGATTTAGAAATCATCCAGCGCCAATTGGAGCGGCGCAAAACAATAATTTCATTTCAGAGCGCGCCGCCATTCATCCAACCGCCCGCATTGGCGAAGCTTGCTCTGTGCACGCGGGGGCGGTGATTGAAAGCGGCGCCACGGTGGGCGCGCGTTGCGTGATCTATCCCAACGCCTATGTTGGCGAAGGCGTGCAAATGGGCGACGATTGCATCGTGTATCCGGGCGTGTGTATTTATGACGGTTGCGTGATCGGCAACCGCGTCACGCTGCACGCCAATACCGTGATCGGTTGCGACGGGTTTGGTTACGCCACGTACAAGGGGCGCCACGAAAAAATTCCGCAGTCGGGCATTGTGGTCATTGAGGACGATGTTGAAATTGGATCATGCTGCGTCATTGAGCGCGCCGCCATGCAAGAGACGCGCATTGGCGCGGGCACCAAGTTCGCGGATTTAATTTCCATTGGACATGGCACGCGCATCGGCAAGCATTGTTTGCTGGTGAGTTTGGTTGGCATCAGCGGTAGCGTGGACATAGGAAATTATGTCGTGCTTGGCGGGCAAGTTGGCGTGACTGGACATCTTTCAATTGGCGACGGGGTGCAAGTGGCTGGCAAGTCCGGCGTGGTCGGCGATATCCCCGCGGGTATGCGCGTGGCCGGTGTTCCCGCCATTGAAAGCGACAAGGCTTTGCGAAATCATCTCGTTTTCCGCGACTTGTTTGACATGTCTCGAAAATTAAAATCGCTTGAGCGCGAGGTTGCCAAGTTGCAAGCCGCCGCTGGCGACGGAAAAAAATCTAATCTGTAAACCAATCTTGCTTTTCATTCATCGCTTTTAATTCATCGC
>CALFOZ010000180.1 GCA_937919205.1 uncultured Planctomycetia bacterium
CGGGCTCGCTCGGCGCGGGCTCTTGCGTGGCGGGCTTTGCGCTTGGATTGCGAGGAGTCTCGGCTGGCGGCGGTTCGATCGGATCATCTTGGGCCGCGGCGATCTGAATGGCGCCATTGGTACACAACGGAAGCGCTGGGATCCAAGCAAGCAGTACTGCGCCCACGAATAGATAAAAATTCATTGCGCGGAAATATTTGGATTCCGTAATTGGTCGAGACATCTTGTGGGGCTCCGAGCGTTGGTGCTCGCTAGTTCTTGATATGGGTGTGTGGAGAAATCAGAGGGTCGCAAAGAATCGTTTCGAAGAACCCAACCACACGGTTCCTTACAAGTGACAGAAGGTACCTTCCACCACAAAAACCCGCAACACAGGCGCCAAGTGCATAAAGGTGCGATTTAAATGTGGATAAATGGCTTCAATTTGGCTCCCAGGTAGCATCGCTACACTCGCATTTATGGCGCAACAAACCCCCACCGCGGCCCGTCTGGCCCTTGAAGATGGAACGGTCTTTCATGGCAGTGGTTTTGGCGCAATTTCGGCCACCAATTTATCCCAAGGCGAAGTGGTGTTCAGCACGACCATGTGTGGCTATCAAGAGGCGCTGAGCGACCCAAGTTTTTCGGGACAAATCTTGGTCATGACGCCCACGGAAATTGGCAACTACGGCGTCAACAATGATGATGTTGAAAGTGCCACGCCGCAGGTCGCCGGGTTTGTGATTCGCGAACTTTCCGCGCGTCACTCCAATTACCGCGCCACGCAAGACCTGAGCGCGTGGCTGGCGGCGCACGGCGTCATTGGCATTTATGGAATTGACACGCGCGCACTTGTTCGCAAGTTGCGCACGCAAGGCGCGTTGCGCGGCGTGATCAGCGGCGACGAAAAATTAAGCGACGAGCAACTTGTGGCCAAGGCAAATGCAATTACGTCCATGGCTGGACAAAATCTTGCGGCGCGCGTCAGTCCCGCGTCGCCAGGAACATGGACGCAAACTCTTGGCGCATGGGCCGACGCAAGTGATGAGAAAAAATTTGATGGCCCGAAAAAATTGAAAGTGGCGGCGCTGGATTGTGGCGCCAAGCGAAATATTTATCGACATCTTGCGCAACGTGGTTGCGAGGTGCTCACTCTGCCGCACAACGCAAGCGCGGCGGATATTCGCGCGCTGAAGCCCGACGGACTTTTCATTTCTAACGGTCCGGGCGACCCTGCGGCGGTCGCGGCCACCGTGGCTACTTTGCGTGAAATTGCGGGCGAAATACCCACTTTTGGCATTTGTCTTGGGCATCAATTGTTGGCGTTAAGTTTGGGCGCGACAACTTGGAAACTTAAGTTTGGCCATCGCGGCGCCAATCAACCGGTGCGAAATATATTGACGGGCCGCGTGGAAATCACAAGTCAAAATCATGGCTTCTGCGTTGATGAAGTTTCACTGCGCGCGGCTGGCGGCGAGCCCACGCACATTCATTTGAACGATGGAACCTTGGCGGGATTTCGCCACACGCACAAACCTATTTTCTGCGTGCAGTACCACCCAGAGGCAAGCCCCGGTCCGCACGAGTCGGCGTATTTGTTCGACTGCTTCATTGACATCATGCGCACGCGCGCGCCAGTGACGACGCAACAAATGGAAACGCACCAGTCCGCATCCGCTCGCGTTGCCGCGGCGGCCACGGCGTAAGCGGCGCAGTATGCGCGGCCTTTACGACGAACCTATTTGCAAACACATTCTTGTGGCCGTGGAGCGCGGGGTGGATCGCTATCCCGACGGCTTGACCTACGGCGTGCCGCGGTCGCTCATTCACGTTGGCGTTGGGCATCGGGTGAAAGTTCCGCTGGGTCGTGGCGACTCGTCCACATTCGGCTGGGTGGTGAAAGAAATTCCGCCAGAGCAAGCCGCTTCCATTGCCCCAGAGCGCATGAAGTCGATTATTTCCATAGAGGACACCGCCCTACTACCGGCGCAAATTGTGGAATTAGCCCGCTGGATGAGCGTGTATTACTGCTGTCCACTGGGCGTGGCACTAGCGGGCGTCCTGCCGGCGGCGGTTAAAAACGCCATTGGCCGCGTGGAATCCACTTGGATTGATCAGACTGATTTAGGCGCGGCCGCGCTCACCACGCCTAGCGGCGTTGCAAAGCAGAACAAAAATTTGAACGCGCCTTCGAACGAAGAAGACGGGGCTGGGGAAATTTCAGCCGCCCCACTAAAACCAATTCGACTTTCCGTGGCGCACAAAAGAATTTTGCAAGTGTTGCGTGACACGCCGCCAGAACTTCGACCCATTGAGTCGCGTGAACTTTTAAAGAAGGCCGCGGTGGCAACGCGCGCTCCGTTAACAGCGCTAATGAAAGTCGGGTTTGTCAGCGCGACGAAACGTTCAGGCGTGGAGGCCGCATCGCTCACTCCCAAAAATGCGCCGCGGGATTTTTCCAAGGACCGCCCCGCTCTCACGGCGGCGCAAAGCGCGGCGGTACATTCCATTCACGCCACAAGCACCTCTGGTTTTTCACAGCATCTTTTATTCGGCGTCACGGGAAGCGGAAAAACGGAAGTGTATTTGCAACTGATAGAATTGTGCAGAAACACGGGCAAAACTGCTATTTTTCTGGTGCCGGAAATTTCGCTCACTCCGCAAACCACGGCGCGCGTGTTGCGACGGTTTCCAAACGACCGCGTGGCTATTTTGCATTCAGGCCTCACGGCCGCCCAGCGCAATCAACAGTGGACCATGGTGGCGCGCGGCGAAGCAAAAATTATTGTCGGCGCGCGCAGTGCCATCTTCGCGCCGGTGCCCGACGGTGATCTTGGTTTAATCATGGTCGATGAGGAGCATGATTCATCTGGCTACAAACAAGATCAGGCGCCGCGCTACCACGGACGCGATGTGGCCATTCGCCGCGCGCAAATCTCGGCGTGTCCAGTGGTGCTTGGAAGCGCAACACCCAGTTTGGAAAGTTGGTTCAACGCCACCGAGCGCTGTATCAGCACTCTGCATCGCCTGCCAGAGCGCGCGCCGGGCCTGGTCACGCCCACTGTGGAAATCATTGATTTTTCCCAAGATATGAAGCACTTTCGCGACAAGCGCGTGCACTTGCTTGGGGCGCGCTTGGCGGATCGCTTGGCGTATGTCATTGAGAATGGCGGACAAGCGCTGATGCTTCTCAATCGCCGCGGATATGCAAACTGGATTTCCTGCGCGGCGCGTTGCGGCTGGATGATGCGCTGTCAACATTGCGACACAGGAATGATTTGCCATGCGGGACCACGCTCGCGATTTGTGCGTTGCCATCATTGTCTGACCGAGCAACTTCTTCCGCAAACTTGTCCCTCATGCAAAATGGGCGTGACCGTATTTGGTTTGGGAACGCAACGCGTGGAGGAGGAATTGGCGCATGTGCACCCCGCGCTTGCAAAATCCGGCGCGGTATTGCGAGTGGATGGCGACACCATGCAGAACAGCCACGACATTTATCAAGCGCTCGCGCGCTTCGCTTCGGGTGAGGCGAAAGTTTTGGTTGGCACGCAAATCATCGCAAAAGGCCTGGATTATCCCAATGTTCGCTTGGTTGGCGTGGTCAACGCCGACACCGCGATCAACTTGCCGGACTTCCGCGCGGCGGAGCGAACCTTTCAACTTGTCAGCCAAGTGGCGGGTCGTTGTGGTCGTGGCGCTGGCGTTGCGCAGGCGATCGTGCAAACATTTCAACCAGACGCAATTCCTATTCGCTTGGCGGCGTCCCATCAATTTGAGGAGTTCGCAAAACAAGAACTAGCCTCGCGCAAACAATTTAACTTGCCTCCATATCGGCGCATGGCGCGCATTGTTGTGAAACACGAAACTCTTGCAACGGCGCAAAACATTGTTTCAGAAATTCGCCGCGCGCTGGAGCGCTTGCCAGAAGCAACAGGCGCGCACTTTCGCGGACCTCTACCGTGCCCCATCGCGCGCATCGCGGACCGCTTTCGCATTCAACTTGAAATCTTGACCACGGACGCCAACGCATTGCAACGCTTGATGGCGGCGGCGCGCAATCGGGCCATCTTTCCAAGCGGCGAAGTGTGCGCGGTTGATATTGATCCCGTCGCGTTGCTCTAAACATCACCGGCACGTACGCTCGCTTTCAAGGGCAAATATCGCTAATATGGCTCAGTTTAACAATCACTCTGTCACTGCGATTTTCAAACCTTTGCCGCGCCATAAAAGCACTATCTTTGAAAGCGACATTTGGAGCATTCTTCAGTGAGCAACACTTCCTCTTCCAATCCTTCCCCGTCACCGCACTCCGCCGCAGGGTCTGTGAATGGTCTTGACCCCGCGTTGCTTGAGGCGCTCTACGCCGATTGGCAGCGCGACCCAACGAGCGTGAATCAAGAGTGGCGCAGTTTTTTTCAAGGCTTTGAACTTGGATTTGAACGCTCGCCAAATCCAGTCGCTGAAAGCGTTGCGACCACCAACGAAAAATCATCGGCTACGACCGCCGCGCCTCCAGCCACCGCAACCACCTACGGCTCGCAAAGCAAAGTTGCAGGACTCATTGACGCCTATCGCACGCTTGGACATTTGGCGGCGGCGCTTGATCCACTTGGCACGGAGCGTCCATTTCCGCCCGAGTTGCAACTTGAGTCATTCGGTCTCACTGACAATGATTTGGCCGCCTCATTTGATCCTGGAACACTGCCGCTTGCCAATCCAAGCTCGCTTACAGAAATCATCAATCTTCTAGAAGAAACATATTGCCGCCACGTTGGCGTTGAGTATCAACATGTGCAAAATCCACAACAGCGCCGTTGGCTTCAGCAACGCATGGAAAACGTGCGCAATCAGCCGCAATTTGCTGTTTCTGTGCGCAAGCGTTTACTGGAACGGCTTGTCGCGGCGGAGGGTTTTGAATCATTCCTAGAGAAGCGTTTCATTGGCAAAAAGCGATTTGGCTTGGAAGGCGGAGAAAGTCTTATTCCATTGCTTGACGCAATCGTTGATCAAGGTCCCGCGCTTGGCGTGCGTGAGTTTGCGTTTGGCATGGCGCACCGCGGCAGGCTGAATGTGCTGGCCAACATTTTGGAAAAACGATTCGACCAAATCTTCACCGAGTTTGACGAAGCCTGGACGGAGGACTTTCTGTCCGGTGGCGGCGATGTGAAATATCACCAAGGCTACTCAAGCGATGTGAAGACCACCAGTGGCCAGCCCTTGCACATCACGCTGGCCGCAAATCCAAGCCACTTGGAATTTGTTTCAAGCGTGGTCATGGGTCGATGCCGCGCCAAGCAACGACTTGCCAACGACACAGAGCACCGCAGTAGCGTTGTGCCAATTCTTATTCACGGCGACGCCGCGCTTCCAGGCCAGGGCGTTGTGGCTGAATGTTTCAACATGATGTTGCTACCCGGCTTCACCGTGGGCGGCTCCATTCATGTGGTCATTAACAATCAAGTGGGTTTCACCACGGATTCCAAGGATTTATTTAGCGGCCGCTACTGCACCGATATTGCCAAAATGGCCAACGCGCCCATCTTTCATGTGAATGGCCAGGACCCCGAAGCCTGCGCGTGGGCCGCTCGGCTCGCCATTGAATGGCGTCAATCTTTTGGCACCGACATTGTGGTTGACATGTGGTGCTACAGAAAAAATGGCCACAATGAAACCGACGAGCCATCATTTACTCAGCCGCTGATGTACAAGTTGGTGCGCAAGCAAATCACCGCCATGACGCACTACGCCAACCGTTTGCAACAAGAGGGCGTGGTCACCGCGGATGAAATTGAAATTCTTAAAAACAATTTGTTCGCACGTATGGATGAGGCGCAAACGCGCACCAAAAAAACGCCGGTGGTGCCTGGCAAGAAACCGTTCGACCATATTTGGGCTGGATTGACCGAGGCGTACTCCGACACATCAATCGAAACAGGAGTGAAAGAAAGTCGCCTGAAAGAAATTGCGGGCGCGCTTGCAAGCGTACCCCAAGGTTTTGTGGCGCACAAAAATGTCGCGCGCCTTTTAGAAATCCGTGGCAAACTTGGCGGCGATGTTGGCGTGGATTGGGGCCTTGCGGAAATGTTGGCCTACGGCTCCCTTCTACTTGAGGGCCATCCCATTCGACTCACTGGCCAAGATGTGGAGCGCGGAACATTCAGCCACCGTCACGCGGTTGTGTTTGACCAAGACAGCGGCGCGCCGCACATCGCATTGAATGAAATCGGCGCGAATCAAGCCAAATTTTGCGTGCACAATTCGCCACTCACCGAGCAAGCAGTGGTTGGTTACGAGTACGGCTACTCGCTCGCCGATCCGCGCATGTTGATTTTGTGGGAGGCGCAATTCGGCGACTTCTGCAACGGCGCGCAGATCATCATTGATCAATTCATTGCCAGCGCCGAAACAAAGTGGCAACGATCAAGCGGTCTTGTTCTTCTGTTGCCTCACGGATACGAAGGCCAAGGACCAGAGCACAGTTCATCGCGCGTGGAGCGCTTTCTGCAATTGTGCGCCGTCAACAATATGGTTGTGTGCCAGCCGTCCACCACGGCGCAAATGTTCCACTTACTGCGTCGGCAAATGAAAGTGAAGTTTCGCAAACCACTCATTGTGCTCACGCCCAAAAGCATGTTGCGCTTGCCCGCGGCGTCAAGCGCTCCCGTTGAATTCACAAAGGGCGCGTGGCAACGAACATTGGCCGACACCGCGCCCGAAGCCGCGACCAACGCGCAGAAGTTGTTGTTCTGTAGCGGCAAGATTTACCACGAACTTGTGTCGCAACGCGCCAAAAGCAAAGTTGGCAATATTGCCATTGTGCGCGTTGAACAATTGCATCCGTTTCCCGCCGACGAAATTCAAAAGCATTTGCAGTTGCACCCCAAAGCCGAGGTCTGCTGGGTGCAAGACGAGCCGCGCAACATGGGCGCATGGCGATTTGTGCAGGGCCGCATGATCGATCTCTTCGCGGATCGCCCCATGAAATATATTGGCCGACCAGATGGCGCCAGTCCCGCGGTTGGAAGTTTGAAGATGCATGGCCATCAACAAGAAGCCATTCTTGCCGAAGCGGTGGGCACAATTCCACTTGCCGATGGCGCCGCCAAAAACGACAAGAGCGACAAAGAATCAACCGACAAATCCCCCGCCGGCACAAAGCACTGACCATTTCACACCCAAGCATGGAGCCACTTGAATGATTGACATTGTGATACCAAGTCCTGGTGAAAGCATTTCCGAAGTTCGTCTTGGCGCGTGGAAGCGCGGCGATGGCGAGTGGGTGGAAAAAGATGATGTCATTACGGAGATTGAAAGCGACAAAGCCACGCTGGATATTTTGGCCACGGCCTCCGGCGTGCTCAAAGTCGCCGCGCAAACTGGCGATGACCTGAAAGTTGGCGCCGTTGTTGCGCGTATTGACGAGAAGGCCGCGCGTCCCGCTGGCACAAGCGCCAAGAACACAAGCAATGCCGCATCACCTGCGGCGATCCAAGCCACCAAAGAAAATGCGCCCGCGCACAAAGAAATTTCCAACGCCGCCGTGGTTGAACCCAAAGTCACCAGCGTGGCGCGCAAGATGGCCGTGGACAAAGGCGTTGATCTTGGAAAAGTAGAAGGCTCTGGTCCAGGCGGACGCATCACTAAAACAGATGTCGAACACGCGCAAACAGCGCCCGCAAAAGCTACTACTTCCGCCGTGGTCCACGCGCCAACTACTGGCGCCGCTCAAACTTCGGCGCCACTTGCAACAGGCGCGCGTGGCATGCGCCGTGAGCGCATGACAAAATTGCGTCAGCGCATCGCCGAGCGTTTGGTCAGTGCAAAAAACACTGCGGCCATGTTGACCACTTTCAACGAAGCCGACATGAGCCAGGTCATGCGCCTGCGCGCCGAGCACAAGGAGGCCTTTGAAAAGCGCCACGGCACAAGCCTGGGCTTCATGGGTTTCTTCGTGAAGGCCGTGGTTGGCGCGCTTGAAAAATATCCGCGCCTCAACGCGTTCATCATTGGCGACGAGGTTGAATACCACGACTACATCGATGTCTCCGTGGCCGTTGGCACCGACAAGGGACTCATGGTTCCAGTTCTGCGCAACGCCAATCGTTTGTCCATCGCCGAAGTGGAGCGAACCATTCGCGAACTTGCCGTGAAGGCGCGCGACAACAAACTCACCGTTGATGACATGACCGGCGGCACATTCACCATCACCAACGGCGGCGTGTATGGCAGTCTTATGAGCACGCCAATTCTCAATCCGCCGCAGTCTGGAATTCTTGGCATGCACGCCATTAAAAATCGCGCGGTTGAAGACCCAAAAAATCCCGGCCACGTTGCCCTTCGCCCCATGATGTACCTGGCCCTGAGCTACGACCACCGCATTGTGGACGGCTCTGAAGCTGTGGGATTTCTAGTGGATATCAAAAACGCAATTGAGAATCCAGAGCGCTTGTTGTTGGATGTCTAAGCGACAACGCTCACGCGCAACCCACGCCACTGTTTGTCAATTTCAAAGTTGACAATTCAAATTGCAAATGCAAATTGCCAATGCAAATTGCGTCTTCAATGTCGATCGGACTGGCCGCGTTCATGCAACGCAAGTTTGGCTTGATTATCCAACTGATCCGGCTCAACGCCCATGTAATTCAACGTGGCGTCAATGATGTCGCGGCACAAAGGCCCGGCAATTGAACCACCGTAGTGACCCTTGGATTTATCCGGATCGTCTAACACAACCAAGCACACAATCCGCGGATTCTCAAACGGCGCGCCCGCAATAAATGAACTCACATAGCGATCATCGAAGTAGCCCTTGCCTTGCCCCTTCGGTTTTGGCAACTGCGCGGTGCCTGACTTGCCAAACATTCTGTACATTTCGCTCTGCGCCTTGCGACCTGTTCCCTCGGTCATCACGCCTTCCATCGCTTCGCGCGCCGTCAACGCGATCGCCTCTTTCATGACACGCTTGCTTGGAATTGAATATTGGTTGTCCGTACCCTCGCTACCAAGAGACAATCTAGCGGGCACCAAAGTTCCATCACGGCAAAATGCGGAGAAAGCCTGCACCATTTGGATTGGCGTCACGCCAATTTCGTGGCCCATGCACACGCTGGTCTGGGTGTACACCGACCACTTCTTATTTGAGGTGACCAAGCCTTCACTCTCGCCAGGAATTCCCACGCCGCTTTTTTTTCCAAATCCAAATCGCTCAACCATGTCTTGCATTTGGCTAAATTTCATCCGCTCCGCGGCCGCCGCCATGCCGCCATTCAAGGATTTCACAAGAACTTTTTTCCACGACACTGGCCCAGGATATTTCACGTCCTCAATCTTGCGCCCAAACTTTGTGATGTATGGACCGAAGGGCAATTGCACGATTGTCTCTGGTTTAAACACGCCAAGTTCCGTTGCGGTGGCCCACACAAATGGCTTGAATGTTGAACCCGGCTCATACGGATCAGTGACATTGCGATTGCGTCCAAGCGAAGCGCCCAGCGCGCGCGATGGATCAGTTGTGATTTCCTTCCAACCCTTGCGCGGATTCAACACATCAGCCATGGCAAGAATGTCGCCAGTCTGCACATCCATCACCACGGCGCGTCCACCGCCCGTGTTCCATTTTTTCACTCCGTCCTTTAAAAGTCGCTCGGCAATTTCTTGCGCCACCAAATCAATCGACAATCGAACATCCACGCCATTGCGTGGAGCTTGGTAATCATTTCCTTCAATCCAAAGTGGCTGGCGCTTCACATCGCGAAGAAACACAAGTCGTCCGTCCTTGCCGCGCACCTGCGCGTTATGTTGCAATTCGGCTCCCGCTTGCCCGCTCTGCTCCAGACCAACACGTCCAATCACCATGGCCGCCAAATCTCCCGCTGGATATTCACGGATTGGCCTGGACTCAATTCCAACTCCAGGAATTTTAAGCAAGCGAATGGCGTCCACTTGTTCCGGTGTCAACATGTCCGCAAGTTGCAAGTAGCGATCGTCCGCGCGTTTGCGCAACATGGCTTCAAAAGTTTTTGACGACACGCCCAGGGCGCCGCCAATGGCGCTGGCCACATCCCTAAATGGATCGCCAACGGCTTTGGAATCTGGATCCTCAATGTTTCCTTGGCGGATGCGCTCCCAGCCACGCTCCCAAATCATCGCTGGATCGGCGAACAATCTTCGACCCATTAAACTCGCCGCAAGCACGCGGCCACGACGATCAACAATTTGGCCACGCGAGGCAAGTTCAGGCGCGGTGCTTCGATGCACGCCCGCGGCCGCCGTAAGTTGTGGATCATCGGTGGTCTTCAGCCAAGCAACGCGCGCGGAAACCGAAAGCAGAAAAGCCGCCGTGGTCAAAATCAGCACGCGGCTCCACGCACGAATTCTGCTTGATTGCGCCTGTGAAATATGTGAAACACTGAACTGATTCATCCGCCAAATTCCACTGGGATTGCGTCGGGATCTTTCACGCCGGGCTTTGTTGCCAATCGCGGTTGTGTTGGCGGCGCGGGCGTATCCAATCGATGCGGTATCGCTCGCCATTGAAGTTTCATGGATTCCAACGCTGTGCGAATGGCATCGGGACGAACTCGAGAAGCTACTTCAGCCCGAAATCTCATGACATCGCGCTGTTGCTCGATCAATCTCCAATGCGTCCTTGAAATCTTCGCGGCCACTTCATATCGCTTCTGCCGCAAGGCTAAAAGCGCGATGGACATGATTCCAAGACCCAGCAAAATAGCGATCGATTTTCCGAACATGGTCCGGTCCTTACACTCAGTTTGTTTTTGGAAGTTTGATGGTCATTCCAGGCGACAGAGCCGCTGGATCGGAAAGTGTGGAGCTATTGGCGGAGGCAATGTCCCTCCACTTGCTTGCTGTACCCAACTTTTTCTTGGCGATCGATCCAAGCGTGTCGCCTTTTTGCACAACATAAATGCTTTCGCCTGAACCCACAGCATTTTCCTTGCTGGATGTTCTTGTTGACGCGCCCTTGGCGCTTATGCCAACCTTTGACACCGCAACTTCAATCACACCAGTCGATGTGCCCGTAGCGTGCGGCGTGAGTTCCACACTTGCAATGTCCGCCGCCGCAAGCAAAGGAAGCTGTTGATATGTCTTTGAATCTTGCATGTTCAATTGAAGCGCGCCATTGGCTGGCTCTTGCACGGTTGTGCCCACACGCGCTCCCTTGATTGTGGAAGCAACCACCGCTCCGCGGCGAAGTTGCTCCACTGGAGGCAGTCGCAATGTCAGGCCCTTGCGCAATTTGGCGGGATTTGGCAAGGCTTTTTTGTTGTACTCGGCCAACTCCTGCCACAGAGTGCCATCGCCATATGTTTGCAAGCAAATCGAATACAAGGTTTCACCGGCGGCAATTGGATGAAGCTTCACTCCAGGCTCGCTCTCTTGTAATTTCACATTCTTGGCCACTTCAATCGTCGCGGGCGCGGTTGTCGCAGGAACATATGGAACATTTGAAATTGGACGAACGCTTGGGTTGGCCGTGGGCGCCATTGGATCTAAATTGTTTTTATTTGAAACAGCACGAAGATCTGTTGAGGCGCCTGCCGCCATCACTTCATTTGGTTGCACCGCGTTCACGCCAGCAATTGGCATCGCCTTGATCGAGATGGGCCTGCTCCCAACACCTCGTGTTGCATCAACGCTCGTTAGATTCGCCGTTTCTTGTCGTTGCGCGGTGCTGAAATGATCGCTCACCAGAATGCCTACAAAAAGGAGCAGACCAAATCCAACAACCATGGCTAATTTATTTTCTCGCGTCATGTCGCATCCTTGCGTTGTGGCAATCTTGAGTTTTTCAATTCTAGAAAGCCGTTTTTCATTCACAAACTTTTGTCAACACGTGTGATCGGATCTCCATCCGATCTGCAATCCCAAACTTATATACCAACAATCCGTACTTCCCGCAGTTTGGCGGAGCGCGCCCTTGGATTGGCCTCGCATTCCGCTTCGCTTGCAACCAATGGCTTTCGCGCAAGTCGGGTCGCCCATCCTTGGCGTTCCCAACTTGTAAAAGCCCGTTTTATCAATCGGTCTTCTAGGCTGTGGAACGCCAAAATTGCTATGCGGGCATTTTTGTCCAGCCACTGACTTGGCGAGGCGCTTGCCGCGGCAAGCCCCGCCACCTCATCCAACGCGTTCTTTTTGCCCAATCCAGACGTCACGCGTGATCCCGGCTCTAGTCTGGGCAACGGCCAAAAACCTGCAATTTCCTGCTGAAATACCTGCAAAAGAGTCTCTAGCGAATCCAATTCATTGTTCACGGCTATGCGCAACGCCATAAAGGTCCGAGTTGCCGGATGCATTCGACTTTGGCGGGCCTTGCCCCCATAGGCCGACACCACGGCTTTGGCCAGATCTGCGGTGCTGTTGAGCAAACCTAGATCACGAACATAGATAATTCGCCTGGCAATTCGCCTAGAAAATGGATCTTCACCCAGTTGAAATATCAAATCCGCCAATTCGGACTCCGTCACCCGCGCAAGCAATGCGTGGGCGCTTTCGCCGGTGCTTTGATCAAGCCGCATATCCAATGGGCCCGCGTTGGCGAATGAAAATCCGCGCGCGGGATCGCTCATTTGGTTGCTGGAAAATCCAAGATCCGCCATGAACGCGTCGGCGCGCAGGGATTCACCACGCAACACATCGGCCACGTTGCAAAAGTTGGCATGAGCCGTGACCACCCGTGGCGCGTCCGGCAGGCTTCTTATTCGCTCGCTTGCAAATGCAAGATTATGTTGATCTCTGTCCAACAGCACCAATGTTCCTTGGCTCCCAATCACTTTGGCTATGGCCTGAGCATGGCCACCACGGCCAGCGGTGGCGTCAACAACCGTGTTGCCAACTTCAAGCGCCAATGCCTGGACAATTTCTTTCAACAAGACAGGAAGATGATCAATGATTTCAACGTGATCGTGATTCACCATCACGTGTTCTTTTGCTGTTGAGCGATATTCATCTTGAGCGCATGACTTTCGGCGTGTTGTTTTTTAATCCACTCATGGCGCCGCGCCCGCTTAAAGGCGAATGTCACAACAAGTGCATACGCGGCTAACACCCCAGCCATGACCACCACGCCTTTGACATTGGTCAACAGCAACATGGCCGACAATCCCACGCCCACAATTGTGAACCCGGCGGCTATTGCGTACAACGTAAGCACCGCCTTTCGAACATTGCCGCCAAAGTAACGCTTTAATCTATGGTGAATATGACTACTGTCCGCGTCGGACATGGAAAGCCCGGCGGACTTTCTACGAATAATCGCCAAGGTGGTATCTAAAATTGGCAACCCAAAACAAATCAAGCCCGCCACCGAATACTTTGTGGTTCCAAATTCACCAAATGTCATAATAATCACCACGGTTAAATATCCAATCAGCAAACTGCCACAGTCGCCAAGAAATATAATCGCGGGATTGAAGTTGTACGGCAAAAATCCAAGCGTCACGCCCAACAGAATTAAACTAAGAATAATCCGTGTTCCAGCCAGGCTTGTTTCAGGATTTTCCACCGGCAGGCAATACGCCATCAGCAAACTGATCGCCAACAGTCCAGCCGCCATGATTGTGGTGGAGCCCGTAAGAAGACCATCTAGACCATCGATTAAATTAGCGGCATTACAGCCGCCAATCACAAAAATTGCTGTGATTGCCGTGCCAATCCAATAATAGAGTTCGGAGTTTGGAACAGAGAAAGTTCCGATGGAAAATAAAATATCAGGGGGCTCACCGAATAACGCGGAAAGAACTCCAGCGGCTAACTGCGGTCCAATATCTTCGATCGCCAACGCGGCGGCGGCGATAAGCTGGCCAGCAATTTTAAGCCGCGGATCCCACTTCCAAATATCATCCGCGAAACCAGTGAACATAATCGCAAACATTCCAACCACAATACTGATGGGAATACCCTGCAATATTGCCGCTGGCCCGTTGGTAAAGATCACGCTCGCTCCAATAGCCACCACCACTCCAATAAAGATCGCCATTCCGCCCAAATACGCAATGGGATATGCGTGTTGCTTGCGACCCTGATCTGGATAATCAATAATATTATTAGCGATCGCCACACGGCGCACAATGGGTGTGATCAACAGCGTGGTCAGCAAAGCCGCCACAAACACCGGCATATAGTCGGAAAGAAGTTCAGTCGGGTGTAGCACGGTCCATGTGGAAATATCATGGTTATCCGGGGAAATACTTAAACCTGGCGCGTGGGGGGTTGCTTGAATCACGCGGCCCTCTCCCCTTTGCATGGCTTGCGTGCCTTACCCAACAAAAGTGCGATGTCTGCGATTGTTGTATCCAATGCGATCTGGGGCATGAAACCAATCGCGCCACGAACTCGCTCCAGATTGGGTTGTCGAACCTGCAGATCTTCAAATCCCTTTCCAAAGATCTGCTCATGGGTCACGTTCACAATGCGCGACGAAGATCCAGTGACTCCAATCACACGCTGTGCCAAAGACTGGATCGAAATCATTTGATCGGATCCAATATTAAAGACCCGACCACAACATTTTTGATCTGCCAGTAATTGAATCAGCGCGGGCGCCACATCGCGCACATCGCAAAAGCAACGCAACTGCGAGCCATCGCCATGCACTTCAAGCGCATCACCCACCAACGCGGCCTGGATGAATCGCGGTAGCACCATTCCCCATTCGCCTTTTTGACGTGGACCTACCGTGTTAAAAAAACGAATGATCACGGCTTTCAAACCCGATTCTTTCACTGCGGCAAACGTTAAAAATTCATCAAGCGCCTTGGAATATCCATAACTCCATCGTGAAGAGGTTGTTGGACCAAATACAACATCATCCGATTCGGCAAATGGAACGCGAATCCCCTTGCCATACACCTCACTGCTGGAGGCCACCAACAATTTTGCGTCGTCGCGAATCGCCCAGCGAATCGCGGCGCTTGTCTCAAGCACGTTGGTTTCTATCGATTGACTTGGTTTCTGCACAATTAAGCGCACACCAACAGCCGCGGCAAGATGGTAGATCTCCGCAAAGCGCGGCCATTGTGTCAATTGAAACGCCGCAGAAACTGTGGAATGGACAAATTCCACGCGCCCTGGAAACATGCTCTTGGCTTGTTGCACATTGGCCAAGTCACCAGTCGACAAATCGTCGACCACCGTAACGTGATCGCCCCGAAGCAGTAATTGCTCGGCCAAGTGGCTGCCAATAAACCCCGCGCCACCCGTGATCAGAATGTGCCGCGAAGTTTGGCTCATGGGTATCTCTACGTTGCGCTGGGCTTGGCGCCATCACCTGGCAATAATTTTTCATTACGGACGCCGCTTGGTGACAACTGAAACGCGGATGTTGAAATCGCATATTCAGCGATCGCTTCAGCGTTCTTTTTGAAGTATCCACCCGCGGTGTTCTTGGGACGATTTAAAATTGTGCCCAAGAAGGCGGACTTGCAATCCATTAATTGATACGCCAGTTTGGTGACCAACCCCTTCTGGTCTTGCCATGCTCGAACCACAAGAATCGACGCATCAACTTTGTTGGCCATGGCCAAACCTTCACCCGCCACAACACTTGGCGGCGTATCCAAATACACACGATCATAATTTTGATGACACCAATCTAGAAAGGCGTCCATTTTTTCCGTGACTAGAAGCTGGAAAGAGCGATTGGATGGCGCGCCCGCCCCAATGAAGTGCAACCCATTTCCAACATCAACCACCATGTCCGCGGGATTTGCTCCATTTAAAATATCTCCCAACCCTGGCGCCAACGGATCCAAGCCAAGCGCCTTGGCTAAACCTGGCCTACGCAGATTGGCGCCCACCAACAAAGTCCTTCGCCCGAGGGACGCATCGCATGCGCCTAAATTCATCACCATGGTGGTGGTTCCCGAATCAGGCATGGGGCTAATCAATAGAATAATTTTGGCGTTGGTTGGGGCCACGCCTTTTGAAATCGAAGCATTGCACTGGCGGAAATTTTCCGCGGTCATTGAATGTGGCTCTTGCAACACCACAGTCTCTGCGCGCTTTGGCTTAGTTGGGTCGTCGGAAATATCCGGAATCACACCCAAAATTTTTCCCGGCAACGCTAGTAAATCAGTGGGATATTTTATCCGTTGATCAAGAAACTCTCGAACAAACAACACCAAAATGTACAAACCACAGAGCAGGACCGCGGTTCCAGGGATCATAAACTTCAATTGCGGAAACGTGATTTCGCGGGGTCGAATTGCTTTCTGAATAAATTCAACTCGTCGCGATTCATCGCGCTGACGGGCAAGCTCCAAATTGTTTATGGTTTGACTTACATTTTTTCGCCGATCCTCAATTTGGCTCAACTGCTCGCGAAGCGTTCCAAGCTCTGCCATATTGGAGGTAAATTCCTCGGATTTTTTCGCATCTATGTTAAATTCATCCACCTGCTTTTCCAGCAATTTTTTCAAAGACTCAACTCTATTGATGGCGGCTCGAAGATCGGCCTGTTTATTACGAGCAAGCACCTCATCGCGCTTCGTGTTGCGTTGGGCCAAAATGGAATCGTACGAGGCTTTGAATTGGATCACCTCCGTATGACTGTCCTCAAACTGAAGCTTTGCGGCCGCATAGCGACGCGACAAATCCTCTAAATCACGATTGACACCCTGTATGACCGGGTCGCTATCCGCCTCGCGAAAATCCTCCTCTGACAAACTCTCAACGCCACTATTTTTTTTCTTGATTTGATCCAATCGCGACTCAGCCACCGAAAGTTCGCTGGTTGTTCCAGCGATGCCATCCCTTAATTTCTCCAATGCCCTTGAATTTTCGCTGGAGGATTCATTCAGGCTTGTCATGCCCTTGCCCTTGATAAATTCTTGTATTTGCGCTTTCTTTGCAGTAATTTGACTATAAATCGACTCTTCATTTTTTACAAAAACGTCCAACGTGCCGGCAAATCGACTTTTTTCACTATTGCGCGTTTGCTTGATATAGGCATCGGCCACGGCATTCAGCACCACCGGCACGTCTTCGGGGTAATTCGAATTCCAGCTTAGATAAAAAATCTGTGTGCCACGCTTGTGCCCGGCGCGCAATTCTTTTTCCAACTGCGTGGCGGCTTCATCAATATTAAATAGATTATTCTCGTCGCGGTACCAAGACTCCTGACTCCATTGCGTCTTTTCCACATCCGTATTTTCAAGGGCCTTCTTCAAATTCTCGCGGCTCATCATTCTGGCCACTTCTGTTTGGGCCAAACGTATCACGGTTTCCTCCGTACCCAATTCCTTGGCGTTCAAATCTTGGGCGTCCTCCAATTGACTTCTAATTTCCAAATAAGCCGTGCCACTCCAAATGGGATATACGTAAAGAAATCCATAATTTAAAATCACCCCAAGAACTGCGCCCACCGCAAATGTGACAATAATCCCGAGCATATGTTGCCGAAGCAACCGAATGGGATCAAGCGCAGCTACGGCAGGCCGTGGCCGCGCCTGAGTGGAAGCGGATTTTGCAATCGGTGCTGATGCAGGCAATGTGGTTCGACTCATACGATTTCTCTTTCAGTTCAATTTTAATTCCAACGCCTTGATTTCTTCCAATTGTTCATCCGTGGGCTTCTGTTTTTTCGCTTTTTCCAAAAATTCCTTGGCATCAAGTGGTCGCTTCAGTTCAATAAAAACTTCGGCCAAATGAATCATTGAAGAAGGCTTTTGCCCTATGACAATAGCTTTTTGCAAAGGCTCAATTGCCTCGGATGCTTTGCCCGCGCGTAAAAGGGCAAATCCCAACGTATCCAGAAAATCATCAACTCCTGCGGCGTTTAGTTCAACGCTCTTGCGCGCCAACTCAACCGCACGCGCGGGATTCGTTCCAGATTTAGCAATCAGGTATGCGGCATTGTTCAGAGCGCCTGCATTGTCTGGAATAAGTTGTATGGCTTGTTCAAATAACTCCATTGATTTAGAAAAGTTTTTGATTGCATAGAGTAAATTTCCCGCCTGAAGAAGCGCCGCGGCCTGTTGTTGATTTGAGTCCTTGACTCCAGAAGCCTTGGCCACTTCCGCTGATTTTTCCAACATCTTCACCGCTTTGGGCGTACCCGACTCCCCCTGCACCATATATAAAGTTGCTATGCCAGTATAATTCCAGTACTCCATCGGTTTATCTGCGACAACCGTGGCGACAAACGCCTCAGCTTCTTTGGGATTTTTATCAAAGCAACTCGCCAGGCCTGTGTACCACGTGTTCCACTCATCTGGAGAAACTGAATCCGCGGCGACTCCATCCTGAATAATCTTGTAACTGTTTCTCATGGCGACAAGACCGGGCTCGCGCTGACCGCTATTCACCAAGGCAACGGCCAGTAAAATTTGCAACCTGATCGAAGTGGCGACAACTTTGGAATTAGCGCGCAAAATTTGCAGAACGGAATTCCAATCTTTTTTCTCCAGTCGAATCCGCTGTGTGACAGATGCAAGCAACTGGGTCGCATCGGGCTGGATAATGAATGCCGCATCAAATGCCGCCGTGGCGCCGGGGATATCGTTTCTACGCAGATTTAAATTTCCAATCATGTTCTGCCACTCCGCATCGCGTGGATTCAGACGCGAGCCCTCTTGCGCCAGATCGATCGCCCTGGAAAAATTATTCGCGCGTACAAGCAATTCAATTAATTCCTTACGGGCGTCAATATTCTTTGGAGCGGCCGACAAATACCGATCCACCACGGCGATAGCGTCGTCAATTTTTTCTTTTTCTAAATAGACCAACTCCTTGTTTCTAATTCCGGGCCAATATCCCACTGAAATATCAAGCACTCGATCCGCGGCCTGTTCCGAGGCCACGAGGTACTTGGAATCACGGGTGCGCTGATACATTCGTCTTTCAAAATCAGAAAGCGATACCCAAGCCAATGGTGAGGCTGGAAGGATTTCAGTGGCGCGACGAAGCGCCGCCCTGGATGCGTTAAAATCTTTTTCGCTTTGTGATGTATCTCCCTTCACGATCGCCAGTTCTCCCCGTCCTTGTAGGTTCATGGCTCGCAACATTTCAATTGTGGCCAGGGTTTCCGGAGTTCCACCCGCGGCTATAGCTTTGGCGAGACAATTTTCAGCGGCGTCATAATCACGCAAACGGTTGCAGATTTCCGAAAGTCTCATCCAACCAGAGGAATCAAACACCAATCCCGCCTTGTTCGCGCCCTCAAGGGCTTCGCGCGCATTAGCCCACTGCGATCGCGTAAACCAATAATCCGCAATCTGTATATTGGCGAACATGGTCTTAGGATTTTGATTTTTCTTGGCCTCCTCAAAAGCAATTCGCGCGCCTTCGGGGTTGCCCGATTCATCGAGATAGGCGCCCAAAGAAATCCAGAGCCCAATACATCTTTCCGGCGGAATCTTTGCAATATCGCTTCGAAGCGCGGCCTCTCCCTCTTTCACGGATTTATATTTTTTTATGGCTCTGGCATTCATCAAAGAAAGAACAGCGTCATTCGGCGCGGTTTCTTGCAAAAATTTTAGAATTTCCAATCCTTCTGCCACGTTGGCGCTTGTGGCCAACCGAAGGGCTTGTTGCATCTTTGCGGTATTCGCCTCGTTCAGTTCTTGATCCGTAAATTTTCTCTTGCCAACGCTGTCCATCATCATATTCGGATCGCCCGGCGTATCCAAAAGCATTTGCGCCAAGGCCAACGAATTTTTACTCATCGCTGGATTTTGCTTATAAAGTTGTTTGCGCATTGCAAACGCTTTGGTTCGATCACCCACGTCGCTTTCCAAGTCGATCACGGATAATAAAAGATCCCGATCTTCCGGATTCATGACGGCCACTTGCTGAAGAATCTGCAGAGCCTTCTTGCGATCTCCAGTTTGCTCTAGAAACTGTGCGTATATCCGCGCCGTGATCACGTCAGTGGGACGACGGTCATAACTTTCGCGAATCAACTCCAAGGCCGCTTCCATATCCCCCTCTTTTTGCATCAACATTCCGAGTTGTCGAAGCATGATTGGACTTTGTTCCCCATTTTGGCGGGCAGTTTGCAAAAGGGCGATGGCCTCCTTAAAATTTTTCTGCTCAACCAAAATTCGAGATTGAATAGTGAGCCCCAAGCCCGTTTCGCCGGAGGATTGAATGATCTGCGCATACTTTTGCGCGGTCGCGTAATCCTTGATCATTGTGGCGTTTGCCGCAGCCATTTCCAACACTTTCACATTGTTGGGACTGGCCTGCATCGCCGCGTCAAACGCGGGACCGATTAATTTTTCACAACGCTCACGCTGAGCTAGTGCTTCAGGTTGAATTTGATCCGCAGGTATCTGGGCGGTATTTTTGCGAAGTTGGTCCAGAGTGCTTGCAAGTGCAAGATACGTTTCAACCGCCTGATCTTTGGGATCCGAATACATGGAACGAACCGCCGCCAACACACGATCAATCGGATCGTTGGTGCTCATCATAAGTTGAAGCCGCAAACATTCCTTGCTGTTTGGCTCCAACGCCAACGCCTTGTTTAAAAATACTTGCGCTGTTGGAATGTCATTTTTAATGTAATACACTTGGGCAAGGGCTTGAATCACCAGCACCGAATTTGGGTTTGCCGCCAATTCTTTGGCAAGCACCGCGACAGCGCCGTCATAATCCTTCTTCATCATTGATCGCTCTGCGATGCCGACCACGCTTGCCAACCGTCTAAATTCTTTTTCATCTGGATCGCCGGCTTGCGAATCCAATCCCCTGCTTAGGCGCGCAAGTGATTCTTGCGCGGACTTATCATCTGGATTTATTTCCACCAACTTCGCCAAGGCCCGCCGCGCGTCGTCCAGTTTTCCAACGCCCTCGCTCAATCGCGCGCTGAGATTGATCAGCGGCGGATAGTTGGGAAATTTATCTAGCCCTCGATTGACAAGCGACAAGGCTGTTCCCGGCTGATTGCGAAGAATGTTGGCAAAGGCCGCGTAAAAGTATAACTCTTGATTTGGATCTGGATTCTTTTTTAACAGCGCCTCAAATCTAACCGCGGCCTCATTGGCGTTTCCTTGCGCAAGCGAGGTGCGGGCTTCGATATCCTCCACCATCAGCGGAAGTGATTGAGTGTTGAAAAACTTCACAACCTTGTCACGGGACTGAAGAACAAGCGCTAGCTTTTCTTTTTTTTCCGACTCGTCCACCGCCTTGCGCCACTCTTCAAATGTCAGGGTATAAAGCAAATCCGCGGCGGCCTCGCGCGCGCCCTGCTGTGACAATGATTCGATGGATGTTGGCAAATTGGATTGCGTGAATACAGTCTCAGCTAATTCCTTTCCAATTCCAGTTGACATGCCTCTTGCAAGATTTAAATAAATTTGTTGGGTGACGGCGTCGTCGGGAAATTGCTTGAGGTGATCCTCGATCAATTTCATGGCTTGCATATTTGATTCAAAAGATGCTCCGCTAAACATCGCCACGGCGGCGGCCAGGGTTAATTTGCGATCGCCAATGATCCGAGGCGCCGCGTCAAGAATGGACTTGTATGCGGCCGCCAAATCCGCTTTATTCAATGTGCCTTCGCCGCGCAACTGCATATCTCTGAGCCGTTTCACCAACGCAATAGATGCCGCAATTCCCTGGGGATTCTTCTTTTTACACTCCACCAAGGCGGTGTCAAATTGGCGCAATGTTTCCACAGCCAAAGCTTGTTGGTTGCCGCGTTCTTGCGCTTGGGCCTTGCCCAATAGATAGTCAAAGTACGCCAACCACATGCGATCATCTGTTGGCAATAATTGCACAACTTCCAAAAATTCCTTGTCCAGTCCCTGCCTCTCCTCCGCCGTTAGCGTGCTATACCGTTCGGATTGCCCAAGCACCTTCCAAAATTTCGCAAGCGCGCGCGTTGGTTCTTCCGGTAATAGCGCGCCATCCATCTGCTCAGCGGTGGCGGTAAATTCACGCCACAACACTTCCGAGCGATACAGTTCGCATCGATCCCGAAGCGTTTCCATGGCGGCAATCCAAACCTTGGGATCCGTTTTTGTGGCGCGCGTCCTGGCAATCTGAATGGAGAGCAGTTTGTTGTAATTTTCGTTGGCTTCGCTTTCGGATTTTGGAATAAGTTTCAATAACGCCTGCTCCATGGCGTTGAGATACACGATGTTGTTTGGCTTTTTAGAAACAGCGCGTCCGTAGTAACCGACCGCTTTTTCGTAATTCCCCGCCTCCATAAATTGATTTGCGTTTTTAAAGTTGCGCTCTGGCGCAAGAATGATTTGGTAGTAGTAGATACCCACGATGCTCAGCGCGCCAATCACAAGAACGCTGACAAAAAGAAGGATGAATTTAATATTTACTTTGCGCTTTGCCATGATTATGAATTATTTCCAAGTGCGGTTGAGGATTTGCTTTCAAGCGAAGGCCAATCTGGAAGGCTTCGCATAAGTTGAGGAAGTAGCGACTGAAGAAGATCCGAGGACAACTGATCGAACATCGTAATCGCTTTTTCGGGCGGCTCATTGACCCGATATGAAAACTGCACCTTGCAATAATACGCGTAGCGATCGGTCAATCTGAAAGAAAGGTTTCGCACCGCCAAGGCGGATGGGGTGAGTGATCCATTCGCGATGAAAAAATATCCGCCAATAAATGTCATGTTTGGTTTCTTTGGATCCTGAAAGCAGGTCGCAGTCATGGTGATATCTCCAAGTGGAAGATTCACCAAGATTTCATTGCGCGTCACTGGTTCCTTCACCATGGTTTGCGGATAACGCAGGCCGCTCGAAATTTGAACTGGACCACTCTTGAAATCCCATTTGGAGGTGTCCAATTTCTGCTGGCGTATTTGGGACTCCCCCCACATGACCAATCCCGAAGCGCCCCAGCATCGCTCAGGCACGTGGGGAACCGTGTCAATCATGCCTGTGTAGTACGCGACATGCACTTGCATAACCCCGTTGGTGTTGTCGCCAAGCGATACATATGAGCGATCAAGAAATTGAGTTGTGCCAAGCTCCTCAATCATTGCGTCAGAAAATTGCTGGTCTTTTCCAACCTGTTTCCAATTTCCAAGCGTTCTTGGCAATTCATCAATCGGAGCGCGCAGGGGGACTGATTCTTTTTGTAAGTACACCTTCAGCTCGGCCATGGCAACTCGAAAGCCAAGGCCTCCGATGACAAGGCACAAACATGCCGCAATGAATGCTTTTTTCTCGGTGGTTTCTACTCTCATGCCATTTTTCCCTTCATTGGATCCTCTTCCACAAGAAACATGGAAAGAATCCACAGCACGGCAAGATATGAGAAAAATGCGGGCAGAAGCCAGACCAACCCAATCATGTGGTGAAATTCACCAGACATGAAATTTTGATCGAACATTCCCAAAATGCCAAGGGAGGCCACGCGCAACACGTTCACGAATATGGAAATGGGAATTCCAAGCGCAACCAACATGATTTGTTGCCACAGTTTGGGCAATGACAAGTAAGCCATTGCGACACCAAGCGCCAAAAAGGCCACCAGCATGCGCATGCCACTGCACGCCTCGGCCACGTTCAGTTGCATGGGATTTCCATCTTTGAATATGGTCAACACATTGCCGGAAAGATCAGTTTCAATGCCGATAAGATTGAGAAAGACATACGCGCCCTTGGCGGAAATATCCTGCATGCGGTATGTCACAATATGCATGAGCCGCTCGCTCACGGTTTGGAAAAATGCCAACATGTAAAAAAGTGGAAACCAAATATATTTCATGGCGGCCCACCCCAAAAGCAGTAAGCCCATTCCAATCAGAGTGATCCCAAATCCAGATGCGCGAATATTGTGGTGCGCCAGGGCGGCGGGGCCTAAATTACAAATCATGTACCAGGCGATTCCCAAAATCATGATGGCCAATCCCCACCACGATGGGTGTAGTGGCTTGGCCAAAATCAATTCTCTCTTGGTCCATACAAAATAGCCGCTGACCAGCGGAATAATGAGAGTGTGACCCCAGTCGGATGGTTCTCGTATTGCCCACTCCACTTGATGAAGAATCCACTCCCAAAAAACCCCAATGATAAGCACCACTAAAACGCCGGCGGTTATGGCCGCTGTCTGAATCGATACCTCAACCACATTTTGTGGGCGCTCAAACATTTTTGTGTTTGGTGTCGAGGTCATTGTATTCTTCACGCCATTTCCAAGCCCGCCACATCATCAAGATAATTAATTATTGAAGTTTTGCGGCGGTGCTCCAAAGACATCGTTTCCAAAGTTTCGATCAAGTTGAAACCCCACAGAATTTGGGAAGGACAAATCGCGACGAAAACGTGACAGAGGCAACGCCCAGAAATTGGTTCCGACGATCACGTGATCGTCGGGCTTTAGAAAAATATCGGGCTCGGCGCGATTTCGAATGGCGGCCAAACTAACACGAACGCAAGCCTCTTTGTCGCTTCCAAGACGTCGAACCAAATCGCACCGCTCAGGAATGGCAAGTTCACTCACGCCGCCAGCCGCCGCAACCAATCGACTGAGCGTCAGTCTTCCAGAAGTGGGCAAATTATAAACACCAGGACGACTAATTTCACCGTCAATATAGACCACTCCAACTTGGCCTGAATCACAATAAATTAAATCACCTGGCCGAATCACAATATTGAGATTGGGTTGGCCACGAACTAATTCGTTGTATGGAATATCAATAACTTGATATTTTTCTTTCTTGGCGGATTCGCGCT
>CALFOZ010000181.1 GCA_937919205.1 uncultured Planctomycetia bacterium
ACCGCCAGCGCCACCGCCAGCGCCACCGCCAGCGCCACCGCCAGCGCCACCGCCACCACCAGCGCCACCTCCGCCAGCCCCACCGCCGCCAGCGCCACCGCCACCGCCGCCAGCGCCGCCGCCGCCAGCGCCAAGACTTGGAAGCTGGACGTTATCGGGGTACTTAAACACTAAATCAGTGAGGTCATACACACGCGGACGCTTGGCTTCTGGCAGAGCTTGCAGAGCCGTGAATGTGGTTACCGCAACTTGTCCATTCATGATTTCAGAAACAGCTCGTCCGCTGTCCGAACTTGGATTTCCAACTTGCTCCAAAATGCGACCAAGCATGACGCGCGCGCTCACGGTGGCTTTTTCCAACAGAATGCCTTCGGTTTCTTGGGTGATATCAATTTCGCCCAACGCTTTCCAATTGACGTACATCGGAATCTTGGTGATCTGTTGCCAGAACGCAAGAATCTCGCTCAGTTTCTGATTTGCGGTTGTCTCAGGAAATGGAAACTGCTCATCAAACTGCTTGGCAATGCTGGCATCTTCGGGCGTTCTCGCCCAACCAGCCGGCGCGAATTTTTCGTTATCCAAAGACAATCTCGGCCAATCTTCTGGATACGTAATCATTGCATTGGTGCTCTTTGGGCCATCTCCCGCAAGATTGATCTTGGGTGGAATTGTGGCCTGCATGTCTTGCAACTGCATTTGACCAAACGCCGCGTTGCGTTGACGCTGGGCATCGGACCATTGTCGATACATCTTTGTGCTTTCAAGCACGTCGCGCAGGGCGAGCGCCGCGGGATTGGTTGGATCCATGAACAAGATCTGATCAATCACTTGCAACGCTTCGTCGTACTTCAATTCCATCTGCAATTGACGAACCCGCATCAGCATTTCACTGATCGTTGCCAGGCGTTTTTGCTGTGCCATGCGTTGCGCGTCGCTTGAGGACTTTTGCGCATCGGCACGTTGCTTGGATTGGTCAAGAGCTTGCCCAACAATGCGCGATTCATTGATCTGGTCGATCAACGCGCCAACTCGAGCGTTCATGGCATCAAATTCACTCGCCGGAATGATGGACTGATCACGATCCAATAATTGCTTCGCGGTGCTCGCGTCCATATTTGCGCCCGCGTAATCGCCCCGATTCAATTTTTCGTTGGCGCTGAAATAACTATTTTCAAAATTAACGCGAAGACTTTCGCGGCGCACCGTCATCTCGTCGCCAACCTTGTCCAACAAACTTCCACTGTCTTGATCCAATTGCATTTGAGCCGTTTGCAAGCCATTTTTAGCTTCTTCGCTCGTTGGATTGGCGTTCAAGACCGTGGTCCACGAATCAATAGCTGTACGCCACTGTGACGCGGCCATTGCCGCACGAGCCTCCGTGAGTGCTTGTACAGGATCAGCGCCGCCCGCAAGCGATGGAGGAGTCGCAGGCTGACTTGGCGTTGAGTTTAAAAGATCATCTTGAGAAGTTGGCGTTGCGCTTGGATCTGGCTCGCTCGGCACGGGCTCGCTCGGCGCGGGCTC
>CALFOZ010000182.1 GCA_937919205.1 uncultured Planctomycetia bacterium
TAAACCATTTCGAACAGCAGACAACGCCTTCTCGCTTTCGTACAGCCACGCTTCTTTTTGTGGAATCACCCGCGCCAACCGCAACACAATGTCGTGACCTTGTTGTTCCACAATCATTGTTCGATTCGCGAAGGCTTCACCCAAAGTGATTCTTCCTTTTGAGTCAGTTTGTTTGGTGACGGTGTTGATTTGGATCATGAAGACAGTATTTGCCACAATCCCACAAGTGTCAAGTGGGAAAGTGGGAATTTGTGCAGATTGTGCAATTCACACAGCTTGTGCGCGGGGCGTTTTTTCAATCAAGCGGCTTTATTTGACGCTTTTTGCCAATCGTCAAAAGTGGCTTGATGAATAAAAGAATTATAACTGCGGCGATTGAGGCAATGATTGCATTCAATCCGCCGTCCATCACGCTGGCCGCAATGCTCCAGCCAGCCAACGCCATATAAATAATCGGCGTCACTGGATACAACGGCACGCGGAAGGGGCGCGGCGCGTCGGGCATGGTTCGGCGCAGAACTAGCACCGCGGCAACGGACAGCGACGAGAAAAAATTCACCAGCACCGTGAGCAGCCCAAGAATGTCATCCAGATTTCCAATCGCAAGCGATGCAAGGCTGGCGACTGTGACCACAACAAGTGCGCGCGTCGGAACCCCATTGCTCTTACGAACACCGGTCCACGCAGGAATCTCGCGCGCGTGCGCCATGGACTCCAGTATGCGTGCACCAGTGATCACGCCTGAAACAAGCGTTGAAAAAAACAACAGCGCAATCACGCCAGTCATTGCGTCTCCCATGGCTGTTCCAAAAATCAAGCGCGCGGCCACTCCACCAATGGCTTGCATTGGCGTGCCATTTGTTTCCAGCATGGCGGCCGGATCAATCACACGCAGAAACACAAGATTCACGCCGATATACAGCACAAAAACCAGCGCGATTGCGCCAATGATGGACAGCGGAACATTGCGACCTGGCCGCTTAATGTCGCCCGCAATATCCGCGCCAGTGGACCAACCCAGATACGCGAAGCTGACAACAAGTGTCGCGCTTGCCACGGCGCCGGAAATAATTCCTAGGTGCGTGACGGCTTCGTTTACAACAGGCGCGACCATGCGCGATTGAATCGGCCAGAAAAGTCCCGCGCACACAAAGAGCGCGATAAATCCAATTTTTATAATTGATAGCGCTGTGTTGAATTTGTAACCCGCATGCAAGCCAAAAAGTTGCGACACAAACGCGGCGGCAATAGTGAGCGCGGCAATCAGGTTTATATTTAGCGGTGTGGGAAGAAGTTGGTTCACATATTGCGCCAACAGCAATCCCACAACCGCAAGCGAAAGAAAGTAGCCGCACAAAATGGTGACCATAGCCACCAAATATCCAGTTGTGCGCCCAAATGCGCGGCGTGCAAATTCAACACTTCCGCCAGAACATGGAATCATGGCGCCCAGCTCTGCAAGCGATAGGCCGCCACACAAAGCGAGTATTCCCCCAATAATCCAAGCGGCAAGAATATTTTCCGCGGTGCCAAGCTTGGCGCCAAATTGTCCGGTGAGCGAAAAGATTCCACTACCCACCATGGATGCGACCACAATTCCAGTCGCGCCAACCGAACCAATCACGCGAAAGTGATCCGGTTGTTTATGTTCGCTGTTCAGTTGCGTACTGCTCATGGAGTCAGATTAGATGATGTCGTCGATGAAGCCACGGGCGCTCAAACAACTCGCGACACTGCGTGATCATGACTGCTACCACAAGCGAGTTGCGCACCCGCACAAGCCCCACAAATTCCCGCGTCGCAGAAAGGGTGGCACCACAAGCGAGTTTAGCACCCACGCGAGCCCCGCTCGCGTGGGGTGCGTTGTCTGAGCGACTGGTGCCACCCTTTCTGCAAAGCGTTTCACTTTCTTGCACCCGTTGCTTGACCCACCCGTGGCAACCTCTTTCATGCATCGCGAGTTGTCTGAGCGCCAGAGGCTTTGTATTTATGCAGCGCAAGTTGTTTGAGCGATCACATACCAAGCACAACTTATTGAATGTGCCGCACTTCACCAGGCTTTGCTTCATGCGCTTGCTTGATCGCGAGCTTGATCAAAGGCTCAAGGCCAGCAAGTCGATTTGTGCGGGCAATCAAAACGATGACAAAGATTTGTCCCGCGTTCACCTGCTGTTGGTAAGCCAAATTTCTGTCGGTGGTCACGAGTCCCGAGTACCCGGACTCCACCATGCGCGCGAGTAGTTTGCCGTTCTTTGTACCTGACCATCCGATGGCGGTCACGTGGTCAACTTCAACGCCGACAAAAAATTGAATCAATCCAGCCGGAGTGCATTCATCAAGCAGCAGACGCACGTGGACCTTTATCGCTTGTGGCAAGTTGGCGTAGCCACTCCAACGCCGCAATGGCGAGCTCGCGGCGAACGCTTGGAAAGTCGGCTAAAAAAGTGTCGAGCGAGTCGCCGCCTTCAAGGTATTCAATGAATGTTCCAAACGGAACACGCGTTCCCGCGAATACTGCAACGCCACCCAGAATGTCCGGGTCTTGCGACACAATTGCGTTGTTGGCTGGAACGTTGGCGGACATTGATTCAGTATAGATCAGACTGTGTTGCAAATGAAATTTCAATCCCATTGCGCCGCCAAAGAAAAAAGAAGACGCACGGGTCTTCTTTTTCCAAATGGGCGGTGGGGGATTCGAACCTCCGAAGGCTAAGCCAGCAGATTTACAGTCTGCCCTCGTTGACCGCTTGAGTAACCGCCCAATATTTTCCAGCCAACAGTTGCGAATGTTCAAACATACCTTCGCTTTGATCTGCCCGCAACGCCCGCAGGCAATCACGCAATTGCTATTGCCGCACTTGTATTTGCGCCTTTAGGAGGCCTTTGCCGCGCCGCGAAACGTGCGCAACCAAGCCACATTGGCGCGCGGCGGGCGCTTCTTTGATTTGCGCTGTTCAATCGCTCGGTGCACCAACCACAGGCCAATCACCACGGCCAATGTCACCGCCACGCCAATCATGATTTGGTGGAATATGTCCGTCACGCCCGCCTGCGCCGCCGCGTGAAATGCCAGCCAGCCAATGGCCATTTGCATGGGCGCGGTAATCAGAACGCACACGGCCTCCACCAAAATAAATTTCCATGTGGCCATGTGCAGTACGCCGCACATGGTGATGACCGGCGTGCGCGTGCCCGGAATAAAACGCGCGGCGATCAGAACCAACACGCCGCGTTGATCGATTTGATATTTCACTTCAAGCAAGCGCCGCGGATGGAACATGCGCTTGAAGAACTTGCTTTGCAAAAGTCGCGCGCCAAATGTGCGGCACAGCAGAAACCAGCCAAGATCGCCTAGCACAATTCCGGCGTACGCCGCCGCCGCAAGTTCCCAAAAGAATCTTGGATCATTTGCGGAAAGCCAACCTGCGGGAATAAGAATTAAATCCTCGCTTAAGTGCAAGCCAATGCCGCTGACAACAAATGCCACAAATACCGTGATTGCGCCAAATTTTTCTATGCCTTCTTCAATCCACTTTGGCATTTTGGGTGCGCTGGCATGCTCATGGTCTTTGGACGTATCAGGCGCGGCGCTGGCTTGCGAAATATTTTGCGCCGCAATAGTTGAAACACTTGGTTGCGCAATACTTGTTTGCGAAACAGTTGGCGCCGCAGGTTGCTGCGTAGTTGCCGCACTAGCGGCAGAAGGGGCCTGAGCAACTGCCACCACATTCACCAGCAAACTTGCTTGCAAATTCAAGTGCGCTCGCACTGTCGCATCGCCCGCCGCAACGGCCGCATCAGCCAACATCGCGCCTAAAAATAAAAAGACGGCGGTCATACATGATCTGTGGAGCCAGTACTTCATTGGAAGTCCACAGTGTAGAGCCGCCGTCTTAAACAGTCTTGAGTAAGTATTACGCCTTGGCGTCGGTTGGAATTCTCATGCTGTAGAAACTGCGGTACACAAAGATCAACGCGATCGCGAAGAACACTCCGCCAATCCAGAACTTGTACGGCTGTACTTGCTCTTGCACGGCGATTTCCACCGCGAGCAAACCAAACAGCGTTGTGAACTTAATGACTGGGTTCAAACTCACGGAACTGGTGTCCTTGAAAGGATCGCCAACGGTGTCGCCAACCACGGTCGCCGCGTGAAGGTCAGTGCCCTTCATGCGCATGTCCACTTCAACAATCTTCTTGGCATTGTCCCAAGATCCGCCGGCATTTGCCATGAAAATGGCTTGAAAGAAGCCAAAGAACGCAATGGCGATCAGGTAGCCAATGAAGAAGTATGGATTAAAGAACGGCAACGCCAAGGACATGCAGAACACCACGATGAAGATGTTGAACATTCCCTTTTGCGCGTACACGGTGCAAATGCGCACCACTTCCTTGCTGTCCTCAATGCTTGCGGTGGCCTTCTCAAGGTTAATGTTCTCCTTGATGAACACAACGGCTCGGTACGCGCCCGTCACAACGGCTTGCGTGCTTGCGCCTGTGAACCAGTAGATCACCGAACCGCCCACCAGAAGTCCAAGCAGGATTTCTGGTCGAACGATTGAGAGCTTGCTTTCGACATCGCCGTACAACTTGTCCAACATCAAGATGATGCCGAACACCATTGTGGTTGCGCCCACAACCGCGGTGCCAATGAGCACTGGCTTGGCGGTTGCCTTAAACGTGTTGCCCGCGCCGTCACCCTTCTCAAGAAGGTGCTTTGCGTTTTCAAAACTTGGCTCAAAGCCGAAGTCGCGCTTCACTTCCTCGCGGATGTTTGGAATCTTCTCAATCTGGCTCAGTTCAAACACGCTTTGCGCGTTGTCGGTGACTGGACCAAAGCTGTCCACCGCGATGGTGACAGGACCCATTCCAAGGAATCCGAAAGCGATCAAACCAAACGCGAAGATTGGCGCGGCGAAATCATATTTCGCAGGCATCAAGTTCAGGATGTCAGCATTATTGCTGGCCCACCAACCCAACGCCATGAGCGAGGCAAGAACCAAACCCTTCCAGAACGCGGAGAAATTGCCCGCCACGAAACCGGAAAGAACATTCAAGCTTGCGCCACCTTGCGCGCTGGCTTGAACCACTTCGCGAACGTGACGACTGTTGGTGCTGGTGAACACTTTGGTGAGTTCAGGAATTAACGCGCCGGCGATGGTACCCAAACTAATGATGACGGAAAGAATCCACCACAAACTTGTGTAGGCGTATGTTGCCGTATCAACCACGATGCCAGCCACAGCTTGGCCGGTTGTGTTGTTCACAAGAACCGCGGGCGCTTCGCCCATCACAACGGTCTCGCTAAATTGACCAAGCAACGCCCAACTTGCAAGGAAGGTCACGCCAATCGAAACGATTGAAGTGATCCACACCAAACTTGTCAGCGGCGCTTCCTCATCAAAATCTTTCTTGGTGCCGAAACGACTTTCGTTCAACACTTCGTTGATGAAGTAGCTCAGCAAACTTGTAATGATCATCAGCGCGCGCATGGCGAAGAGCCACACGATTAACTTTGCGCACACGACTTGGCCTTCAGGACCAGTGTCGCCAATGGCAAGCGCCAAGAACGCGATCAGCGCAACGCCGGTCACGCCGTAGGTTTCAAATCCGTCTGCGGTTGGACCAACTGAGTCGCCCGCGTTGTCGCCGGTGCAATCCGCGATCACGCCTGGATTCTTCGGATCATCTTCTGGAAGCTTGAAGACAATCTTCATTAAATCAGCGCCAATGTCGGCGATTTTGGTGAAAATTCCACCGCATATACGAAGCGCGCTGGCGCCAAGACTTTCGCCAATTGCGAAACCAATGAAGGCCGGACCAACAAGCGCGGTCGGCAGAAATTTCAGAATACAAATCATGAAGAACAATTCAACGCTGACCAACAGAAGGCCAACGCTCATGCCGCTGCGCAAAGGAATGGCAAGCACTGGAAGGCCTTGGCCCTTCAAACTTGCGAACGCGGTGCGACTGTTCGCGATGGTGTTGATGCGAATACCGAACCACGCCACGCCGTACGAGCCAAGAATTCCAAGCACGCTGGCGGACAGAATAATGAACACGGAGAACGCGTCCTTGTGCTCCAGATATCCAAAGTAATAGAAGATGCACGCGCCGATGAGAATCCACAACAGCGCCAAGAACTTGCCTTGTTGCCAGAGGTAGCTCTTGCATGTCTCCCAAATAATGTGGGAGACATCGGACATGCTCTTGTGCACTGGCAACGCCTTGGTTTGACCGTATTGGTACCAACCAAACACACCCGCCAAGACGCAGACAATCAGGCCCATCATCATGAGGTAGTTGCCTTGGATGACCGTGTTGCCAAACTTAAAGTTTGCAAGGTCAACTGAAGGCACCTTCAGGTCGGCTTCACCGGCAAACGCAGGCGCGGCGAACAGGGTAAGAAGTGCGAAAGTGGCGATCAGGTTCAGGCTCCAGCGGAGTCGGTTCATCATCTCAAAGTTCCTTTGTAGAGTTATGGAATCCTTCACGGATTCCGTGAAGGGCTAGAAGAGTAACGAAAGTGGGGCAAATGGGCAAATGGGGGGCTGAATGGTGTTTGAAATATGGTTATAAGACTATTCATGGTGCTTCAAAGTTATTTGTGTCGGTATTTTGTGGCGATTGGAAATAGCCAAATGGCGGGCGTTACGGTCATCTTTTGCGATTGCTGTGAGCCAAGCGGCGGTCAATTGGCACTTACTAGTCAATGCTAAGAGCAAGGCTTCGGGCAATTGGCATTTATTGGTTCATGCCATGAGCCATGCCGCGCGCGTACTTGGTAACGCGACCGATACTTGGCCAATTGACTTGCGCTAGGGTTGGCGCATGTTCGCCAATCGGCTTTCAAAAAGACTTCGGCAGTTGAAGAAGTGGGCGGCCAAGGCGGGCAACGACGCGTTCCGTTTGTACGAGCGCGACATTCCGGAATTTCCCGCCGTGGTGGATTGGTACGGCGGCGAAGTGGTGGCATGGTTGCATCCGCGCACCAAAGATGAAACCGAGGACCAGCAAGACGCGCATGAGGCGAACTGCATTGAGAAAATTTGTTCGTCGCTGGAAATTCCGCGCGAGAAACTTTTTGTGAAGGAGCGGCGTCGCCAGAAAAATCGCCGCGAAGGCGCGGATGATGGGCAAGGTCAATATCAAAAAGTGGCCGTGGCGGACAACGCGCCAAGCACGCTACGTGTGATGCGTGAGCAAGGCCTTCGCTTTGAAGTGAACTTGACGGACTATCTAGACACCGGATTGTTTCTTGATCACCGCACCACGCGCGACATGGTGCGCCAACGCTGTAAAGGTTTGCGCGTGTTGAATTTGTTCGCCTACACCGGAAGTTTCACGTGCTACGCCATTGATGGCGGCGCCGTTGCAACCACCACCGTGGACATGAGCGCCACCTATCAAGCGTGGACCCTGCGCAATTTGCGCCTGAATGGTTTTGATGTTGGCGATGCGCACCGACTTGTGGAGGCGGATTGTTTGGCGTGGCTTGACCGTGGACCAAAGCCCGGCGAGCAATACGACGTGATCGTGTGCGACCCGCCGACATTCTCAAATTCAAAGCGCATGGAGGCTTCCAGTTTTAGTGTTGACCGCGATTGGCCAGCACTGATTGGCAGTTTGCCCAAGTGGCTTTCGCCGCAGGGAAGCATTTGGTTTAGCAGTAATTCGCGGCGTTTAGAGCTTGATGAGGCGCACTTGCCGCCAGATTTTGCGGCCCGCGATATGAGCAAGCGCACGCACGCATTTGAATTCCGCGAGGGGTGCGGTCATCAAGCGTGGCTCTTGGCGCGTCAAGCCACCTTTGATGAGTGGCAGGCAAAGCGCGGAAAATAAATTGCGCGTTTGATGCTTTCACGCGGACATTTTGGCGGGGCGCATGCCGAAATGATTTTGAATGGGACGCAATTCAAACTTAAAAATGAATAGCGTCTTTCACTGCGCAAGTGCAAATAAAAATCAAATTATTTTTTGTCCGGCTCAACTGGCGGAATCACATGCAGTAAAAATTCCGGATGATCGGGCAGAGTCACATACGGCTTGCTGTCGGGCTTGCCCGTTGCAATTTCAAAGCGCAGAATTTCCTTGGTGAGACGGCTTCCAACATAAAGCCACTTCGCGCTCACCACCAACGCCGATGGAGCCCGCAGTCCAGCCGTGCCGCGAGGAATGAACACACTGCACAAGCCGCTGTCCATATCAAGGCGCAACACTTGCTCTGTCTCATCGTCGCCCACAAATAAACTTTTTCCATCCTCGGTGAAAGTCACTTGAATTGGCTTCTTCAAGCCGTTGGCTTCGCTCACCACAATCTTCACGCGCTCGCCCGTCTTGCGGTCGTAACTGCTCACGCGCGAACCGTCGCGGTCGGCCACATATAAATAGCCGTCTGGACCAAAACACATTCCACGCACCGCGCTTAAACCCACTGGACTGACTTGCGAATTTGCAATGAATACGCCTGCAGGCAGATTGCCGAAGCCCGCGAGCGATTCTGGATGCGGTAACGGCGCGCCTGGAGTGGCGCGGCCAAAACCTCCGTAGCGCGTCACTGTGTTGGTGTCTTGATTGCTCACATACACATCGCCATCGGGCGACATGGCAATGGCGTAACTGTGAAGCATGGCGGGATTGGCTGGACCTTGCTTGGCAAAATCATTCATGTACGCGCGCACATTGTTGGCGTCGGGCGCGCCAAAGTGCAGAATGCGCGAGTCCTTCATGAAGGCGTTCACAGCAAGAACACTTTGATCTGGAAGTATGGCCATGCCTCGAAGATCATGCGGCGCGGCGCCAGCGGGACCGCTAGGAACTGGTCCAGTGCCAGGACCTTTGATTTGTCCCAAACCATTCACGGCGGTGATTTGTTGCGGTTGCCCATCAACGCCATGCATGGTGATCAGCCAAGAAACTTCAGTGGGCGAGGCTTCATGGTCATGCGCGGCTTTGCCTGGCACGCCAGATTTATCTTTGTCTTTCGATTTATCTTTCTTAGATGTGTCGCCATCGGCCGCGCCATTCGCAGGTTGTTCGGTGCCTGTGGTGTTAGCGTCTTTATCTTTATCCTTGTCCTTATCTTTATCCTTATCTTTATCTTTGTGATGTTTGGTGTCAGTCGCGGGCGCGTTTGGATCTTCTTGGCACGCGGCAATGGATGGAGCCAACATGGCAAGCAATACCGCGGCGCACGCAGTTTTTTTATGGTTGGCCAGCACGTTGGCGAGAAAATGAAGCTTGAACATTTTTGCGATACTGGTCATGACAACTCCTAGGAAATTGAAATCAGCAAGGTAGACGTAGAAAAGATACTCTATAAAGCCAGAGGCCACCAACTATGAAACGCATCCAAAATATTTTCATCCTTCTTTCCATTTTGTTCGTCACCCAATTCGCCTTCGCCGAAAAAGATCTTGGCGAGTTGCTCACCAAGGCGGCCACAACCACAACGCAATCCAATGGCGGCGCGTTCAATGACATCACCCAGTCTTTCGAGCGTTTTATTCACACATGGTTCATTATCAAATTGTTCTCGGGCTTGTTGCTCAGCGTGTTGCTGGCCACTTTGATCGCGCAACATCCGCGCCGCAGTACCAGGCTGAATCCGTTGTCGGACCATGAGGAGTGCAAGTCGTTGGTGGTGCTTGCGGTTGTTGGCGCCGTTGTCGCTGAACTTGTGCAAGTGAATTCATCCATGGCGTTAGTGATTTTCGGCATTGGTGGTTTGATTCGTTTTCGAACAGTGCTGGACAATCCCAAGATCACGGGCAAGGCGATTTTGTGCGTGCTACTTGGCCTGGCTTGTGGACTTGGTCAATGGGCCACCGCCGTGTTTGTGACCGTGTTCGCATGGTTGCTGATTCTGTATTTGGAAATGCACCTCAGCGCGCGCGTGAAAATTCGCGTGGGCGAAAAGGGCAATGTGCAAGACACCTACAAGGCCGCTGTTGATGCGCTGAAGTTGTTGCATTGCCGAGTGAAGAGCTCGTCCATTCTTGTCGAGAAGCGCCAAGTGATCGCGCTGGTTTTTATTCCAAGCGGAATGGATCCAAAGGAATTAGAGGCGCAATTGGCGGCCAAGTTGCCAAAATCGTCAAGCGCGTCCGAAGTGGAAATTGAGGTCGAGTGAGATCCCCGCTTGGGCCGCGGTTGCCGCGTGTTGAAAGTGTTTCGCAATGACGGGACAAACAATGCGCGATGCTATTGGCGTACATGTTCGCGGAGTCAGCCACAAATTTGCTGGCGCGAATGTGATTGACCATGCGGATGTGCAAGTAAAGCCCGGCGGATTCTTGGCGATCGTTGGCGATTCCGGTGGCGGCAAAACAACATTGTTGCGTTTGATCGGCGGGTTGATCGCTCCATCAAGCGGTGAGATTGTGTTCATGGCGGGCGGTGAAAGTGATTCCCAAAGCGATCATGCCCCGCGCGGGCAATCAGCGGTTGCCGCGGCGCAAGCCAACGCTATTAGTTTTTGTTTTCAAGAGGGTCGCTTGCTTCCTTGGCGAAACGTTCTACAAAACGTGGCATTGCCACTTGAACTGAATGGTGTATCGGCGCAAGAAAGGCATACAGCGGCGCGTGAAATGTTGGCCAAGATGCAGTTGTCCGATAGCGAGCACAAAATGCCGGCGCAACTTTCGGGCGGCATGCGAATGCGAGTGGCCATGGCCCGCGCATTGGTGACGCGGCCCAAACTTTTATTGTTGGACGAGCCATTCGGCGCGCTGGATGAAGTCACGCGGCTTGCCCTTGATGAGGAACTGCGCCAACTTTGGCAACAGACTGGCACCACGGCAATTCTTGTGACGCATTCCATTCAAGAGGCTGTGTCGCTTGCCCAGCAAGTTGTGGTGATGCGGGGCAAGCCCGGACGCACATTGCCAGCCATTGTGATCGATGTGCCCAAGGACGCGGCGCACCGAACAAGCATGCCATTTGTCGCGCTGTGTGAACGCGTGTATCAACAGATGACGATGCAAACAAATGAAGTAGTGGAAGTGACGCGATGAACTTTCTAAAGACTCTGCGCCAAGCGACAATGTATTTGGCAGGGCGCCAATCTGTCGCGGGTCAGTGGTGTGACACAAAGAATATTGGGGCAATGCGATGAAAAATATTCTGCGCGTAGCGTTGCCGCCAATATTCACGGCCATCGCGCTACTTGTGGTGTGGGAAATTGCGGTGATGGTGTTCAAGCCCGCGGCGTATTTACTGCCGTCGCCGCTCATGATTCTGCGCGCCGCCAATGTTGATTCACGCCAATTGCTACAGGCCACGCTTTCAACTGCGATTAGCGCGGGGCTTGGGTTTATCATCGCGGCGGTGGTGGGAATGACATGCGCAAGCGTGTTGAGTCAAAGCAAATTTTTACAGCGCGGTCTCTATCCGCTGGCATCGCTCTTTCAAATGGTTCCACTGGTTGCCATCGCGCCGTTGTTGGTGATTTGGTTTGGCTATGGACTTAGCGCGACTGTGGCTAGCGCCGCGATTGTGGCGGTTTTTCCAGTGTTGGCCAACACGCTTGATGGACTTCGCTCCACCGATCCCGCGCTGCGCGAGTTGTTCCACATTTACAACGCCAATCGTTTCACGCGTTGGTGGAAATTGGAATTGCCCAGCGCCACGCCAAACATTGTCACGGGCTTGCGCATCGCGGCGGGCTTGGCGGTGATTGGCACGGTGGTTGGCGAATTTGTTTCGGGCTACGCCGGCGAAGATGCTCCGCTTGGCATGGTGGTGCTCGCGTCCATGCGTGGCGCGCGCACTGATTTGGTGTTCGCCGCGGTTGCGCTTTCGGCGGCGGTTGGCTTCGTATTGTTCGGTGCCGTCAGTTTTTTAGGGTGGCTCTCGCTTCGCAAGTGGCATGCGTCTACGCTGATTCACTAAGGAACCATTATGAAATCAATGAATCAATTATTTCAATCGCTTGTCGCCGCATCGTGTTTGCTTGTGTTCGCGTGCGACGGGAGTAACGCAACAACCAAAGCGCAAAAAATTCGCTTGCAACTGAATTGGGTTCCAGAGCCTGAATTTGGAGGTATTTACGCCGCGGAGCAAGATGGTTTGTTCAAGGCGCAGGGGCTTGATGTGGAAATTATCAAGGGCGCGGCTGGAACTTCCGTGTCGCAACTGATCGCGCAAGGCGCGTGCGAAGCCGGCGTGGTCAGCGCCGATCAAGTGTTGACACTGCGCGAGCAAGGCGGAAATATCGTCGCAACTTTTTCCATCTTTGAGCGCTCACCCATGGGATTTATGACGCACGCATCTTCAAGCGCCGACTCATTGGCGGCAGTATGGAAAGGTTCCGGCAAGTTGGCCATTGAGCCAGGCATGCCATTCTTAAAGTGGATGGACAAAACATACGGGCCATCAACATGCACGCTTATTCCATACGGCGGCTCGCTGGTTGTTTTTCAAAGCGACCAAGCCTCTGCCACGCAATGCTTTGTCACCGCTGAGCCAGTGGAGATGGATTTGAAAAAGATTCCCGTGAAAGTTTTTGACATCGCTGAAAGCGGCTACGACCCTTTTACGGCCGTGGTGTGCAGCTCTCAAACATGGCTGGACAAGAACCGCGATACCGCCATCAAGTTGTCGCTCGCCATGCGCGCCGGGTGGACGAATTACATGAATGATCCTGCGAAATACAATCCCAAGATTGCTGCAATGAATCCATCCATGTCGCTTGAAGCCATGAACATTGCCGCACAGCGCATGCGCAAATACGTGCTTGGTCCGTGGACGCAGGCGCACGGATATGGATCCATGGATCCCGCGCGCTGGACAACATTGGTTACGCAAATGCAATCCATGGGGCAACTCACAAAAAGCGTTCTCCCTCAAGAAGTCATGGTGGATTTACTCCCATCAGAGACAGTTGTGACGGGACAAAAGTAGTCAGGTCTGCAGAATAAAAAAACTTGTACCACTGCTTTCTAGCGACGACGGCGCGAGATAAGTCCAGCCAATCCAAGCAACGCGAACGCGGCTGGAGTTGGAACAAGATTTACTTCAACCCATTCGGTCGCCGCGGCATGATCCTCTTCGCTCATGCCCAGGTTGAACACCGCG